>CAMCMD010000001.1:0-165000 GCA_945875975.1 Rickettsia typhi
TTACAGGGTAGTGTTAGAAGGGGATTCTTATAGAAAAAACTTTATACCTAAATTTAAAATGGAGGATGACAAAGTGCAGCAAAAAAGTTAGTATGAAGTGGACTTCTCTTCTGGCGCAGGGGTGGACTAAAATACCTGGCGCACAACAACATGTTCCTGTTGCTTAGATGGTATAATATTAATCCAGCAATTATTCAAATAATCTGAAATAAAATAAATATTATGAACCGCACCTCTAAGCTCATGTACCGCATGGGCTAGAAATTCATCTCTATTATTGAGTTGTTGTTCTAACTCTATAATCTTATTATTTAGTTCGTTAAACAAAGTTTTTTGATCCCTAGTAAAATCCTCCATTAAAACCTTCTGATATATACTGCTAAAACCTTGGCTACCCTAATTATCTCATATGTTATGAACTTGATAAAATTTTATACAGCTTGATTTTTGGTTATAGTGTTGTGCCCGTTCTAATCCCATATAATTATATAGCATAAACCAAATGAATTTGAGTATTATACATGAAACAAAAGTAAAAAAACATAATATAATGATGAAAAATATAAATTTTAATGAAGAAATAATTATTTTCCACCATAAAATATAGGTATTACTTAATGGTCTTTAAAGTTTTTTTAAAATTTAGGTTGAAAATTAACAAATAAAAGGGTATATTTATTTACTTTTTAAAATGGTAGATAAGTTGTGAATTTACTTTGTCCAGGAGAGCGTCTAAAACATCTGAGAAAAATTTCAGGTATGAGCCGATTTTATATAGAAAAGCACTATGGAATTTCAGAAAGCACGATTACAAAGTGGGAATCAAAAGACACAGGAAATATTGGTGTACATAATCTTATTAGATACCTAGATATATATAAAAAAAGAGGGTTTGATATTACTATTGATAACTTATTCAGCGATAAAGAATTTCTACTAAACCGCTATAAAACAGATGAAAGAAATAATTTTTTAGATACAAGTTTTTGCTTAAATCTATTAAAAGGAGCTGTCAACGTGTTTTTTTATGCAGATCAACTTTCTTAACATCTAGCGTTGCAAGGTCAAGCATATTGAGGATCATGCTAGATACACGGGTAGAGTTCTTATATACCTCTTCAGAGAGCTCCTGTATATGCTTATTGCCCGATTTGTATAAAGCCTCATGCAACATGTCAGAGAAATTCATTACGTTACCAATCGGCAAACGTAACTCATGATTTACATTGTTCAGTATTTTCTGTGTCGTTGCCCCTAGTCGTTCAATCTCTTTTGCTTGATCCACCACACGTTCGCTGTAGTGGGCTACTTTCTCGTTTAAGCCAACGACTTGACCACTTAGACCCATAATTTCATGATCTAAGTGAGTAATCTCAGTTTCCAGAGTATCCACCTTCTGTTCTGTCTCTTCAAGGTATTCTTGCTTGGGTTTGAGAAAGGCGATCAGAGATCCAGTAAGCATTAATAACGAATATATTATACTGAATTTTGAATCATAAAGTTGTAGATAAACTACAGAGGTATCAAAATAATAATAGCAAATAATATAAGATATTGTGACACCCCCTAGAAGCATAACAATAATTTCTTGCCATCTTAATAAATAGGATATAACAAGCAAATTTATTGAAAAAAGCATTAATGGTATAAGAGAAAAGTTATTGATCAATATTAAAAAGCTACTAGTTACCGAAAAGCTAATAAATATGGTAACGTACCATATAACCGCCAAGTATCTCTTTTTAAACTCTTCTGACCAAAGTTTATGAGTAATTAAAAAAGTACTTAACCCTAGTATAACGATTTGCATTACATTAATAAAAGTAATATTCTGCTGATATATATTTTCATCTAGTAAAATAGTTGTACATAACATAGATAAGGTAGTAAAAATACCAAAATGTATATATGTATTTTTATGTTTTGATGCATTGTTATTGCAGTATTCTAATAAATTAAACGTTATCAAGTTTTCCGTAATTGTAAGAAAATTTCTGACAATTCTTTGTCTTTTATTTTGTAAATTTAGAACAGATTTCTCGTCTTTAACTTTCACTCGCCTTCTAAAACCTACTAACATGCAATGAGCCAACAAAAATACTACTAAATTAGCTACAGTTCCTGGCATTATACTGTCAATATTTGTTTCTTTTTGCCAATATATCCTCCAAATTATCGTTGTTAGAACTCCGGCACAAATAGCAATTAACGCGGCTTTAGAGGTGCTTCTGACACCTAATATACCTAAAAACAAAATAGGAGCTACTATTGGACAAAAGAAATTCCCTATAAGTAACAATAGATCAAGGAGATTATGAGCGGTCAGTGCCAAAATTATCGAAAAAAATCCTATAAACACTGAAAAAAAACGTGAAAGAAAAAGTTCACTGGTTTTAAATTCTATCTTAAGGGGCTTACAAAAATCATGAGCAAATGTCACTGATGCAACATTAATCCATGAATCTGCAGTCGACATAGTTATGGCTAAAATACCAATTAATACAACACCTTTAAGACCGGTATAAGAATAATTATCAATTATATACATCACAAGATTATTAGGTTCTAAATTAGGATTGTGACCATATATTATTATTCCAATCGAACAAGAAGCAAGAAGCACAAAGAATCCAACAAATGCTGCAATTATAAAAGATTGACGAATTTGGTTTGTATTTTTAGCTAGCAACGCTCTTTGAAAAAGAGATGGATCAAGTGGAGTAAGAGCAGCACTATATATAAAGATAGTCAGGTAAGGTAAGAATTTATGGTTTTGGTAATTAAACAACTCTCTATAATCAAATATAGGACTATTTGTTATATTTTTAATAATTGTCTGATGATCGCCTAAAGCTTTCCAAATAAATAAGGTAAAAATAGGAACAAATGCACCAAAGGTTAGAAATTGGATAGTATCTGTAAATGTTACAGATTTTATTCCACCAAAAGTAGAGTAAATGATAATTACAAAGCTACTCGCTAGTATAGCATATATGCTAGAGAGTCCAAAAAAGTGGTTAAAAAAGCTAGAAAGTACCTTAAGCTGTAGAGCAATTGCGCCGGTTGAGATAGCTATACATGCTATAGCAGAAATTATTCTAACATGCTTACCGTATAATTCTCCCATAACATCAGCTAGTGAGATTTTTCCAAAAAATTCTTTCATACGTGTAGAGAACACGTAAGCAACTATTAGTAAAGCTATTATGTCTCCTGTGCTTGCAACTATATAAAATAAGCCATCTTGATAAGTTTGTGATATACCAATGGCAAAAAAACCTCCTCCAATCCATGTTGCTATTAGTGTTGCACTAAGTGTAGCCGTGCTAAAATTCCTATTACCAATAGCATATTCTTTTATTGTTGTAATACCTCTTCCTGAATACAGGCCAGCCAACAGGTTAACAACTAGAAACACTATAACAATTACTAAATCAATATCTATGCTCACTTTTTACTAACTCATAACTTATGCATATACCAAATACCAATATTTAACTTTTTAAAGAGAAAAATAATTCAGAAATAGCACTGATTTTTGAATTATTTTTAGCTACGATTCTTCCACCTAAAATGCTTGCTTCACGTATCCGTTATATTACAGAAAATCTAACTATTAGGCAATTAAATAATGCATGTTACAGGGCAAGTACAAATATAGGGTAGTATCTCAGTTTGATACATCATTAAAGAACTGTGATACGCTCTATTAACAGAATTGCTTTATTACTTCAGTAAATCGTGATCGGAATAAACATTTTCAAAATGTATTTCAAGCTTCGTAAAAAAATACTTAAAAGACCAGTAGATATAATAAGGAAGCAATAATCCTAGAGTTAAGATAGTTAAGACCAATAAGCCCAAAGAAATTAAAAAATACTCCCAAAAATTGCCACAAAAAATTACTTTTCCTTTTAACATTTTATACCTATCCATAAGCTATTAAATCTATGAAATTACATAACTTATAGTTGTACATGAAATTTTCTATCTTCACCAATCTTTTTTACCTTTTCTTTATTTAACAGAAAAGTCTTGAACGCTCACTGTTTATTCATATTTTGGTCTGTTGCTAACCTTTTCAGTTGCAACATAGCCAGCTGATACGCCATCTGCCTTTTTGCCTTTTTCAGCAAAATCTTCTTGTTTAGCAACTCCTTTGTCTCTTATTGTCTGTTCAACTGCTTTTCTTGTTTCCTGTTTGTAGCTAGTTCTGATTTTTCAAGCTTGACCAGCTCCCCTTCCTTCTGTTGCTCCTGATGAGTTCCTTACCCCACACTCCACGACTCTAATAACCTATATACAATCTGAAACTAGGCTAGAAGCAACAAATGAAAAAGATTTATCTAGTCAGCAGACTACAGAAGAACCAAATGCAATATAGTTAACTAGCATAAAGTTATCCTAATCTACACCTTTCACGCACCTTTATTACATGATCTCGTTTGGTCAAGTAAGATTTAGAAAAATTACAAAAAATATAAAATAAAGTTATATGTTCAATTGTGAAAATAATCTTTCTATAATATCATGTTTATAATTTAAAATAAAAATTAGGAAACGAATGAAAATTAAACCTTTAAGCAAAGATGGAAAGTCTATAATGTTGAGTGGAGAAATTGACAGAGATTATACAGTTCCACCAGGAGTAAAAATTACCCTTAATAAAGGGTCAACTTTTGAAGGAATAGTTATAGATTAGTAGTAAAATTTTTTGGAATCAAGGCCAATACGTATCACAACAATTTAAATTAAATCCATCAGGACAAATACAATTAATTCCAATACCTATAGACGACGGTAGCCGCACACCAACCCCCTGCCCATTTGAGTATTCATATAAAGAAAAAAAAGAAGCTTGGGGCGAAGATGGGAAATTAAAAAGCCAGTCAGCAAGCACCCCTGATTATTCTGACGATGATAGCCTAACACCTGATCCCAGCTGTCCAATACCACCCGACGTGGATCAGACTGGATTAGAGCTTTCTGGTGATGTTCAAGCACCATGCTGTGGCGGCGGATGTTGTATTGTAAGCTGAATTTTATATACCGCTTGGCTTATAGCTATGAAAAAAGCTTTTGCAATTCTTTTGCTGCTTCAATACCGAACTCTTCTGCATTAGATATAGCTCCAATTTTTTGACAATATTCAACTTTGCTACCTTCAAGATTTGACAGCATATAGCGCGCTATTATTTTATCATGTTGATATATTGCATAAGCTGACATGGGTGTACGGCAATTTGCATCTAAATACGACAAAAAAGCTCTCTCCGCTTTGGCTAAATGCCATGTTGGCTCATGATTTATTTTGGCGCATATTGTACGCATCACCTCATTGTCAGTTCTTATTTCTATACCAATAATCCCCTGGCCAACAGCAGGCAACATTTCATGAGTTTCTATTGGAAAACAAAAAGATGAATCAAACCACTCCCCACGGCGCAAGCCAGAACAGGCTAAAATTGCCGCATCGACCTGCCCGGCTCTAAGTTTATCTAGTCTTGTGTTTACATTTCCTCGAAATTGAACTACTTCAAGGTCAGGCCTAATAGCATTAATTAAGATTTTCCTTCTAACTGAAGAGCTGCCTAGCTTTGTACCAATCGGCAACTCCTCTAAAGATTTATAGCGGAAAGAAACAAAACAGTCTCTTGGGTCTTCGCGCTTAAGTACTGCCGCTATTTCTAGCCCCTTTGGTAAAACTCCAGGCACATCCTTTAACGAATGCACCCCAATATCGATTTCATTTGCACTTAGTTGTTCCTCTATTTCCTTTAAGAACAGCGCCTTACCACCGATGTCATATAAATTCCTGTCCGTAATCTTATCACCAGTAGTTATTATAGGAATTACCAAGCATTCAGCTTGCGGAAAATATTTAGTTATTTCTCCAATAACTATGCTAGTCTGGATTAGAGCCAGTTTACTATTTCTTGTTCCTATCCTAATTTTCATAATTATACCAGTTTAAACGGACTCTCTACAGAGAAAATCAAGTTATTTATATGACCGGTAGCGCCTAGAGCAAGTGGATAATTCATTGCTCCATGACCAATTCCTCCAGTTTTAAAAACAGGAACTGAATTTAAATAATTACTGATGAAGTGCTTAATACTAGCATCTAAGTGCTTATCTGATTCAGTAAAATCAGCAAAGATTACCGCTCTTACATGTGCGAACAAACCAGCATTACTCATATGTAATAAATGGCGATGTACCTGATATCCCATTTCATTCACATCCTCAATAAATAAAATTTTATTTGCGGTATCAGGATGAAGTTTTGTACCAATCATGTTACAAATGAGAGTAAGATTGCCACCCGTGACTTGGCATGAAATACTTGATGAATTTTGCGCCAATTCGTTCCAAGCTTGCATTGTAAATTTGGCAGTTTTTCCCTCAAGAATAGAAACAACATTGCTTATCATATGCTTATGATTTTCACTTACAACGCCATGAATTGAAGGAAATCCATAATGTTGGTTAAACAAAAAATGTAGCGCTGTTGCGTCGCTGTAACCAATCAATATCTTCTGGCATAGCGGCTTAATTTTAAGACAGTCAAAAACTATTTCACTTGCCCCATAACCGCCACGAAACATTGATATAATTTTTACTTTTGGATCTTCGATTGCTTCTATTAATTGTCGCAATCTTTCCTCTTTATAAGCAGAAAAATACTCTAGACTCCCTCCAGCAAAGATTTTTTTATCATATGTACAAGAAAATCCATATTCTTCAAACAAAGATACTGCAACTTTGAGAAGAGTTTTGCTTACTGCTAAATCGAAATTACCAGCATCATCTCTACAAGCAGAACTAGGCGCTATTATAGCTACTTTATCTTTTTTCTGGTCAATGGTAATCATAAAACTTATCTTAGGCACTTGTATTCACGTTGCTATCTCCAAGATGGAACAGTAATATCCAAAATATAGCTATTAATCATAACTTTTTTTTCTATAAGTCCCAAGTATTTTTCTTCCCAAAGAAGTCCTATAGCAAGATTTTCATAAAATGAACATAATTTTCCTACTTTAACCCCTTCACAAGTTAGTTCTGCACCTTGGTCTATAGCTAAAAAATTCACACTAGACTGTAGCTTGAATATTTTTTTTCTTACTACTCCCTGATACTTAGCTCTTGAAATCACTTCCTGGCCCACATAGCATCCCTTCTTATAATCAATTGCATTTAATTCTTCGGCACCAAACTCTATCGGAATCGATTTTTCTGTTACTAAATCTAAGGTACCATCTACAATAGCGAATTTATACTTGTCTTCAAGATACAGATTGCTAATTTTCGCTTCTAATTTATTGATATTTACTATTTTTATTACGGATCTGAATCCAAGTTTATTATATCTCGGATCTCGCAATGAAAATAGTGAGTTCTGAATTTTTGATCTTGAGTACAAAACTGTATAAAATTCTGAAACATCATGAATTTCTATATGACTTCTTAGCTTATACATAGATAGGCGTTTAATTAAAGAGGTACTACTAGCTTTATCAATATCTAAAAAATAAGATTTATCATTATCTTGGTATATATAAAAATCATATAAATATCTGCCTTGGTTATTTAGAAGGTAATTATATGTATATATTTTATTAACTACATCATTTGTGGTAAGGCTCTGAAGAAATTTTTGACTATCTGGGCCAACAATATGAATAATGGATCTATCAGACAAAATTTCAAACATTTATTCCTGCATTATCTGATGAAAAATAACTTCAAGGTCTGGTTGAGATACTCTCAAATCTTTGATTTCACCCCTGATCTTATTGATATTTTTGAGTATTTTGGAGTAATTATCTCCGGTAGCAGTTACCTGAAAACGAAGTATGTTTGCAGATAATCTTTCAACCGCTCCTTTTGCAAATTCAAGCTCCCTGGAATCTACAGGACCGCTAAACTCAACGTCTATGTGCCTTGTTCCAAGATCCTGAAGCAGCTTGTTTTTCTTATCTTGCTTAATAATTTTTCCTTTATTGATAAAAGCAATTTCATCACATAACTCTTGCGCTTCTGCAAGGTAGTGGGTAGTGATAATAATAGTCATTCCTTGCTTATTCAATGTCTTTACATATTCCCAAAGGTGTAAACGGAGCTCTAAATCTACACCCGCTGTTGGTTCATCAAGGATTAACACCGATGGCGAATGTACCATTGCTTTTGCTATAAGAAAACGTCTTTTCATTCCACCAGAAAGTCGCTGTGGAAAAGTATCTTTTTTATCCCACAGACTTAAAGCTCTTAAGATTTCTTCTGTTTTACGTTGGTTTGGTTTAATGCCATAATAACCAGCAAAAAACTCCAGGGCTTGATAAATTGGGAAAAATGTATCAAAGAATACTTCTTGCGGCACAATTCCAATTGATGATCTAGCTTTTTTAGGATACTCATCTATAGAAGTCCCCATGATCCTAACTTCACCAGATGTTTTTACTACAGTTCCAGCTAAAATATTTATCAAAGTTGATTTTCCGGCGCCATTTGGTCCAAGTAAGCCGAAAATTGCCCCTCTTGGAATTGCTAGGTTTAAATTATCTAGCGCTAGAGAGCTGCCTCCACCAGCGCCCTCTTGGCCATACTGTTTTACCAAATTTTGGATTAATATTGCATTTTCTGTCATCTATAAAAAAAACCTGAGCTTAAGTAATAGCGGGTATAATATGGTTATTTTGAACTTAGTTTTTGATAATGGTTACTAACTCGCTTCAATAGCATTATTTTCAGGCGTTATTGATTTCGTGTGATCATTGTGAATATCTTTGATTAGGTTAGATAATTCACCCGTTTCAAACATTTCTCTCACTATATCACACCCCCCGACAAACTCTCCTGCAATATAAAGCTGTGGAATAGTTGGCCAATCGGCAAAATCTTTTATACCCTGACGTAAGTCTGGGTTTTCAAGCACATTGATATCTTTAAACTTTAAGCCCAGTGTTTGCAATATACCCACAACCATTGCAGAAAAGCCGCATTCTGGGAAATCTGCGGTGCCCTTCATAAAGAGAACCACCTCATTAGTAGAAATCTGCTCGTTGATAAAGTCAACAGTTTTATTTTTATTCATAATTAATCCTTGCTAAACAAAAGGTTGCGTCCTTTTCTTATCCATCATATACAATTAACAATATAAAATAAATATAAATTCGAAACTAAGAGCACCGCACATGACGACACAAGATAAAATAGAAAAAATATTTCAAATTTTTAGTGCTGCCAACCCCATACCAAAAACTGAACTTGAATATACAAATAATTTTACACTAGCAATAGCCGTTATCTTATCGGCGCAAGCAACTGATATTTCGGTAAACAAAGCAACAAAAAATCTTTTTAAACAGTTCGATACTCCTCAAAAAATACTTTCACTAGGAGCAGATAATTTAAAAGCCTATATAAAAACCATAGGATTATATAACTCAAAAACAAAAAATATCATTGCACTTTGTGAGATTTTGATCGATAAATATAACTCAATTATTCCAAACCAATTTGAGGAGCTAATAAAATTACCTGGTATTGGTAGAAAAACAGCCAACGTAATTTTAAATTGTGCATTTTCTAAACCGACAATGGCTGTAGATACACACGTTTTTCGCGTGGCGCACAGAATAGGTTTGAGCGTTGGTGGCTCACCAGAAAAGGTAGAAAAGGATCTTTTAAAAAAAATACCATCAAAATGGCTTTTTTATGCTCATCATTGGTTAATCCTTCATGGAAGGTACATATGTAAAGCAAGAACACCGCTTTGTACAGAATGTAGTATATCAGCTTATTGCTCATACTATAAAAAAATGAAACTAATATAATTGTATGCAGGTAAGTTTATGTTATCAGAAGAAATACTTGATTACCCTGAAATAAAGCCATTATCAGGAAAGGTTGGCAAGCTGCTTGTATTGCTACATGGTGTTGGTTCTGACGGTCATGACCTTATTGGATTAGTCCCGTTTATCCAAGAGTCTTTACCGCATCACCATTTTATCTCCCCTCATGGAGTTGAACCTTATGACATGGCTCCATTTGGTAGACAATGGTTTAGCCTAAAAGATCGTGATAATGCGACAATCTATTGGTTAGTGAAAAGCAATTCAGCAAAGATTCAGCAAATAATTGAAGATAAGCAAAAAGAATTAGGCCTAAAAAACTCCGATACAATTCTTGTTGGTTTTTCTCAAGGAACTATGATGGCGTCATACCTTTCTCTAGTTCAAAAAGAGCCATTTGCTGCGATGGTTGGATTTTCTGGTAGACTAGTTAGGCCAACTAATCTAAAAAACACATCTACTCCAATTTGTATAATTCATGGGCTCGACGATGATGTAGTGCCTGCCAGTCAAAGTAGAGAATTTGCTAAATATTGTGAGAATAACAAAATAAGTTACCAGCTGCATTTAATACCAAATTTAACTCATTCAATAGATAATACAGGAATGCAGTTTGCCTTAAAATTTTTATGCGGAATTAAATAAATTAAATAGGAGATGTAGATGAATAAAAAATTAAAAATCTTAGACTCAGAAATTTATGATGCAATAGCAGCTGAAAAACTAAGGCAAGAACACAGCATAGAACTTATTGCTTCTGAAAATTTTGTTAGTAGCGCAATCCTTGAAGCTCAAGGATCTATTATGACTAACAAATATGCTGAAGGCTATGTTGGCAAGAGATATTATTGCGGCTGCCAAGAAGTAGACAAGGCCGAAAGACTTGCTATTGAGAGACTAAAACAATTATTTAAATGCTCCTATGTGAATGTTCAACCGCATTCAGGCTCACAAGCAAATCAGGCAGTTTATTTGGCTCTGCTCGAACCGGGGGACAAGATTTTAGGCATGTCTTTGGATTGCGGAGGCCATTTAACCCATGGAGCAACACCAAACATTTCTGGAAAATGGTTCAAACCAGTATTTTATGGCGTTGACCCTACCACTTATTTAATCGATTATGATGAAGTGGAAAGATTAGCCATGGAGCATAAACCAAAGCTTATAATCGCAGGATATTCCGCTTATACACAAACTCTTGATTTTGCCAAATTTAGAGCAATTGCCGACAAAGTAGGTGCATATCTCCTGGCAGATATTGCCCATATCGCTGGAATCGTTGCAACTGGTAAGCACCCTAGCCCTCTTCCATATGCACATGTGGTAACATCAACAACTCATAAGACCCTCAGAGGCCCTCGTGGAGGGATTATTATGTCTAATGATGAAGAGATAGGTCAAAAACTAAATAAAGCAGTGTTTCCTGGTTTACAAGGCGGTCCCCTTATGCATATAATTGCAGCAAAAGCTGTTGCCTTTAAAGAAGCTTTAACGGAGGATTACCGTTCTTACATAGACCAAGTGCTATTAAATGCTAAAATGCTTGGCAAAACTCTTGTGGAGAGAGGCTATGATATTCTTACTGGTGGAACGGTAAATCATATAGTATTACTTGATCTTAGAAAACACGGACTTACAGGAAAATTAGCTTCAGAGTCTCTAGATAGAGCTGGAATTACTTCAAATAAAAATACAGTGCCTTTTGACCCTACCTCTCCATTCATTACGTCTGGAGTAAGGTTAGGAACGCCAGCATGTACAACTCGCGGATTTAAAGAAAATGATTTCAAAGCGGTGGGACACTTAATTGCAGATGTGTTAGACGGATTAAAACAATTTGAGAATAACAGTAAAATAGAGAAAGAAGTGTATGTTAAGGTGACTGACATAACTAAGAAATTTCCTATTTATCAGTAATAAACTATGAAATGCCCATTTTGTCAGTCGCCAGAAACTACTGTTAAAGACTCGCGTGAAACCGATGAAGGTAAAGTAGTTAGACGCCGAAGGTCATGCACGAACTGCAAAGGTAGGTTTACTACTTTTGAAAGAATACAGCTAAGGGAATTGACTATTATAAAAAGAAGCGGAGCTAAAAGACCATTTGATAGAGTGAAAATACTAAAATCAATTACCACCGCTCTAAGGAAACGAAATTTTACTGAAGAAGAAATCGAAAAAATTGCCAATAGAATAACTTTAGAAATAGAAAGCTCAAGCTCCGCAGAGGTTCAATCTCATATGATAGGTAAATTGATAATGCAAGAACTTGCCAAAATTGACCCTGTTGCCTATATAAGATTTGCCTCAGTATATAAAGATTTCTCTACCGCTCAAGATTTCGCAAAATTTATAGGAAAAATAAAGGAAAATCAATAAATGAAGATAATTTTTATCGCATTAATACTATTTTTAATACAAGGAGATATGATGAAAAAAGAGACTATTAACCCACCATTGGCTCAAAAAATTCCTTATGCATTTGAGCTACACGGGGAAAAAATTCAAGATGAATATCATTGGCTACGCGCAAGTGGTTGGCCAGATAAAATTACTGATGAAGCAGTGCTTTCTTACTTAAAAGAGGAAAACGCATATTTTGACAATTACATGGCTCTCCTAGCTGATAAGAAAGATATGTTCTTTGAAGAGCTAAAAGGACGAATTAAACTTACTGATCAGTCAACTTATGTAAAGAAAGATGACTACTTCTACTATACTAGAACGGAAGAAGACAAAGATTACACCATTTATTGTCGTAAACTCGGTTCTACTTCAGCTCCTGAAGAAATAATCCTTGATGTAAACGAGCTTGCTAAGGATCAAAAATACACTTCTATAGGATCATTTTCCATTAGCCCTGATCATAAATTAATGGCCTATTCAGTTGATTTTACGGGTGGAGAGAAATACACACTAAAAATCTTTAACCTAGAGACAAAAACTTTTCTCGCAGATCAGATTGAAAACACAATAGGTTCAATCGTTTGGCATGAAGACCAAAGTGGCTTGTTTTATACTCCAACAGATGATAACTGGCGCCATGATAAGGTGCTCTTCCATAAACTTGGCACTAAAAATATTGATGATAAGCTCATCTTTCATGAGAAAGATTCGTTATATTATGTAAGCGTAGGAAAATCATCAAGCAAGGAATATATCCTTATTACCGTAAGTGGTCATGATAGTAATGAAATGTACTTTATTAAAATGAATGACAAAACATTTACTCTACAACTTGTTTTACCTAGAAAAGATAGAATCCAGTACTCTATCGACCATAATGGACTTTTCTTTTATCAATATACTAATGATGGAGCGAAGAATTTTCAGATATTACGGACAGAATCAAATGATTATTCAGCTACTAAACCATGGTCAACCTATATCGCAGAGAAAAAAGATAAATACCTATCCAGCTTTGATTTGACTCAAGATTATCTCTTGATAAACTATAAAGTCAAAGGCTTAGCTGAATTAGTGGCTAGAAACCTAGATAATGAAACCCAGCAGGTCCTAAATTTTCCAGAAAATACATATACAGCCTACATATATTCCACAAATTTTAAAGAAAATGATATTAGGGTAGATTATAGTTCTTTGGCAAGACCAGATACTGTTTATAACTATGATTTTAACTCAAATAAACTATCAACACTTAAGGTACAAGAAATACCTAGTGGTTTTGATCCAGAGGAATATGCAACCCAGCGCCTATTTGTAAAAACAGATGGTGTAGAGGTCCCTGTCAGCTTATTTTATAAAAAATCATTATTTAAAAATGATGGATCAAATCCATTATATTTATATGGTTATGGATCTTACGGCATAAGCATTGCACCCTCATTTAGGAATAGCGCTGTCTCATTAGTAAACAGAGGATTTATCTATGCAGTAGCTCATATACGTGGTGGGGATGATCTTGGACATGACTGGTATGAAGATGCAAAATTCCTCAATAAAAAACGTACGTTCTCAGATTTTATAGCAGTTGCAGAGGAGCTTATAAACCTTAATTATACCTCAAAAGGAAACATAGTGATTGTAGGAGGCAGTGCTGGCGGTATGCTAGTTGGTAATGTTATAAACCAAAGACCGGAGCTGTTTAAAGCTGTAATTGCGCACGTGCCTTTTGTTGATGTATTAAATACAATGCTTGATGAAAACCTTCCCCTTACCCCTGGTGAATATAAAGAATGGGGCAATCCAAAAGAAAAAGACTACTTTGAATATATGAAATCTTATTCACCCTATGACAACGTGTCCCAACAAATCTACCCTAGCCTATTTGTCAGTGCTGGACTATCTGATCCCCGTGTTGGATACTGGGAAGCTGCAAAATGGGTCGCGCGACTGCGGGATCGAAAGCTAGGAGATAATATAATTATTTTTAAAACAAATATGAGTTTTGGCCACTCTGGTGCCTCGGGAAGATTTGATTATTTAAAAGAAGCTGCTGAAGATCTAGTATTCATTACTAAAATTTTTAAAATTAAATAAGTTTATTATGTTGTACTTACTAAAGAATAGAAGTATTCAAATCATCGTTATACTACTATCTTATGTTATTTTGGCAGACTTTTTGCCAATGCAATTACAACAACTATTCTATACTATCAGCCTACTTATTAAAGATCTTTTAATCTGGCTTATGCCGCTGACAATATGTGCGTTTATCGCTAATACCGTACGTACCTTTAAGAGGCAAGCCCTCACTTTTATTATCTCTTTAGTAATTTTTGAGGCAATTTCTAATTTTAGCTCTGTGTGGTATGCTTACTTTACTGCAAATTTAGTATCTGACACTGTACAGTCTTTTGGCACAGAGATATTCACTGCTCAATTCAGTGCACTATGGCAGCTGCCATTAGTAAAACCAACCTGGTGGTCTTCTGATAAAGGAGCTTTATGTGGTATGATTTTTGGTTGTATTTCAGCCTTTAATAGCAATAAACTCCTTGAACAATCAATAAGTCATAGTTACAAATTAATGGAATGGATACTAGTCAATGTTTTTGCCCGTCTTATTCCATTGTTTATTCTTGGTTTTGCTGTACAAATGTATCAAATGAACCTGCTAAATCATATACTTACTCATTATGCTAATTTAATTTTTTGGCTTATATTGTTTTTACTTTCGTATATTTTGTTTTTATTTGCATTAGGCTCAAGCTGGTCATTAATTAATATGATAAGGCATATAAAAAACTTTTACCCGCTGGAAGCGTAGCTTTGACTTCTGGATGTAGCCTATCAACGATGCCTTGGACAATAGAAGGAACCGCAAAAAATCTTCAAAATAAGAATTTAGCAAAGGTAATCATTCCCGCTACTACTAATATCCAACAAGTAGGAGATTGTGTTGTAAATGCTTTTTTATGTTTTCTGATTTACCAAAACTTTTTTGGTCATAATCCAGATTTACTAACTTGGATACAATTTAGCTGTGTGTTCGTATTAGCGCGTTTTGTTACAGCGGCGATTCTAGGAGGATCTATTTTCATTATGCTACCTATTTATGAGAACTACTTGAATTTCAATACAGAAATGATTGCTATTATTTTAGCTCTTAATGTTGTGTTAGATCCAATAGTTACCTCTTGTAATGTGATTGCAAATGGTGCTTTATGCAGAGTATTCGAAGTTGTATGGAGTAAAAAATTTAGTAAAGAGCAAGAGTCAATAGAATTGAAACTTATTGTATAATGGCACATTGGACTTGCTGTATCAGCGCTAGCAGATTTATGGGTTTATAATATAAGCTCAACATAAAACCAGGAAGTTGTGGATTTACAATGCAATTTGATAACCCCAAAAACTTGCATTTCCTTAGACCACAGCATTATTAGATTAATCATCTAACTCAACTCAATGTAAATAAAAAAGCTAACTGGTGTACCAGCTAGCTTTTGTTACAAAGCAAATGCTTTTAAAGAAGTAATAAGAATTAGTTACAAGCGTCTTTAAGCTTCTGACCAGCTTTAAACTTAGGCTGATTATATGCTGCAATTTTAATTGCTTCCCCAGTTCTTGGGTTACGACCAGCTCTAGCTGCCACTTTAGTAACACTATAGTTACCAAAACCAACTAAAGAAACTTCTTCTCCTTTACCTAAAGCTCTAATTACAGAACTTGTAAACATATCTATAACTCTTTCTGCCTCAGCTTTTGTACAGCTGTTTTTGGTAGCGATGTATGATACAAAATCTCCTTTGTTCATAATAATTCTCTCCTTATTAAATTTATTGCTTTGTTAAGTAATTTAACAGTCTCGATTCTAACACCAACCTATCATCAATAAATAATAAAATAGCACCCTATCGAAACTTTTTATTGGCATACTGGCTACAAAATCACACTATAACTTGCGCGATTCTATTTGCGCGATCTTCAAATGCTGCGATCATTTTTTTTGTCGCTACAGAAAAGATCAAACCTATAAGCATATCTAGTATGGTAGATTTAAACTCAAAATCAATAGAAAAGTTTATTTCCGAGCCATTTTGTAATTGTTTTATATGCCAACTATTCTTTAAATAGCGAAAAGGCCCAGAAATCGCCTCAGCTGTTATCAAATAACTGTTATCAGTTTGCTCTTTTATCACTCTAGATATATAACTCTCCGAAAACCCTTTAAAACTTGTTTCTAGCTTTGCTACAATTAAATTATTGTCCTTGGATAAGATTACAGCAGAACTACACCAAGGTAAAAACTCTGAATATTTCTCAATATCCATAACAATTTGACTTAATAGCTCAGCATCGTGTGACATTAATTTAGTTTCCTTAAATGAATGCATCACGCAACACCCAGAAGTTTATTTCTTGCGTTACGCATTTTCTTAAAATCATCTCCAGCATGATAAGATGAGCGCGTAAGAGGAGAAGCAGATACCATAAGAAACCCCTTGGTCTTAGCTACTCTTTCTAAATAATTGAACTCCTCAGGTGTAACAAATCTATCCACAATTGCATGTTTCTTTGTCGGTTGTAAGTATTGGCCAATGGTTATAAAATCAACATCAGCAGCTCGTAAATCATCCATAACTTGTAACACTTCGTTGTTCGTCTCTCCAAGACCCACCATAATTCCCGATTTAGTAAAAATCTGTGGATCTAGTTTCTTAACATTATGCAATAGGTTAAGCGAATGAAAATAACGCGCTCCTGGTCTAATTGTTTTATACAATGATGGCACTGTTTCTATGTTGTGATTGTACACGTCTGGCCTTGCCTTGACTACAACCTCAATCGCTCCATCTTTCTTCAAAAAATCTGGTGTTAATATTTCAATCGTGGTATAGGGTGCTGAGTTTCTAATTGCTCTGATGCACTCAGCAAAATGCCCCGCTCCTCCGTCTGGTAAATCATCTCTGTCTACAGAGGTAATCACAACGTGCTCAAGGCCAAGCTTGCCAACTGCAATAGCTAACCTCTCTGGTTCGTGCGGGTCAAGTAAATCTGGTCTTCCAGTCTCGACATTACAAAAAGCACATGCTCTAGTACAAACTGAGCCAAGTATCATCACCGTTACATGCTTTTTTTCCCAACATTCTCCAATATTAGGGCAGGCAGCCTCTTGACATACGGTATTAAGCTTCAGACCATCAATTAAACTCTTAGTGTTTTGATATTCCTTAGATATTGGGGCTCTAACTCTAATCCAGTCTGGTTTTTTTTCTGTCATATTCACTCTCTAATAGGCAAAGTCATTTACCTATAACGCCTCTATTATAACTCAATAATATTCGATTTACGTGCTAAATGCTCGATACCTATAATATCAGTTGTAGTTATAAATGTCTGCAACTTAGTTGATGTAATATAGTCTGACAGTTGCTTTCTTCTCTCTTCATCTAAATGCACAAATAGCTCATCTAATAATAAAATAGGAACAAAGTTAGTGCTTTTAAGAATTGATTCAATCGAGGATAAAATAATCGATATCAATAAAGCCTTTTGCTCTCCTGTTGAACAAAGCCGTGCCAATCTCTGCTTGACCCGATGACTTACAATAAAATCGGTTCTATGTATACCAAAGGTAGCCCTACCTAAATAGGAATCTTTTACACGACTATTTAGCAACTCTTCTTTGTAAAGGTCAGTATAACTTGTCTCAACTTTTTGCTTTCCAAATAGCTGACTAAGTTCAAGATTTGCTTGTGGAAAATCTGTATCTAAAGAGTTAATAGAATTTTGCATGAGAGCAATCGCTTCTTGCCTTGATGTATCAATAGCTATTGCTTCTTGGGTTATTTTATCTTCAATTAACTCAAGCCAAGATAATTGGGATTCCCATCCTCGCTGAGCAAGCGTTTTATTACGCTCTCTAATATAATGCTCATATTTTGATAATCTCTTCGCGTGCTGCGGATCAAAATTATATACTATTCTGTCCAAAAATCTTCTTCTAACGCTAGGAGATGCAGTAAATATGCCCTCCATTTGAGGTGTAATCCATATAACATTTAAGAAGTTTGTTAATTCTGCACTTGGAATTTTAGAACCATTATAAGAAATTTTTCTGCTTTTTTCCTGCAGCTGAAAATTAGTTACAATTTCTGCTATTCCAAGCTTACTATATAACTTAAACCTAGTTTCCCAACCATTTTGCCCATACTGGCACATATCATCAAAGTTAGCTGACTTAAGCCCTTTACCTGGAGAAAGCAATGAAATAGATTCCAGTATACTAGTCTTTCCACTACCGTTGAGGCCAACGATAATATTTATGCCATTTGAAACATTTAGAGACAAATTCAACAAATTTCTAAACCCAACAAGTAATAAGCGTTCTAGGTATATATTTTCTATACTCATATTAAAATGAGTACGTAATTTTTATTTGCTTAATAGTTCGGGGGGTTGCTTCTATAATCTCCACTACTACCTGTTCGTTAATATGAATTATGTCCCCTTTTTCAGGAACGCACCCAGAAATTGCCATAACTAATCCACCAATTGTATCAATCTCTTCATCTTCATGTCCTAAGCTAACACCGATTGCCTCTTCAATATTTTCTATTTCGACTCTAGCACTTGTAATTATAAGTCCAGGACGTATTATTTTGTAACTATTTTCATCAGCATCTATGTCATGTTCATCGTCAATTCTACCAACTATTTCTTCAATTATATCTTCGATAGTTACTAGTCCATCAGTACCACCATATTCATCAACTACAACGGCAATATGAGTTCTATTTATCTGCATTTGAGCTAATAAATCTATAAGCTTCATCGAATGTGGAGAAATAATGTGCTTTCTTATTAACTTCTTTAAACTAATTTTTTTAGTACCAGCAATCACTGCAAATAAATCTTTAATATGAATAAATCCAACAATATTATCTAAACTTCCTTTATAAATTAAGGTTCTGGTATGTCCGTGCTCTAAAATAGATTTACATAAATCCTCTATTTTTGAGTCAATAGTAATAGAAGCAATGTCGGACCGGGGAATCATTACATCTTCTACCGTTTTTTGGGCAAAATCCTTTAAATTAGAAATAATTTTATGACTGGTGGCCAGCTGTTGGCTTAAGGAATAATTATGTTCGCCTAAATTATCTAACGCGTTTCGCTTATCTTTTTTTATAAATATTTTTGTAAGAAAATTTCTTATTTTTGAACTATTCTTATCAGTCGAATCTTTCGATTGGGGCATAAATATGTAAATTAAAATAGTTTTATGTTCAATAGGGTGACTTAATGCCAATGCATTCTAAAATTTGAATTTCTAAAGATTCCATCGCTTGTGCATCTTCATCCTTAATATGGTCGTATCCAATTAGATGTAGTATAGCATGAATCACTAAATGTTTAAAATGATCCTGAAAACTAATCAATTTGTTTTTAGCTTCCAGAACAATAACTTCATATCCAAATGCTATATCACCTAAATACATATAATCGCTATCTGGTATAAATTCAACTATTTTACGCCAGCCTATTTCGATATCTGAAAAAGATAAGACATTTGTTGCTTTATCTTTATTTCTGAATTCATTGTTAAGGGATTGCATTTGTCTAGCCCCAGTCAAAAGAATAGATAACTCTAATTCTTTAACTTTTAAAAAATTAGGATATCTTGACAAAACAATAGAAGCTATTTCAGAAAATAAACTCTCATCTACATATGGTACATTATCCCACTCATCTGATTCTTGTGCAATCTCAACAATAATGTTCATTAATTTTGATTTGATCTTATGATTCGTGTATCATAACCCTTTTACAATTAATATAAAAGCTGTTTTAAAACATTCTTAAGATAGTCTTACTTGCATTATCTCGAAAAAGATAAAGACATCCAACCCAACAAACGGTGTTGAAAAAAAACTTGAAAATACAATAACAAGGTTAAGTCAGTAAACCCAAAAGAAGAAGGAAACTATGATACTAATATCTCCATCTATACTTTCAGCTGATTTTAGCAACTTAAGAGCTGAAATAGAAGCTCTAGAGGATGCTGGCGCAGATATGATTCACATTGATGTTATGGACGGTCATTTTGTACCAAACCTAACTTTTGGCCCTGCTGTAATCGCGGCGCTAAAAAAATATACTTCCTTACCTTTTGACGTACATTTAATGATTGACCAACCAGAAAAATGGATTCAAACTTATGTCGATGCAGGAGCTAATCTAATAACGGTTCATCCAGAAGCAACGACTCATCTTGACAGAACTATTTCTCAAATTAAATCTTATGGGATAAAGGCGGGGATATCATTACTACCCACAACTCAAATCAATGTACTTGACTTTATTATAGATAAGATTGATCTAATTCTGATTATGGCCGTCAATCCAGGTTTTAGTGGACAAAAATTTATGATAAATCAACTTAAGAAGATATCTGCTATCTCTTCAATCATAAAAGAAACGGGTATCATTCTTGCCGTAGACGGTGGTATTAATTATGAAACTGGAAAATTATGCACACAAGCTGGCGCTAACATGCTGATCTCTGGTAATTATATTTTTAGTGGCAATTATAAAGAAAGAATAAATAACTTAAAGAAATAGACTGTCGCCTAAAGTTCCTCGTTTCAACTCAGTTTTGGGAATTGATTTCAAACTTTAGACTAATAGATTTTTTCTTATTGAAAATGTTTGTTTTTATAAAATTAAGCACCTACTACTTCATTAAAGTATGTTTAATTTAATAATTCTAGCAGAAGAAATTATAGGCCAAGTGACAAAATATATTATATTATTGGTTAAACATTAATAACGCATCTCTATTAGCAACATAAAAATACTTGTCTGCCAGATAAAACCAAGAGTTGGCGACCTTAAAGAGAATTATAATTCTATCTTAAAGCACTACCAAAACTCCTTAAACTTAAATGCAGACATATGTTTATTTCCTGAGTTAGCTACCTCTGGATATTTGGCAGAAGATCTTTTTACTCAGAAAAATTTTATAGAAACTATACAAAGCACTATAACTAGGCTTGTTTCTATAACAAAAAATACTTGCTTAATGCTCTCTACTCCCATATTGGAAGATAACGGCTTACTTTATAATGGTGTCATTGCAGCACAAAACGGTAAAATTATTGGCAAGACCTATAAGCAAGAATTACCAAATTACGGTATATTCGATGAAAAAAGGTATTTCGTCCAAGGAACTCCTTTCATAATTACGATCAACGGCAAAAAAATTGGTATTCCTATATGTGAAGATATCTGGATTAGCCAAGTAGGCATTTATTTAAAAAAACAAGGAGCTGAGTTGTTTCTTGTCCCTAATGCTTCCCCGTATGAGAAAGATAAAATGAGCGAAAGAATCCATATAGTAAAGCAAAGGTTTAAGGAAACCCAAGTACCCATAATTTATTGTAACCAAGTCCTAGGACACGATGGCATAGTGTTTGATGGTAGATCGTTTTGCTATGATGGCGAAGTAAAAATTATTGGCAAAGCTTTTGAGCCAGATCAACAGCTTGTTGAAATAACAAATGGTAAGTTTAAATGTTCTACAACATATAATTTAAATATAAATATTTACGATGAAATGTTTAGCGCTATGGTACTTGGTCTTCGTGACTATGTTCAAGATAATGGTTTTGTAAAGGTTATTCTTGGTTTATCAGGGGGAATTGACTCTGCTCTAGTGGCAGTTATTGCCAAGCAAGCTCTTGGAAGCAACAATGTGACTGCCTATATGCTACCGTCTAAATTTACTTCTAAAGAGAGCATTGAGGATGCAGAAGAGCTTGCCAAAAACCTGGGCATAGTTTTGAAATCAATAGATATAAAAGAAATTTTTGAATCATTTTTAGCAACTCTCAGTAAAGATACGCCGATAAATAAAAATTCTATTACATTTCAAAATTTACAGTCACGAATCAGAGGAACAATCCTCATGGCCAAAGCAAATGAAAATAACTCGCTGTTAATTACAACTGGAAATAAATCTGAGTATGCGACTGGCTATGCAACAATTTATGGAGATATGAATGGTGCCTTTAATCCAATTAAAGACCTATATAAAACCCAACTATACTCACTTGTCCAGCACCTTAATAGCACTATGAGCATTATCCCAGAAAGAATCATTACAAAAGCTCCATCTGCGGAGCTAGCACCAGATCAAAAAGATTCAGATTCACTGCCAGAATATCCTATATTAGATAGAATTATTGAAGATCATATCGAAAATAACCTAGATAAACATGATCTTCTAAAAAAATATGACTTAGAACTTGTGCAAAATGTTATAAAATTAGTTAAAAATTCAGAATTCAAAAGAAAACAATCAGCCCCAGGAGTCAAGCTCTCAAAAAGAAATTTTGAAAAGGATAGAAGATATCCTATAACTAACCTCAGTTCGACATAAGAGAAAAATCCCCAGCCTAATAAATTTAATGAGCTTGGAAAACCCATATTCTTTACTATATATAGTAAAATATCTTCACAATATTGATGATTGCGTAGTTCCAAGGTATCAGAACTTTTTAGCTTTAATTCTATTGCACAACCATATGCCTTATTGGTTAATACAGTAAAATTTTCTTTTGGAATTAATCCTTGTCTAAAACAACTTAATAGCTCTTCAAGATCTTTAATACTTATATATTCAATTTGTGATATTACTAGAGGGATATATTTGTCAAAAAGTTCTGATAAATAACCTTGTTCTGCATTATTATAAAGCTTATCTTTAGAAAGTTTATTTCTACTGATTTTATTTATAATTAATTTAGTCTCTTCGATAAAGGCTTGATCATTTTGAATCACTAAAACTTTTGATAAATTTTGCTCAAAAGTGCTGGTTTGAACCACTGCTGCAGGCACTACTCCTCTAGCAGCTAGTTTTGCTTTTAATCGATCTTGTACCTTGTTTGCTTTTTTTGCCATATGCTTATGATGGAATAAAGTTTGAATTTTCAGGTGTAATAATGAGTTTTAATTTAAAGTTTGTTTTTTGAAGTTTAAATTAAGTTGATCCATAGAAAAGTCTGCAACCGAATTAATTTATTAAATATATTAACATACGTTATGTCAATAAACTTCAATTTTGGTGTGTAAATAATTATTTACAGAGAATGGTATCTGGCAGAACAAAAATTTTTAATAAAGCTTGACGATTCCCTAATGCAATACTATATTTCCCTCTAATAATACAAAATTTTTGGTGTATTGACAATATAGTATTAATTTATTGTTTCCTCATATAAAAAATATAAATCATAATCATGCTAAATAAACAGTTAGACCAAACAATAGAACCTATATCAGAACCACCTGTAATAAATTATGAAGCCAGTTTAGATTCCGCCACTAACTTCACGACGTATAATGAACAAAGTGAGCAAATTTTTGGTAGACTCTTACCAGTGCAAACTGGTCACCCCTCTCAATTACTAGGTATAGTAGCTAATCCTAATCAACCTCCACTAGCTAACATGCAAAGCAGTGGGCAGATTATAGGATTTTTTTCAAGCCTAGATGTACCAGCGCCTATTGTAATTAGTGGCGATGTGGCGGGCTGGTGGGATGCCTGTTGTGATTGTTGTGAGTTTTGTTGTTATGATGGTTGCGAAATAATGTAACCAAAACGTCTATGTACAGATTATTATGACATATAAAGGACTTGATGAGTGTATGTACATACAGAATAGCTCATCAACATCATCAAATTAAATCGGAACTATTTCTTGTTGAAAGCAATAATTTTTTGACCCATCAGTATTTAGTGCTTTAATAGAAAAACTAACCCTTATTTCAAAGCTTTGGACATGATCATGACTTCTCGGTTCTTGCTATTTTGTAAACATTTGTTGCTATCATCCATTATTTAACAATGCATATATCAGAATTAGTACCATCGAACAAATTTTTGAGAGACAATTTGAGGGAATAAACTAGATAAGAACCTGAGCCTTCAAAGTATTCTTTAGCTGGTGTAGTCAAGAAGAATTAACCAGGAACATTGATTAAGTATACTAAGTAAACTCAGGTCAAACCATATCTATAATTGTAAGTTTCACTAAATAAATAGCTAAAATTTTCTTAACTATTTCAATCAATAATCATTAAATCTCATAATGTCTTTAACCATTTTTTTGCTTTTTCACTAACTTTTTCATCAGCCAATGCGATGTCATAAATTTCCTTTTTACGTGTATTATCTTCTCCATACATATCATCAAGAACTTCATTCCAAAGTGTGAAAATCTTCTCATCAGAAGCTCCCGAGCCTACTTGATTCAAAATTCCATAAATGCGATCTCTCCAATAGACATCCATTGCTTTGTCTACCCAAGATACAATTTCAGGCGTTAAGCCAGCCTCTTGAAGTCCCTTTCCTTCAGCAAAACCTTTTTCGAATTTTTTGGTGCGCAAATGAGCATATTTTCTGCCATATAATTGATTAACCCATAACATGAATTTTTTTCCAAGATCAATCCCGATTGCTGATTCTGGATCTTTGTCAAGATTGTTGCTAATTTCAGATACTAAATTAGCCCAATTTTTTTCGAATACTTCTTTCTGCTCGGGAGTTAAATTGGTTTCTAACTCAGTTTTAAAAGCTACATATTGCTTTAATTCATCGGGTGTAAATATTTCCTTAACCCAAGGATGTTCTAGTTGCTCAGTCATACGATATACCTCAATTAATTTAATAATGGTTTCCCACGGAATAGATTTATCGTCACTTACTTTAGAAATAATACTTTTTAGCGCTTTGCTTGCATCAAGCAAATTATTGGCCTTTTGCTCTAAAAATTGGGCCTGAACTGAAAAATGCTCAAGAGCTCCTGCATTACCCATTAGCAATAGCTTAATTTTTGAAAGCTCAAAGCCAAAAAACTTCAAAGCAATAATCTGCTGTAATTGCAATAAATCCTTTTCAGAGTACACACGATAACCATTAGATAGCCGTAGCGATGGCTTTAATAACTCAATACGGTCATAATGATGCAGCGTTTGCACCGATATACCAGTTAATTTACTTAAGTCCTTTACGTACCAATGAGTCATCGTTTTACCTCCTTATTTTGGAAGATAAGGTATATAGTAACTATAGGGTCAAGAGGTTTTTTCATGAGAATTGCATTTATTTCGCTGATAATAGGTAATTTAGTGAAAATGCAATGGAGCTAAGCCTATATAGGCAGTAGTACGGCACCAATATTTGGAATCATTATTTTAAATTAGGTTTGGTATTATGCTTACAAATAAGTATATTACCTTTCGTATTAACTATGAAAAGCTTGTCCCCAACTCGTGCAATCGTTTCTCCACTACTTAACTTAGCATTCATGATCGTGCCAGACCAGTACACCTGTCCAAGATTACCAGGCTTAATATCTTCATAAGCAACTTCAACTTGCATACCAACAATGTCAAAATAGTCTTTGTCAGAATGATTGTTTTTATCATAAACAAACGCCTTAAGGGGCCACCATAACATCAAAAACCATGCTAAAGAGGAAAATGCAACCGACGCAACTTGATAATTTTGTATTTCAGGATAAAAATAAAAAATTACTGAACTAGTCATAGCGCCAAGACCGACAAATAAAAATCCTATGCCTGGGAACGTACTAAATTCTATTAATATAAAGATTATGCCCACCACAAGCCATATTTCTCCTGGACTAATTATCATAATCATTCTCTACTAAAATTAGCTTTATATTTCCTTTAAATCCTAGGCTAAAGGGTGGCGTAAAACAACAAAAAAATTGATGAATGAATATGGGGCAAGCTTTCTCTGCTTGAGTAGAGACTATTTCGAAACGCCCAAAGCTTATTCTGGCCTTCATGGAAATTCTACCTGTAACCGAAGGACCTACGGAATTATCCAATTCAATTACTTTTCTATATACCCTGGTATTATTTAGCTAGCTTTCTCTTTCAAATATGCTATCACATTAACAATATCTTGTGGTTTAGTAAGACCAGCAAAACTCATTTTTGTACCCGGAACAAACTTACTTGGCTTATTAAGAAAATGATATAGGCTATCATTATCCCATACACCACCAAGAGCTAGCATTGCTTTTGAATAAGTAAATCCTTCTGTTTTAGCCTTAGCTGATCCATATATTTTCCATAAATGAGGTCCTATTTTATTTGTGCCCCCCTCTTCTAAACTATGGCAAACTACACATTTTTTTATAATCTTAGCTCCTTCTTCGGCATTAGCAGTAGCCATAAGCTGAGCAATATCAACAGGTATTTCTGGAGCTTGTCCATGACCACTCGAAGCGCTTTCTGATACCTCTACTTGATAACCACGCTGGGCTATTTCTAACTTAGGTTTATAAAGGATATTTGCTACAAAACCAACTACCATCGCAATTAAGCTGGCAAGCAATATTGCTGCTGCAATTTTATTTAATTCTAACCCTGACATAAGAACTATATTTATTTATAACTATAGCAATTCTTCCAAATTCCAACGAGCTCTTGGTTTGAAATTCATACCGTTTATTATACCAGCTTTTAATCTCTCAAGTCCAGCAAAAGCAATCATAGCGGCGTTATCTGTACATAATTTTATCGGTGGCGCAACAAAATTATACCCTAATTCTTCCGACAAAGCACTTAAGTCACTTCTTATCTGCTTGTTAGCCCCCCCCCCCCCCGCAACAACGAATCTCTTTCCTTGACAGATACTCTCATATTGAACTATAGCAAATTTTGTTTTTTGGACTAATACATCACAAACAGCTTGTTGAAAACTTGCAGCTATATCACTCATATCACGTTCTGATAAAACACCAATTGCTTGAATTTTAAGTTT
Organism: Rickettsia typhi; assembly: GCA_945875975.1. Taxonomy (GTDB): domain Bacteria; phylum Pseudomonadota; class Alphaproteobacteria; order Rickettsiales; family Rickettsiaceae; genus Megaera_A. The sequence continues at coordinate 27,127 of CAMCMD010000001.1, forward strand.
TACTGCTGTCTTTAAGCCAGAAAAAGACATGTCGGAATTTTTTTGATTATACAAAGGGCGAGGAAAATCAAACCTCTTTGGATCTCCCTTAATAGCAAGTTGTTCAACGATAGGACCTCCAGGAAACCCCAGGTTCATCATTTTTGCAACTTTATCAAACGCCTCACCGACTGCGTCATCTAAAGTTTGACCTAAAATTTTATATCTACCCAAAGTATGCACAACCACAAATTGACAATGCCCGCCACTAACAAGTAAAAGCAAGTAAGGAAATTCAATATTGTCGGTAAGCCTTGCTGTAAGGGCATGTCCTTCAAGATGATTAATTGCAATGAATGGTTTGCCTAAAGCGCTTGCAAGGGCTTTACCATACATTGAGCCAACAATCACCCCACCAATCAATCCAGGTCCAGAAGTTGCTGCAATAGCATCAATTTCCTGTAGCGTTATTGATGCTTCAATCAAACATCTATCGATTGCTGATTTGATATTGTAAAGATGAGACCTCGCTGCAATTTCGGGCACGATTCCTTTGAAAGCTACATGCTCTTCAGTTTGAGAAATAACGATATTGGCAAGAATATTTGGACCAGAGGAAACTATTGCTGCAGCAGTATCATCGCAACTAGATTCCAACCCAAGGACTTTAATAAACAAAAAAACTACCTAATTGAATCAAAAATATACCTTGTGAAATAAGCGATATCAAGTTGGTTTTCAACTTTTTTCATATCTATCTTATCTTGCATTTCTTTAGGAACATAATTCATAACATTACTAAGAACAGCAAAGTATAAATTCTTAGAAGGCATATAACCTGATTCGCATCTTATGGCCAAAGCTTTGCCAGCATGATGGTATAATATATCTCCCCCTTCTAATTCAGATATAAACAGGCCATAGCCAGTATATTTTTTTATGCTATCACTCGGATCATCGGGAAGCTGATAATGTTTTGTTATCATCAGTTTATATGAGTCGTTTGAAATTATTTTACCAGAATGCAGAGCTTTATTCCAAATGATAAGATCGCTTGTAGTTGATGCCACACCACCATCAGCATAAGGAACCATAATAAATTCTGACTTAGCTAAATTAAATTTAGGCTCAAATTTATCTGTTGGCGTCACAAAATAGCGAATAGGATAATTTGTAGAACCAGGCTCTACTTGGTGCTTGACCGCTTCCGCGAGAGTAAGCAATTTGGTATCTTTCATTCCAAGCGGTTTAAAAAATTCTTCTGTATAAAAATCAGCAAGGTTCTTACCCGATACTGTTTCAATAATTAATCCTAAAAGTACATAATTTGTATTACAATAATTATGCTCACTTCCTGGCTCAAATGTTAGCTCTTTACTAGCAGCAAAATTGGCGATATCTTTATTAATTTCTGCATGCGCTTTGGTTATATCAAGCTTGGTGGCCATAAAATATTCAGTTAAACCACTTCTATGGGTAAGCAGATTATGGACAGTTATTTTATTAGCCCACGCAGGCACCAAACCATGGATCCATATGCCACTTTCCTTTGTCAAAAATTTTGACACTTTATCATTTACGTCCAGCAATCCTCGATCACGTAGCTTTAAAATAGCAGCAGCTGTCATTGTTTTTGTTGTAGACGCAATAGGCATCGCTTGTTCTGAATTTAATTCCTTTTGTGGTTCAAAAGAGTATAGACCTTTTGCGCCCTGTTCTATAACACCATCATCGTCACAAAACATATAAGTACCATTCATAAACCGCGAAGATAAATAGTCTTTGCTAGCTTGGCTGACTTTATTCCTTAGATCATTATCTGCAAAAGATAAATTCGAATTTAATACTAACGCTAAAAACAGAATAATATACTTTTTCATACAATTACTTCTCTTGTTATTTTATTAACTCAATACTTTAATAATTTCATTCTCAAGTTCTTGCAGCTTTGCAAGATTGGTTCCTCCAATTTGAGCAAGAGTTGCTTGACCGCCTCCACTTCCTCCTATAAAAACTGATAAGTGCTTAGAAATTTCGCTTGCATTATGTCTCAGTGATATTTCTTTTGAAACAGCAATAATAATGGATAGTTTTTCACTCGTTTTACTTGCAAATACAATTACTAAATCAGTATATTTTTTAGATAAATTTTCAGCTGCTATACGCGCAGTTTTACCATCAGTATTTTCTGGGATAATCTTGTAAAGTAAGCGTCCTTTGTCTATAGATAGAGAAGTCTTATTAATATCATCATCCGATAACATCAAACTACTTATCTGTATTTTTTCAACTTGTTTCTCAAGATCTTTTTTCGATGCTAGCAACGACTCAACTTTTTGTAATAATTCTGGTTTGTTGCTCTTAAAAATATCAATAAGCTCATTAAGTAGCTCTTCATTGGCAGCAATCTCTTTGAAAGCAAACTCCCCGCATACCGCTTCTATCCTTCTTATTCCAGCTGCAATAGCACTTTCACTGAGGATTTTAAATGCACCAATATCACCGGTTCTGTTAACATGTGTACCACCACACAGCTCAAACGAATATGGATTTTTATCTTCCTCGAAAGTCCCCAGAGAAACAACTCTTACTTCAGAATCGTATTTTTCTCCAAATAATGCCATAGCGCCAGCTTCCATAGCCTGCTCCGTAGACATCAACTCGGTAAGAACTTTAGAGTTATCAGAAATAATTTGATTTACTTTTTGTTCTGCTAATTTAATCTCGGCTTTTGTCAACGCTTTGGGATGGCTAATATCAAACCTAAGCTTATCGTGAGAAACTAAAGAACCTTTTTGAGTCACATGTCTTCCTAGTACATCTCGTAATACTGCATGCAAAATATGCGTAGCTGTATGATGCATTTTCAAATGTTTTCTATAAGAAAAATCTATAGACATTTTTACTACATCATTTATAGAAACAATCCCTTCCTCTAAAAGACAAATATGCCCTATAACTTTACCTAAAAACTTCATTGTATTTAATACTTGTATTTTACAATGCGGTGATTCTATTATACCAATATCACCCATTTGTCCACCAGACTCTCCATAAAATGGACTCTGGTTAGCTATCAAGGTAAATTTCTCACCAGGCTTGGAAATTTGTTCCAATTTTTTACCATCTTGTACCAAAGAAAAAACTTTACCTTCAGCTGACTCGAGGGAATATCCCAGAAATTCCGTAGTACCAAATTCTGATAATATATCAAACCATATTGCATCTGTCTTAAGCTCACCAGAACCTGCCCAAGCTTTTCTTGCTCTTTTTTTTTGCAAATTCATTTGCTTGTTAAAATCTTTGTTATTTACCGTAACCCCTTGTTTTTTCAGAATATCTTCTGTCAAATCTAATGGGAAACCATATGTATCATATAGTTTAAAAGCTATATCTCCTGATAGCTCTCCACCTTTAGCAACGAACTTCACTTCCTCTTCAAGAAGTTTTAAACCACGATCAAGTGTTGTTTTAAATCTTTCTTCTTCTTGCTTTAAGATACTTGAAACAAAATCTTCAGCTCTAGGTAATTCAGAGTATGTATGACCAAATAAATCGACTAGTTTTGGCAATAGTTTATACATTAGAGGCTCTTTTGCCCCTAGCTGATGCGCGTGCCTCATAGCTCTGCGCATTATCCTTCTGAGCACATAACCCCTACCCTCATTTGAGGGCATTACACCATCAGCTATTAAAAAAGCGCTGGAACGCAAATGATCAGCAATAACCCTATAGGAAAACAATGACTCTCCTTTGGCCTCCACTTTTAAAATAGACTCTGTATGGCCAATTATTTCCTTGAAAATATCCGTGTCGTAATTATCATGTACACCCTGAATTACAGCAGAAATTCTCTCTAAACCCATCCCAGTATCTACCGATTTATTCGGCAACAGAATACGGTTATCTTTATCTACTTGTTCAAATTGCATAAAAACTAAATTCCAGATCTCGATAAACCTATCTCCATCCTGCTCTGGAGAGCCAGGCAAACCACCAGGAATCCCCTCACCATGATCATAAAAAATCTCAGAACATGGTCCGCAGGGGCCCGTGTCACCCATGGACCAAAAATTATCGTTTGTATCAATGCGAATTATACGATCATTGCCAATACCAGCAATTTTTTTCCAGTACGATACAGCTTCCTCATCATTATGGTACACTGTTACATATAACTTTTCTTTCGGCAGCTTGTACTCCCTTGTTAGCAAATTCCATGCATAAAAAATTGCCTCTTCTTTAAAATAATCACCAAAGGAAAAATTACCTAACATTTCAAAAAACGTATGATGTCTTGCCGTGTATCCAACATTATCCAAATCGTTATGCTTACCACCAGCACGCACAGATTTTTGGGAAGAGGTAGCTTTTGAGTAGCTGCGCTTATCGATTCCAGTAAATACATCTTTAAACTGTACCATCCCAGAATTAACAAACATTAGACTCGGGTCATTATGCGGAATCAATGAACTTGAAGGAACGTGAGTATGTCCATTAGCTTTAAAAAAATCAATAAAGGTACTTCTAATTTGTTGAGTAGTAGTTTTATGCATAGAACTAAGTTACAGTTTTTAAGAATTTTATAGACCATAACCTTAATAAATTTATGGCTAAATTACAATATTAATTTAAAAAGCTTTTTATTGTTTTTGTGTTGCAGTTGAGGTTGATCTGATTAGTGCCTACTCTTAAAAATAAAGTAAAACAATTTTCTCATCAAAATTATTAACAAATTGAGCACCAAGCATAGTTCTAAATTAGAATTCATAGTTAATCTGCTAAATTATTTATTTCATAAGAAAAATATAACTATTTTTCTAGGAAGAACTGGCATTACACTTTTTGTTATGAAAAAAAATCAGGTGCAAGACAGCGTCTTTATTGAATATGGCGCTGAGAAATATTATCAAAAATACAGAAAGTTCTTATCGGGTTATAAAGGCTACTACATCATGTTCTTACTAGACCATAAAGAATGTCAACTAAATCATGAAATGTTGCCAGTTCTAAGTAGCTTAATTAAAATAAATCCTGTCGATAAATTTATTGCAGAGAAATATAAACCAGAAGATATTGTTGCCTACAATGTTTACGAAGTTAACAACCAAAATGGGGAAGTCTTGAACACTTGCATAGCAACCACCCCTTTCTCTCCACCACTGAGTGACTTACTAGAACACTCAATAAAAAAATCTTTTAAATATAGCGGGATCTATTTCTTCCCTTTAGAGTTAGGGGTAATAATCGATCGTATACTTCAAACTAGTGGGAAAACAGAGTATTTAGACGCCCTGCAAATCTTTACAGTAATCACTCAAACAAGTAATATAAGGATTATCGTAAAGTATAAAAACAATATCATGAGTGAAAAAACAGTAGAGTTTCCTTATGATAAATCCGATATGTATCTAATTGGTACAATTGAACAAGCAATATCCGACAAGCTACTATTTTATAAGCAATATATTAAAACACTCAACAAGCAACCGTGTATCATATTTTTAGTAGATACCACCCTCAAACAACTGATAACACAGCTTAAGTTTGAAAATTGCCAAACCCTAGCTTTGAACGCCGATGATTTAGGGCTCGAGCCTCATCATTCAAACAATCGTTTTCAGGATAATGTTTTGATAGAATTATTCAATAAATTTGCCACTCATCTTGCTTCAAATAAACCTTTAAAAAGCATCACAAAACTTACACTAGTAAACAGAGTCGCCTTTAAACCTATTATCGCTATTATTTCTGGAATGATCTTAACGCTGTGTTTTCTTAAGTATCATGCCATTAAGGTTCAGTCTGAAGCAGATGGTCTTAATAAACAGTACTACAAACTTGCCGAGGAATATAGACAAATAAAAAAAAGGAATCCCAACCTTTCAAATGTAAGTGATTTACTTGAGATGTATAATTTACAAAATATCATTGCTCGAAAATCATCTACTCCTTTTGAGCACTACAAAATACTTACTTTAACCCAGCATGAAAATTTAAAAATTGATAAATTATCGTGGAAGTTACTTAACCCAGTATTAGTTGATTTTCCTCAAAGTGATCTAGTAATATCTATCGATATTAGTTATAAAGGGCCAGTAGATTCAGCTTTAAAAGGAATAGAACTTATTAATGGCTATGCTAATCATATAAAAACTAACTTTCAGAATTTTCGTGTTCTTTTTACTAAGAATTCTGACAATATTAAAGATATAGCAAGAAGCATTACTATACCCGCACATTTTTTGATTAAAGGAAAAGTTGGGGAGGAGAAAGATGATAGATAAACTTGTAATTCATCTTAAAAACATTATTTTCTTTAAGATTATTATTTATCTACTATTTGTAATCAGCCTTGCACTATTAATTCCTATATTTATTTCTGATTTAGAAAAAGCCGCTCAAAGGAAACAAAAGGCAAACACCTTTCTACGAGAAGCAACTTTGCAAATTGAATCTATAAACGATTTTGAAGAGAAAATTATTGCTCTGAATAACGATTATAATTCTTTGCTAACAAGCACTCAAGATCTCAGCTGCTCAAACAGAACAAGATTTATCAACGCAGTAGAGTCTTTTACTACAAAATATCAGTTATTTGACCCCATAAGTATCAAAATTTCTAAAAGATTTGAAGGAGAAAATTCTTTAGCTAGTAATGGAAAGATAAAAATAGATTATCATACTGCTGATATTAATTTTAAAACTTTAAATCCTTACCATTTACTAATCATTACGCAAGATTTATGTAGCATTATGCCAACAGGCTCTGTTGTGCTAAGCAGTAATCTTCGATCAATAAATGTGTTAACTCCGGAAATAATTGATACCTTAACAACTGCTAAAGCGCCAGAACTACTTGATGTAAGGATAAAGATTCTTTTAAGAGATATTGTGTATGAAAAATGATATAAAGCTGCCAGAAGGAGTTAATCCAAAACCATTTTATCTATACCTTGAAGAACATCTAAGTAATAACCTTGGAGATACTCTTATACACTCTATTTCAAATCTTCTGGCAATAGACTATTCTCTTAGATTAAAGTCAACTCCTGAACTTAAGGAGTATGTAAAGCTATGTGGGTCTAGGTTAAAAAAACATTTGGATCAAAAAATTATCTTTAATGAAACTTTTTCATCGGTAATGACCTTGTTTGCCATTGCAATCACACCAGAAAAGCAAAATGATGACGATAATGATAAATCTATTGAACAATCACAAGATGCAGTTATTGAATCTGTAATTTCCTCTCATTTTGGTGATTTAAGCCTCAAGGAACAACAAATTATTAGGCTAGTACTCAAAGATTTATTATCTGGCAAAGATGGCAAAGAATTACTAAGTATTGTGATCTCAGACCCCAAGTTGTTCCATTCTACAGTGCTGTCTGCTATAAAAGCTAAAAAACAACAGCAAAAAATTTCTGAATTTGTAGGGGTTCATTTAAATTCTATACTATCACAATCAAAAACACTTGATCAAAAAGTAACCGGATTAAAATCAACTTTTGCTAAAATTGCTCTTGCAGGAAGCCTCATCATTGCCGCATCAATTGGAGTAGTTGTAGGAGGTTTAGCACTTCCTATACTCGTTCTACCTGCAACATTATATGCAGTAAAGTACGGACCAGCACTGGGCGAAAAAATTGGCACTATCCTTGCTCAAAATATGCCAAATATTGCAAATGAAGCAAAAAATCTTGATCAACTTAAGAATACTATAAAAGAAATCTCTGTTGATACTCCAAAGCTAAAGACTAGCATAGGTATTAAAAACGAATTATCTCAAGAGAAAGCCAAGGAGCTAGCCAAAACTTTGGAACTAAAGCCTATGGGAGTAGCAGAAGTAACTGATCGAACTAAACTTGATAAAACGTTAGAACCAAAATCTAAATCAGAGAGCCGTGGTAGACATGCCTAACATAAGTTTGATTGTTAGCTATATAGTGCTTTTTTTATTCGGCACATTGATCGGTAATTTTACTACTACTATATTTCATCGCTTGCCACGAAATATAATGATTTCAGGTTTTGATCAAAAAGTGACTAGGCCTCCATTTTGTTCAAATTGTGGTCATATTTTGCTCTTTTATGAGTATTTACCTATTTTAAGTTGGTTTAGCACCTTTGGAAAATGTAATTACTGCCATATAGCAATTACAAAATCATATATAGCTCTCGAAATATTAGTTGGGCTACTAGCAATGATTTTATACTATATACTTGGCCAAAATTTAGAGTATTTCTTTATTTATTTTTGTTTGGCTACACTAGTTATTTTAAATATCTTTATATATTCAAAGCACGATGTTGTCCCAGCAAAGATTACTTTAAGCATCATTATATTAGGTATGATTTATCGTACCTTAACAGATCAGGAAATTACACTGTGGTTAACAAGCTTTTCTTTTGCTGCTATTACAAGCTTGTGGATTATTCGCAATAAACTAGCTACTCTCGATGCTACACAAGAAAATACCATAAATGCACACGCCTTAATCCATTTAATTTTGCCAGCAAGTTTATGGTGTCAAAATTATGGTATATTAGCTTTTGCTACTACTATGGCTATCGCATGGTGTTTACTCTCTAATAAGAGAGCCAACAAATTGTTTTATCCAATTGAACTAATTGCTTTATTTTTTATCAGTCTATATTAGGTAAATTTACTAAAACCTATAAGGTTTGTCCTGAGATCTCCTTTGGAGTTGCTTTGGCCTGGGATCGAATAGCATGCAGAAGCTACTCGTTTAAGATATCTCTCCCCCTCGCCAGGGAGAGAATGTAATATAACAGCGCAATATTACTCAAAAAGCCTCTTGTACCATTTACTTCTTCCCTATATAATTAGAATAAAAATAAAAGCTTCAAGGCATGACTAGAAATATATTTTTATTGTTACTTGCAATTATTTTTCAGACCAATATGTGCTGTGCTGACATTTTGAGTACTAATACAGGTGAACAAGCGATGATTAAAAGCTTGCGTTTGGCTATTAATGAAGATTCTTTTTTAAAATCACAAGAAATTATTATAGGGGCAGGAATCAGTGGCTGCGAAGTATTTACAATAACCGCTAAACCAAGGCAGACAAATATATTGCTAGTATGGCAATGGCTTGATGAAATGAAAAATCTTGCTGAGGGCACTGTGGTAGTACTTCCAGAACATGCCATTGATAAAAATTTTAATTCTATTAGGCAAAAAATTAAATTAATTACAATCAATGGTGTTTTACATACTAGAACCATGAACAATATAACTAAGGAAAATTCAAAATTAATAAAGCAAAATACGGACATGATAGTAATGCTTGCTGGAGATACGCAGCAAGCAGATGGCACATGGGTGCTATATACTGAAAAAATGGCTAAAGAGTTAATTGAAAAATTACCTTCCAATATAAATATAATTTTCCTTAATGGCCCAAGAACTGGGAAACATAAAATGGTTAATGGTATTGCAATCGCTTCAGAAACTGCACATCGCGTAACCATTGACGAAGTGACACAATTTTTAATTGATACCAGTGCTACAAAAAAATCATGGCAAGTGATTGATTTTAAATTCGGCCAAGATAGTCTGTGGGGGCCTGCTTTAAAGTTCTGCTTAGAACGTCCTGAAACAATTATGGTGCTTCCAGGAGAATCAACATCTATGATTTCAGAAGCTCTAACTCTTGGAATACGCCCAGTCATTTATAAACATAAAGCCATGACAAAAACATCTAAACGTTATGTTGATGAACTAGTTAAAAGCAAAAAAGTTGTAGTTTTTCCTACTCTTACTGAAGAAGGTCATCGCATGCAAGAGCCTTTGGAAACCCAGGAGAAAAAAATTATAAAAGATCTATCTTATATTATTAAAAAAACTCTGAACTGACATCCTTGTCATTGCAAATGGAAATTCACTAGTTTGGTAATATAAGTTCAAAGCATATATATGATAAATGACAAAAGTGAAATTCTTGCTATTAAAATTCCTATAGTGAATCATTTTTGAATTTAATTACAATTATGCCAAAGTCCAGAAAGCAGTGTGGCCAGTCAGGCCCTTGTAGTTTAGAATAAGTAGCATACCTAGAATTATGCTATTTTTGAGAGAGACTTAACTAATGTATTTACAGCAGTTTGGTGCTCAGAGTTCTCGATTTTCATAAAATTACGAGATACTTCGATACACATACGTTGATGCTGTGTTACTACAGGCTCACTATTGGCTGATTCCAATCCTTCATAGAAATAAGATATATCCTTCGATAAAGCTTTAGCAATTAGTACTAATCTACCTACAGAAATCCTATTTGTTCCTTTTTCGTATTTTTGTAATTGCTGATGCGTAACCCCAATAATTTGGGATAGTTGTTGACGAGAAAAGCCTTGGGCAAGTCTTAGAGAATATATTCTTCCACCTATATACTTATCAACTTCAACTATATAATCGTTTTTACGTGCCATACCTAATAAACTCAAGAATTAATATAAATAAATCAAAATGAGATGATTCGTACCGACGATAACATAATTAAGCCTGTTATGCAAGAATTTATTTAATTAATGTTAAGGTATTGTTATATGGTACTGCCTAAGAATTCTTTGCTAACTTAAACAAGTATCTCTTAGTAGTGGTAATTTTTTAAATATAAATTTGATTTTTGTACTAAATTTATGAAAAGACTTATAGCAGTATTTATTCTAAATTTAGTACAAATATTATATATTAACCTTCCGAAATCAAAAATTCTTTTGATTTAACTTGATTATATGAGTTTTGAGATCTAAACCCTACTAAGACTACTATTATTGAACCTAAACACGCACATATTGGCACAATACTAAGTGAGTATTTATACGCATAAATATCATATATTCGAAGCCCAGAGTCATTCAGAGTCCCCGTCCAAAATATATCCATTATTTTGCCTATAAAAGTATGGAAAAATGAACCACCTAGCATGTTGATGCAATTTAAAAACGCGATGGTAATACCCAAATTCTTAGGTTCTACGAGGCTAGAGCCAGCTGAAAAGACAATAACTTGGTAACAACATATAATACCAAGTACAAAAAACAGAAAAGAAAGCTTTATTGGGTTATATGTTTTGCTCTGTAATAACAAGACAAATATAATCATCATAGTAAAACCACACATTCCAATAACTGAGTAATTACCAAATCTCTTGCTACACAAGACAAGCAATGGACCACCAAAAAGCATACCAAAAAATATAAATGATATAAGTCCAGCCGCATCCCCTTTGTTTATACCATAAGCAGTCATTAAGTATGGCACCCCCCACACATCTCCAAATCCTTCTAATGAACCAACCATCAATAAGTTAGAAAACGCCAACAACCAAATAAACGGTGAAGTAAGAATAGCTTTAAAATTTACTATTTTAAAGCTTTCTTGTGGAATATCCGAAATAGATTTTTTTATATTTTGTGGTGAACGTAAAGCAAAATATGTTGCAAAACCTATCATTAGAGATATGCATGCCAAAACAACAGCAACCGTTTGCCCACCGTACGTCTCTATAAGCATGCTCACTGGTCTGCCCCCATAGATGCCTCCCATGAGCCCAAACGTAAATGAAAAACCTATCATTCTTGCATATTGAACCTTTGGAAACCACTCTGAGAGGACCTTTGAAACTCCTAAAAAACCTACTGCTGACCCAGCTCCTATCAAAAATCTACTTAACAGAGCTAAATAGAAACTACTTGTGTAAGTAAACATTAAAGTAGCCAGTCCGCACAACACAGCAGATACAAAAATAATGCGCCGAGCACTAAATCGATCTAGTAAAATTGCAACTGGGATTTGCATCACGGAATATCCATAATAATAAAATGCTGCAAGCATCCCAAAATGACTTGCATTTATAGAAAATTGATCCATGATTTGATTCATCATCAAACTTGGCCAAAGACGTAAAATAAATTGATAAGCAAAAAAAAGTAATGGAAAAAGCCACATAAAAAATGGCAAGTATTTATGTCTTAGAGTAAGCATATGCAACCTCATTGTGAATGAACTTAAAAATTAGATTAGTAATAAAAAATGAGCGTGAGAATATGTATTGGCCTTAGCCGATAATAATAAGAGAAATAATAGTGATGTTAAAACGGTTGTAGTACATCAAATTAATTAAACACATTTATAAGTTTAGGTTACAGAACTACCTTCATTGTAGCCCAGTTCGTTCACAAGGTCAATAAGAACTCTATTGACTCAAGTCCAATTAGAACTGTCTGACCATTTCTTGTTTGCTGCGATAAAATAGGGATTTTCAAAACCCTCTTTTGCATAGATCATCTCTTTACCAACTAACGTACAAATTCTTCCTCCAGCAGCCTTAACCAGAGCGTGGCCAGCGGCAGTATCCCATTCCATAGTTGGGCCAAATTTAGGGTAAACATCCCCTGCTCCTTCAGCGATCATGCATAACTTAACAGAACTTGGCACTGCAATAATTTCAGAAAACTCATTTTCTTTTAAATAATTTTTTGTTTCAGAGTTAAAGTTATGGGAACTAACAACAGCTACAAACCCATCTTGTTTGTGCGGATTGTTACCAACAATTTGACCATTCTCTTGTATACAAAGGTTCATGTTCTCGTCAGTAAAATAAAGCCGATCCTTGGCTGGAAGGTAAACAAAACCAAATGTTGGTATTTTATTATCTATCATCGCTATATTTACAGTAAAACTATCATTATTTTTGATAAAACTTCTCGTTCCATCAATTGGATCAATAAGCCAAAATTGCTTTTTATCCGTTATATCAACTAATGGCCTCTCTTCACAAATAACAGGTATAGATGGCATAATTTCCTGTAATCTAGTGAATATATAATCACTAATTTGTATATCCGCATTAGTCACAGGAGAGTTATCTTTTTTAGTTTTTATTTCAAGACCATGCTCTCTAGCTTCAACAGCAATTTTACCCGCTACTATTATTATTTCTTTTACCGCTTGAATAAGCATCTTGTCCATTTTGCGTACGCTATTTTGTTATTCCATCCAAAGTTATACTCTCTACAACTATTGTGTAGTTTTAGCGGATGGGGAGTTATTTATCTATGTTTTAAACTAGCCATATACGTGTTAACTAGCAAATAGGCTACTGTCATGGGCCCCACTCCACCCGGAACCGGTGTAATATATTTTACATGATCTTTTACGCTTTGAAAATCTACATCACCTACCATAGTGCATTTATTCTCCAAGAATAAGCGATTAATCCCTACATCTATCACTACAGCATTAGAATTAAAATACTCTTTTGTAAGGAATTTAGGTCTACCAATTGCTGATACTACAATGTCTGCTCTGGATGTAATAGATACCAAATCTCTAGTTTTTGAATGACAAATCATGACACTACAATCTTCCTTAAGAAGTAGAGCTGCAAGGGGGCGGCCAACAATATTCGATCTACCAATCACTACGACATTTTTGCCAACTAAATCATCCACGCAAGACTTGATTAATGCAAGGCAACCCCTTGCAGTACATGGCACAAAACCATTCTCGAATGGACTATACAATAACCCTATATTTATTGGATGAAACCCGTCTACATCTTTGTCTGGATGCACAGCCATTATTACTTTTGCTTTGTCGATATGATCTGGTAATGGAAGCTGGATAATAATTCCAGAAATTTCTGGATCATTATTTAGACGGCTAACCTCACTTAATAGCACTTTTTCAGGCAAATCGCTATCAAATTGTTTGAGCTCAGTCAGTATACCAACTCTTAAAGCCGCCCTAATTTTATTTTGAACGTATATCGTACTAGCTGGATCATCTCCAACTAATATTATAGCAAGTTTAGCCGGCCTAAATTCTTGCTGCTTGTCATTCTCAATTTTGGCTTTTAAATCCGCGAGGATTATTTCGCTAATTTCTTTACCATCTATTATAATAGCTTCTTTTATCACGGATTTTACTTTTATTAATTAGCATTATCTACTAAGCATGTTGTAGAATCACTCTTTAGCTACCACCGCTTGCACCTCTTACTATAATGATCTCTGCGCTTAATGGTCCCTGTAGTTGCTTTCTATACAGAATCTCCAGTAACTCTAATAATATCTGCTCCACAATTCATAAGTTTTCTTTCCAAAGATTGATACCCTCTATCCAAGTGATAGACTCTTCTCACTTTTGTTTCCCCATAAGCGCAAAGCCCAGATATAACAAGGGAAACTGATGCTCGTAAGTCGCTAGCCATCACTTCTGCCCCGGTCAATTCCTTTACACCTTGAACTATAGAGTTATTTCCATTGATTATAATATTTGCCCCCATTCTACACAACTCAGGTGCATGCATAAATCTATTCTCAAAGATATTCTCAGAAATAATAGATACTCCATCAGAAAGTGTCATAAAACTCATAAACTGAGCCTGAAGATCAGTAGCAAATCCTGGATAGGGCTGAGTAGAAATATTTACTGGCTTGATTACACCTTTATGCCTAATACGAATATAATCTTGGCCACATTCTATCACAGAACCAGCTTCTTTCATTCGCTCAGCAAGATTTTCTATTATATCATAACTAATTCCTCTAAGTGTAACATCACCACGAGTTGCTGCAACCGCTAACATATAAGTACCAGCTTCAATTCTATCTGGAATTACTCGATGAGTTGCTCCATGTAATTTTTTCTTACCAATAATTCGAAGCTCACTTGAGCCAATACCCTCTATTTCTGCCCCCATTTTTACGAGGCAATGACACAAATCTGAAATCTCCGGTTCTTTGGCACAATTTAAGAAATATGATTCTCCTTCTGCAAGAACAGCAGATAGTATGGCATTAATAGTAGCCCCAACAGACGGCTTAATAAAAGCAAAATGACATCCTTGCAACTTACCAGTACAACTAGCCTGAATATATCCATCTTTAATTTTTATCCTCGCCCCAAGCGCTTCCATAACAGCAATATGCAAATCAACTTGTCTTGCACCAATAGCACAGCCACCTGGTAGTGATACTTTAGCTTTACCAAATCTTGCTAAAAGTGGGCCAAGAACCCAAATTGACGCTCTCATCTTACGAACGATGTCATAAGGAGCTGTATAATTCTGTATATTAGAAGAAGATAAATTTAAAGAGTAACTATCATCCTCTGAGTCCATAAAGCTGATAATAGAGCCATGATTTTCCAATAAAGCCTTCATAGTAGCTATATCCGACAGCTTTGGTACGCGAGTTAGTTGTAAAATATCCTCTGTCAACAAAGATGCCGCCATAATTGGCAGCGAGGCATTTTTAGAGCCACTAATATTTATTTCACCAATAAGAGGTTTTCCACCTTTTATTAAAATACTATCCATACTAAAACCTTAATTTTTACCGCAATTATGAGAGAGTCCCCACAGCGGTTCTCTGTCATGGCAGAACTACTCTTCGCCATGACTACCATGTAGGTTTTTTAAGACTCAAAATTTAGATGAGGAATACCCTTCGGAAAGCACAAAAGCCTCTGATGGTATTCCCCCTGATATTTTGCAATTATAGTTTATTTTTTGTCTTCCTTTTCTCCAAGGGCAGCACCTAAAATATCACCAAGACTTGCTCCACTATCAGTAGAACCGTATTCTTTAATCGCTTTATCACGCTCATCAATTTCCAAAGCCTTAATTGATAAATTTAATCTACCGCCATTTTTCTCGATAGCGATAATCTTAGCATCAATCCTATCACCTTGGGCAAATCTTTCTGGTTTTTGTTCAGATCTTTCAGCAGAAAGCTCAGTTTTCTTAATAAAACCAGTAGCATTTTCATCAACGCTTACTTCTACACCGTCATTGTTTGTACTTATTACTACGCAAGTTACAACCACATTCTTTTTGTAAACTTCGACAACAACCGCTTGATCAGGTTCTTCTGTAAGTTGCTTAATGCCGAGTGCTACTCTATCTTTCTCTATGTCTATATTAAGAACCTTACACTCAACTTCATCACCTTTATTATAGTTCTTTAACAACTCTACCCCGTCATTTTCCCAACTAATGTCAGATTCATGAATCATTCCGTCTGTGTTCTTATCCAAAGCAACGAACATACCAAAATCAGTAATATTCCTAATTGGAGCTTTAATAATACTGCCAACAGGATTTTGCTCTGCAAATTTAACCAGTGGATTATTCTGACATTTTTTAATACTTAAAGAAATTCTATGTCTTTCAGTATCAACATCCAGAATAACAAACTCAACTTCTTGGCCTATATTCAATAATTTTTTAGGATTTTGACTTGACTTACCCCAAGCAATTTCAGAAGAATGAACCAGTCCTTCAATACCATCTTTAAGTTCAATAAATACGCCGTAATCAGCAATATTAGTAATTTTACCAGACATAACTTTGCCAATTGGAAATTCTTCAGTAATATTTTCCCATGGATTTGCATCTAGCTGCTTCATACCAAGAGAAATCCTCTTAGTCTCTTCATTGAACTTAATAACCATAACTTTTACATCTTGGCCAAAACTTAGCACCTCAGAAGGATGGTTAATTCTGCTCCAAGAAATATCTGTTACGTGTAACAATCCATCTACACTTCCAAGATCAACGAACGCACCGTAATCAGTAATATTTTTAACAACTCCATCAAGAACATCACCCTCTTTAATATTCGCAAGCATTACTTCTCTAGCTTCAGATCTTGACTCTTCAAGAATAGCTTTTCTTGAAACAACAATATTACCAAGCTTTCTATCCATTTTAAGAATCTGGAAAGGCTGCGGTATATTCATGAAAACTGTTGGATCTTTGATTGGCCTTACATCTGCTTGGCTGCCAGGTAAGAACGCAATAACGCCATCTAAATCAACTGTAAAGCCGCCTTTAACTCTACCAAATATGGTACCAGTAATGTTTTCTGCCTTTTCAAATACTCTTTCAAGCTTAATCCATGACTCTTCACGAATTGCTTTTTCACGACTAAGGACAGTTCCTCTTCTACCTTCAACTTTTTCTACATATACATCAACGATGTCTCCAACTTTAGGAAGCTCTTGTCCCTTTATTAATTGAAATTCACTAACAGCAATTCTGCCTTCATTTTTTAGTCCTACATCAACAACAATCACTTCGGAAGTAGTTTCTACTACCTGGCCTTTTACTACGGAACCTTCTTTTACGTGTGAAGTAGTTACAGTTTCAAGTAATTTTGCAAAATCTTCGTCTGAAGTGTTAACATTTTCAAGCTGAGGAACAAATCTTTTTTTTATGGTCATAACAATTTATACTTCATGACTAAATAAATGCCAAATTTAGCCAAGTTTTAAGTTAACAAAATAAAGTAAATCAAAGGCACTTAAACTTATGATGATTTACTAACAATATCTTTTATTCTTTGGATTACTTGATCTGCGGTAAGATTAGTTGTGTCAATAATATAAGCATCACTTGCTGGTATCAAAGGCGCTATTGAGCGTGACATATCTCGCTCATCTCTACTTTTCAATAAATCCAAAACGTCGCTGAGTATACAATCTTTTCCAGCATCGCGCAACTGTTTATATCTGCGCATTGCCCGGACTTCTGCAGACGCAGTAATAAAGATTTTTAGGTCTGCATTTGGCGCAATAATTGTCCCAACGTCTCGCCCCTCCATAATTATTCTAGGAGTTACTTGAATTAGTTTTTTTAAGTAAACACCTAAATTTTGCCTAACCTCTGGCAATGTCGATAGCTTCGAAGCAAACTCCCCTATTATCTCAAGATTAAGATCTACACCCTTAGTTCTTGAAATAAGATCTACATTTCGTGATAACTCTATAATTGTTTGCTCATCTTCTGCACGGATGTTTTCTTGTAAACATATATATGCAAGACCCCTATAAACAATACTAGAAGCAACATAAATCAGTGCAAATTCTTCTGCCAACAAATGGGCTATGTGTCCCTTGCCTGAAGCACCAGGACCATCCAGCGCAATGACAAAATTCAAATTATTATTGTATGCCTTATCTAACAAATTCATCAAATCACCATATTTTTCCTATGTTTTTATGACGTTTTTTATCTTTTAGCAAATTAAATTCTTGAAGTTTTATAAAATTAAGAGTAAAAAAATGGGATCTATATGGTCGTTGACTGACTGTCTAAGAAACACTTTATAATATTAAGGGCGATTAGCTCAGTTGGTTAGAGCGCTACGTTGACATCGTAGAGGTCGGAAGTTCGAATCTTCTATCGCCCACCATTGTATAGCCTATATTACAAGACTAGTTTCTAGCTTCTAACCTCCTAATTAAGACCAAGTTACGCTCCCCTCGCACTCTGTTGGTTTCGCGACGTAGAAACGTTGTGCGATATACTAGGACTTCCTATAGAAATATTTTGTGTTTTGTCTACTATCTTAAGAGGTATTCTTGTACTTTCTTTTCCACTCATAGACTCGACTCTTACCCTGTCTCTGGTAGCAACTTTCCTTTGAACAGCTTGAACTTTACGCTCCGCTTTATATTCATTGATTTCTTTTTTATAGGCATAGCCAAATGTAATTTTATTGGCAAAATTTTTAAAAGCACTGGGCTTAGGTGCTGTAATTTCCGTTTTTCTTGTTTCTTTATAAACAGGTTTTTTGTGAAATTTTTCCTGATTTATCCCTCCTACAAACTCTCCCGATGACTTACCTGGTATTGCTTCTGCAAGTTCAATGCTGAAATCTTTCGCATTTAATTTTGTAATGGAAGAAATATCCTCCATTTTAAGACTAGCATGAATGCCGTTATATTTTTTAGGCACTACTGTTCCATCATATTCTGGCTCACCTGTAGCTTTTTTTTTCATGGCTAAATCATCAAATTTCGAAGCGCCAGTGGGGCTTATCGGATCAGACGCGCCAATTTTAGAGTGTTTACTAGAATAAGGAGCTGCACCCTCTATACCGATCATTATCGAACCTGGAGTATCCTTAGTCGCGGGCGTATAGTGTATGTACAAATGACCATGATCTCCGTCTGGTTTATTCACACGATTACCTGCACTATCAAGACCACCAAATTCAGCGTCAACTGCAAGATCAACGCCCCAGTGTTTTGTCTTTTTACCTAGAATTTTATTATTTAAAAAATCCTTTAATCCAATAGTGAATCCCTTTTTTTCAATTACTTTACCACTGCCAGTTACTGCCACATCATGAGTTGCAGCCGCTCTATTATAAACATATTTTGGTTCTTTCTCACTCATCGCTTTATTAGGATCCTGCGATCTCGATCTACCATCCTTACTTGTGTCCCCAGAAGTAAGCCAGTTAATAAGATCATCATTGCTACCTGGCGGGATTTGGATCATCGTTCTTGAGCCATGACTTAAGTAAGAAGATACTGGAAGGTTATTTTCAGAAGCGCTAACTTCTCTTCCCCTCTCTGAAGTTACAGTCATCCCAGATGAGCCCATCATCATCAAAGCTCTTTTATAAACAGCGACAGATTCTACCTCTTGCTTTAATTGACCTGCTCTAACTCCAAATTTACCTCCACTGGCTTTTGTACTTCCAAGGACGCCCTCTGCTCTTTCCGCTCGTCCTATCAATACCGCTGACTTGTTCTTGTCCTGCTCTATTTCTTCTGCAAAGGATTTTGGTTCCAGCTCTTTTACGAGTGTATCAACGGATCTTTTAGTGAACCGGTCTTCTTTTATAGAAGTTTTTTTCTTATAATTAGGATCTTTTTTTCCGAACATAAATCTTTAACCCATAATATGATTAGCTTAATCATCATAAAAAAGACTAATAAAGTCTAAATATTTAAAGAAATCTTAGGAAATGAGTTGTGTTTAGAGTGACAAATTAAACCCACAATAGTCACCTTGGGCAATAAATTGGCTAAATTTTTATACCAAACCTTTCAGTTGCTTTAGATGCATAATTGGCTGCAAGCCATCGATTTTTTGTTTTGAGGAACAGTACATTGAGGTAAAACCTAGCTTTGTCGCTTCTTTTATACGCGCTTCAGTTTGCGATACTTTCCGTACTTCACCTGAAAGCCCTACCTCACCAAAAAAAATACTTCCTTGAGGTAACGGCTTATTACCCGCTGCAGAAATTAAAGCAGCTGCAACCGCTAAATCAGCAGCTGGCTCAGTTATACGCAACCCACCAGCCACACTTAAATATACCTCATGCGAGCTTAAGTTTAAACCAAATCTTACTCCTAAAACTGCAATAATCATGGATAATCGATTATTGTCCCAGCCAACAACTGACCTACGCGGCGTTGCCATATTGGTTGGGGCTATCAAAGCTTGAATTTCTATCAACAGAGGCCTTGATCCTTCAATACCCGCGAATACCGCACTACCACTCACATTATTCTCTCTTTCCATTAAAAATAATTCAGAAGGGTTGGAAATTTCTACAAGCCCATGAGAACTCATCTCAAAAACCCCAATTTCATTAACACCCCCAAATCGATTTTTAATCGAACGCAATATACGAAAATGATTATTGTGATCACCTTCAAAATAGAGCACAGTATCAACCATATGTTCTAGAACCTTTGGACCAGCAATTTGTCCATCCTTGTTGACATGACAAGCTAAAAGTAAAGTAATATTATTTTGTTTAGCATAGTTGATAAGCTGATGAGCGCAGGCTCTTATTTGAGAAACAGTACCTGGAGCAGATGAAAACTCGGTCGAAGCAACAGTCTGAATAGAATCGATAATCACAACATTTAACTGCTTTTTATTTTGATCTAATGTTGAGATAATATCCTCAACATTCGTAGCTGCTAATAAACCGGTATTGTTATCACTAACGCCAAGCCTCTGAGCACGTAACTTTATCTGATTGGTTGATTCTTCACCAGTAATATACAAGCATCCTATATTTGAGTTAGCAAGGCTTGTGCAAAGCTGCAGGAGTAGAGTAGATTTCCCAATACCAGGATCGCCTCCAATCAATATTGTACTACCAGCTACTAGCCCTCCACCTAGAACACGATTCAATTCTTCAATCGGCGTTTTGGTTCTGATTGTAAATTCAACTTTACCATTAAGCTTATGTATTTCTTGTACATTACCAGTTTTAGGTACCATAATCTTACTAGCAGAAGCAGATTCTTCTGTAATAGTACCCCACTCAAGACATTCTAGGCATTGCCCCATCCATTTGCTGCTTACACTGCCGCAACTAGTGCAAGAATAAGTACTCTTATTTTTGGTCATATTTGAGAACTAATAATTTATTGTTACCATACACTTTTTCTTTCACTAGAGACACCTCATCAATAAGCTCAATATTTTCACGCTTATTCATCTCCACAGCAATTATAGCGCCATTTGTAAGCCAATCATTTTTAACTAAACAAATCAATGATTTAATGATAAATTTGTTATGATATGGCGGATCCATAAAGACAAGATTGTATTTTCTTGGTGCCTTCGACAAAAATGTAGCATCAGTAATTAGCACACTAATATTATCAAGCTCTCCTATTTTTCTGGCAAAATCAAGAGCCAAGTCAAGATGTTCTCGGCAATTATCCACCAAAGTGATACTACTAGCACCACGTGATAATGCTTCAAAGGATAAAGACCCTGTTCCAGCAAATAGATCAAGCACCTGCGCACCTTGAATTAGCCGAACATCAGCAAATTCTCCTGAAGATAAGATGCTGAATAATGCCTCACGAAACTTAGCCGTCGATGGTCGATAATCAGAATTTTTAAGCGTTGGTATGGCTCTATTTTTATGTTTACCGGCAATAATTCTCATTTATTTTTACCTCTCTAAATTCACCAGGCTTTAAATCTCCAAGTGAATAACTGCCAAAATTTGTTCTAATTAACCTACTGACTTCAAAACCGAAATGCTCAAAAATCTTACGAATTTCACGATTCTTACCTTCGGTAAGAATAACTTCGTACCAAGAATTAGCTGCTACTTTATTGATTAGTTTTATCGATTTCGGATGATATTTTATTCCATCTATCACTATTGCTTGATTTTTAAAATCAAGCTCTTTTGCCCGACCAAATACACGGGCTTTATATATTCTTTCAATTTTATTAGCTGGCGACTCATAATATCTCGATAAATCACCAGAATTGGTCAGCAGCAGCAAGCCTTCACTATTGATATCCAGCCTGCCTACCGATACAACTCTTGGTAACTTTCCTTGCAAAGTCTCGAAAATTGTTGTTCTGCCCTGAGGGTCCATGTGGGTTGTAATTAGTCCTACTGGTTTATAATAGATCCAAAGCCTAGGGTTAGTCGCGTGATCTAGTTTTTTGCCATTTACGACAATTACATTACTCTCTGTTATGTTAACGGCCGGGCTATTGATTATGCTACCATCAATAGAAACAACACCCTGCTCGATAAGTTTCTCGGCCTCTCTTCTCGAACATATTCCATTATTAGCAATAAACTTGGCAATTCTCATAGAGATCTACTACTAAATAACAATATTAACTATCTTACGAGGAACGATAATTATCTTTTTAACCCCAGCTTTTTCAATGTGTTTGATAACATTCGGTAGAGACTGAGCCACCTTCTTTATCTCTTCATCGGAATCCGAGGTCAAAAATTCGTGAGTAGCTCTAAGTTTTCCATTGACTTGAATTGCTATCATAAAACTATTAGTCGCTAATTTAGACTCGTCCGCTTGGGGCCAATTAGTTTTATATAATGGTACTGTATTACCGAGTTTCTGCCATAATTCTTCTGTAATATGGGGTATAAATGGATTTAATAACTGAATAATAGCTGTGGTCGCTTCTATGATTGAATTTGTATCTGAATTCGCTAATACCAACTCTTCATTTACCAGATTAAATAACTCTCTAATTCTTGCAATAGCTTTATTCAAATGATAATGCATTATGTCTTCAGAAACATTTTTTATAGTTGCATGAATCTGCGCCTGTAGCTTACTATTAACAACCGAAGTTGCTTTCAATTCTGCTAATTTTTCTACCAAAGTAACTAGTCTGGTAATAAATTTCTTGCAACCATCTAGTCCCGCCGCTGACCACTCTAAATCCTTTTCTGCTGGACTATCTGACAAAACAAATAATCTTATGCTATCCGCTCCGTGAGAGCTAAGCATACTCTCAAGATCAATAGTGTTAAGCTTTGACTTGCTCATTTTTTCTATCTTACCCTTAAAAACCTCTTCGTTAGTTTTTATGTGGTAAAATTTACTATTTTTTTCAACTACTTCCTCAGGATACAACCATTGCCCATTTTTATCTCGATATGTAACATGAAGCACCATGCCCTGAGTAAGTAAGCGCTTAAATGGTTCACGTACATTTAAATAGCCCACATCAGCCATTGCCTTAGTAAAAAAACGAGCATATAGCAAATGCAAGATCGCATGCTCAATACCCCCAATATATTGATCAACTGGAAGCCAATACTCACAAGCTTCTTTGTCAGCCATTTCGTTCGCATTATTGTTACAAAATCTTGCAAAATACCAAGATGACTCAAAAAACGTATCGAATGTATCAGTCTCTCTAAGAGCTTTTGATGAACATTTCGGGCAATCAACATGCTTCCAACTTGGATGCCTGTCCAAAGGATTACCAGGCACATCAAAACTAACATCTTTGGGAAGTTCTACAGGCAAATCTCTAGATGGAACTGGCACAGTTCCACATGACTGGCAGTAAATAACGGGAATCGGACACCCCCAATAGCGCTGGCGTGAAACCCCCCAATCACGCAAGCGATAATTTACTTCTCTCCTGCCTATGCCAAGTTCTTCAAATTTATCAATAGTATTTGCTCGGGCTTGGATAACAGTTAGTCCATCCAAGAAAGCGGAGTTAATCATTATATCGTCATTTAAGTATATGTAAGCCTCTTTCTCTAGATTGATTTCCTGCCTGTTACTACTAGTAACTACTTGCAACAGATCAAGCCCCTTAGTATTTTGAACCAGTTCAAAATCTCGCTGATCATGAGCTGGACAACCATACACAGCTCCAGTACCGTAATCCATTAACACGAAATTTGCTATTACTATAGGGATCTTTAAATTCTTATCAAAAGGGTGAATTGCTTCAAGCCCAGTAAAAACACATTCTTTAGCTGCTTTTTCGATATCTGATTCAGAAGTCGAAATATGCGCGCATTTAGCAATAAACGCATCTATCTTGTTGTTTTTTACTATTTTTGTAATGATGGGATGATTATATGCCAAAGCAACAAATGTTGCCCCAAATATTACTTCTGGTTTTGTAGAGTATACCTCTATCTTTTCCTCCATGCCAACAATATCAAAATGAAACCGAGCACCTTCTGACTTCCCAATCCAATTTCTTTGCATTGTCCGCACGTTGTCAGGCCAGTATTCTAAAGCGTCAATATCATTTAGTAATTCTTCAGCATAATCAGTAATCTTTAAAAACCACTGCTTCAAATATTTTTTTTCAACGAGTGCTCCAGATCTCCAACCTCTGCCATCTATTACCTGCTCATTAGCAAGAACAGTGTTATCAACAGGATCCCAGTTTACCGAAGATTCTTTTTGATACGCTAATCCCTTATTGTATAGATCAATAAAAAATTGCTGTTCATGTTTATAGTAGTCTGGCGAACAGCTCGTAAGTTCTCTATCCCAATCATATGAAATACCTACAGTTTTAAGCTGAGTGCGCATTGCATCTATATTTGCATATGTCCAATCACCAGGATGAGATTTATTACTTATAGCAGCATTCTCAGCGGGCAGACCAAAAGCATCCCAACCCATTGGATGAAGAACATTATAACCAATGGAACGAAAGTATCTGGAAATAACATCTCCAATAGAATAATTCCTTAAATGTCCGACATGAAACTTTCCAGATGGATATGGAAACATTTCAAGAACATAATATTTTTTCTTTGCTTTATTGGTCGAAGCAACAAAGGCTTTATCCTCATGCCAAAATTGTTGCCATTTTTTCTCGATCTTTAAGAAGTCCATAGATAATTACCTAGCAGATTGTAAATATAAATCTCTAGCTTTGCGAATAATTTTATCTTCCAAAATTTTTGCAATCGGAGAAGATTGGTGATCTTCAGACCATTTTCCTTTCACTTTTTTACGTTCAAAAGCAATCACTTCAAGCCCTTCTGGAGTAATAAGATCATCTTTGATATATACTGTTACCTTAAATTGAGTATTTTTTTGATCTTTTGGACTATACCATTCAGTAACAATAGTGCCTCCTTTGCTGTCTGCAGAAGCCAACGGAGCAAATTTTAACACTTCTATAGAAGATTGGAACAAATATTTATTTACGTTGCCGATTTTAACTTTAGTCGCACTACTTCTCTCTTTTCCTGGCCTAAAAACCACTCCTTCTCCACCAAGAAGAGATCCCATCTCCTCCATTTCTCTTTCTATTTGAGTTTGAGGATAATCAGACGCAAACGATTGCATTGTAAATACAACGATAGTACTAAATATACTAAATAGGATAACTCTCATAGTAATCAACATAAATTTATTGTGCATCATAAAGAATCTATAAAAAATAAACGTTTCTTGAAATATTTACAACCTATAATTCTCGAAGACCTAAACATAGTTCAAATAATTTATCTTTAAAAGGCTTTTTGGTAAGTGGTAAACGTTCAATTTGAAGCTTAATTAAATCTCTATCAGTTGTTGGTAACGTCTCACAAATTCTAATTAAATCTTGGTCAGAAATGCAGTACCCTCTAGGTAAATCTACCTTTTGAGCACATTCTTCTCTCAGCATCAAAAAATGTGAAAAAATTTCCTTAAAAAGCTTAGGTCTATCTTGAAGACCTAATTTCTTTATAAATTTCTCTGGATTTATTTTATAGGCGTCAGGGTCCAATAGTTTTTGGCTTCTTGCTTTATACGTTTCCCATAAATTTCTGCTGGTAATAGTATTGGACAGCTCCCTGTGCAAAGGAATCAAATATTCTACATCTTTAATCGCATATTCCGTCAATTCTTCTAAAAGTGGTCTTTCAAGCCAGTTGGCTTTTTGCATTGTTTTGTCTAAGTTAATATTCAGCATAGCCTTACACAACCTGCCATAACCCATAACTTCCTCAAGACCAATCACACCAGCTGCTATTTGAGTATCAAATACATTGATAGGTAGCTTACCAAATAAATGGAGAAAAATATCAAAGTCCTGATCAGGCGCATGAAAAACTTTGCATATTTTTTCGTTTATTAACAAAGCTTTCAATGGACTGATATCTTGTATTGCCAGGGCATCAACTATTATTTTTTGTTCCTTTGTAGCAATCTGAACTAAACTAAGCTTAGCATAGTAAGTTCTCCGCCTACAGAACTCTGTATCCATAAAAATAATAGATTCGTGGGCTAATTCTCCACAAAGTACCTCGAATTCTTTCTGATCGCTTATGATTCTCATGAGTTTCCGATTGCTTAAAATGGTTATTTGTATATATATACTTATCAGCTACAGATAAATATAACTAAGTTAATATATTATTATGCATAAATTCAGAACTCACCATTGTAATGGACTAAATAAAGAGCACGTTGGTCAAATCGTTAAATTATCAGGATGGGTTCACCGACGTCGCGATCATGGTAATTTATTATTCGTAGATCTTAGAGATCATTATGGCATAACGCAATTAGTTTTTACTGATAAAGACTTAGAACTAAAAGACAAAGCAAGCTACTTGCGTTATGAAAGCGTTATTACAATTGAAGGAATGGTAGTTGCTCGAAGCGCCGACACGACAAACAAATCTATGGACACAGGAGAAATCGAGATAGTGGTAAATCGATACCTTGTTGAATCAGAAGCTGATGTCCTGCCTTTAATTGTCAATGCTGAACATGAAGCTCCAGAGGATACACGGCTTAAATATAGATTCTTAGATTTGCGTAGAGAAAAGTTGCATAAAAACATTATGCTGAGATCAAATATCATTTCTCACTTGCGAAGATTAATGAGCACATCTGGGTTTACTGAATTTCAAACCCCCATATTAACGGCAAGCTCTCCAGAAGGAGCAAGAGATTTTCTAGTTCCCAGCAGATTACATCCTGGTAAGTTTTATGCCTTGCCTCAAGCACCTCAACAATTTAAACAAATGCTCATGATGTCTGGATTTGATAAATATTTTCAGATTGCTCCCTGTTTTAGAGATGAAGATGCAAGGGCAGATAGATCTCCAGGCGAGTTCTATCAACTTGATATTGAAATGTCATTCGTGACTCAAGACGATATCTTTGCTGCAATAGAACCAATCATGTTTGAAATTTTTAGCAAATTTGGCAAAAAAGAGGTTTCAAAACCACCATTTGTTAGAATTCCATATACTGAATCAATGCTAAAATATGGTTCCGATAAACCAGATCTCCGTAATCCAATAGAAATTAATGATGTTGCAAATGTCTTTAAAGACTCAGAATTCACTGTATTTAGAGAGGCGATTAAAAAAGGCTCTGTTGTAAGAGCTATCCCAGCCCCTGGCACTGCTACTAAATCACGCAAATTCTTTGATGATATGATTAAATTTGCCATCGACGAAGGCGCTTCAGGACTTGGATATGTCCAATTTACTGATGACGGCGAGGCTAAAGGCCCTATCGCTAAATTTTTATCAGTTGATCAATTAGCACTCTTAAAAAAATCAACCAAAATTTCTAATGGTGATGCGGTCTTCTTTTCATGCGCTGAAAAGTCAATAGCTTCAAAACTTGCTGGTAAAGTAAGAACAAAGCTAGGCAATGAACTTGAGCTTATTAAAAATGACCGTTTTGAATTTTGTTGGGTAACAGATTTCCCTTTTTATGAAATCAACGAAGAAACAAAACAAATTGATTTTAGTCACAACCCTTTCTCAATGCCTCAAGGTGGTCTTGAAATTCTAGAAAAAGCAAAAACTAAAGAAG
Source organism: Rickettsia typhi (assembly GCA_945875975.1). Classification (GTDB taxonomy): domain Bacteria; phylum Pseudomonadota; class Alphaproteobacteria; order Rickettsiales; family Rickettsiaceae; genus Megaera_A. The sequence continues at coordinate 55,000 of CAMCMD010000001.1, forward strand.
AACTATTGGCAATCAAGGCTTTTCAGTATGATATAGTTTGTAATGGCATAGAACTTTCGAGTGGAGCTATAAGGAATCATAAACCAGAGCTTATGTATAAAGCTTTTGAGATTGCTGGATATAGCAAAGATGATGTTGACAAGGAGTTTGGTGGTATGATTAGAGCGTTTAAGTTTGGTGCACCACCTCATGGGGGTATTGCTCCTGGTGTTGATCGCATAGTGATGCTTATAGCCGAAACAGCAAATATACGCGAAGTAATAGCATTTCCGATGAATCAGCAAGCAGAAGATTTGCTAATGCAAGCACCTAGCAACGTAACAGAAAAACAATTGCGTGAGCTTAACATAATGCTTTCACCTTCAGTTAGGAGCAAAATGAAAGGAGCTTAGAGAGTCAATCCTTCCAGAGTTATTAGTTATACCGACTACCTATTTGAAAGGCTAAAAATAAAAATATAAGGAGCACAATGAATAAGACTTTACAGTTATCTATTTTTTTGTGCATTGCATATTCTCTAGAGATTATAGGAAAAGACTAGTGACTCATACCTTCACTCATACTCCTCGGCCTCGTTGTAGGAGTCTTAGGCTGCTGCTCTGACATTTCTTTTTTATATTTCTTACCGACATTTTTCGCTAGTTCTGCAATTTTTGGATTAACTTTAACAGTCATTTTATCTTGCGCCATAGGCTCAACTTCCAATGATTGAGATACATTAGCACCCATACCTTTATTGACAGCAACTTCCTTCATCATTTCTTTATACTTACCTTGCGTTACGGGCAAAGTGTAAACCTTTCCCTCGCGCTCAATATAACCTATCGCATCATCTCCTTTACCCATAAATTTTACAGGAACTGGCGAACTTACTTCAGTCAATTTACCCTTGTCATTGTAGTGAGCCGTAAAATACACGCCCCCTTTTCTGGAACATTCTGACCATTTTCATCCTTCACTGCCATTGAAAAATGCGCCGGGCCATTACCTCCTTCAATCTGTTTTGGGAATTCTATCTGCCTATAGCTCCGAATAGAACGCATTGACCCGTCTTCAAGCACAGCTTGCGTTGCACCCTGAACTGTAGTTTCCTTTAAAGAAGTAATATGTTGTCCATCCGGGTCTTTGATTTCCGAAAAACGAACTTTAGAGCTTGGTGGTGAAACCCAATCTACCTTTTTAAAACTATCTTGGAACTGAGTATGTACTTCTTTATATCCATTTGATTCAATGTTTTTTAGGTAGATTTCTGTTTCTGGTTTTTTCATCGCCAAAGACAATTTCTCTTTACCAATATCACTTTGCACAAAGGTACGAAAGGAGCTTAAATCCTGATCTAAAAAGTGATTTCTTTCTCCCACAGGAATAATCTTCGCAATCTCTTGCTGCAAATATAATTGTTGTTTAGTCAAGACCTCATCACGAATAGCTTGAGTAATTGGATCCACTTCACCACTAGAAGATACTCTTGGACTAGATGAAATAGTTGGCTCTCTTCTTACCGCTCTATTAACTGATACTATTACCTTATCTTGTGCTCTTGGTTCTTCTGCACGCTTCTCTGGCTTAAACAACACCGGCGGAGTTTTTTGAGGCTTACCTTGAGCATCCCTAATCTCAGCCATTAAGCTTTTTTTGTGATCACTAACCTGCAACTCTGGCTTTGGAATAACCGTAGTAACCACAGCAACCTCTTCTGTACTACTTGCTAGAACTACATTCTTAGCTTTTGGCTTTATTGGACCATCTTCGCTTAATCCAACTTGAGTTCTAATTTGAATAGGTTGATGAGTTTTAGGCATTGATCTAACACCAAGCCTTCTTGACAATGGAAGTTGCTTGTTCACAGTAGCCCTCATGGATTGAGCTTCTGTCTTCGGATCAACTAACCCATGTTCTATTTTTCTCGCAGACTCGTAGAGCTTCATGTATATATCAACACTAAGCTCTATATCATACTGGCCAGTTTGCACATTTTTCCCTTTTTGCAGTTTATCACCAATAGCTTTAAGCTCAGGGTGATCATCTTGAAGGCTCTTAATAACATTATGTAGCCTTGTCGTTCTTGTTTGCCCTCCTTGCTCTTGAGCACTTGATCTCTGAGATTCTAGGTCTTTACTGAATGCAACAGCTTCTTTTGCTATACTTAATATTGTAGCTCCATTTTCAGGAATCACTTTCTCCCACTGAGCTGCAAAATGCTCTGGTTTTTCAAGGAAACGACCTACAAATTCTCTATTAACCTTTTTTCTCATAGATGCCATAGCATCTGACAATTTACTGACATACTGAGAATCAATATTTTGATTCCCGAGAACTTTAGTAGCTTGAAAAACCTCGTGCCACTGACCCTGAGCTTTTTCATATTGGGAAAAATCGATAACAAGACTCTTGGACTGCGCTTTTTGTTTCATTAATTCAATAGTTTCATCAAAATACCCTCTGCTTTTTGTTATATCTTTACGTATATCAATTTCACTTAGCTTAAAGGCATCTAGCTCTTTTTGTAGAATTTTGAGCTGACTCTTTTTCAACCTGATACCAGCCTGAGTCTCCGATGGATTTTTTAAGATATGCTCAGCATGCTTTGGGTTTTCGGCAATAGCAGCTCGTAATTTATCCACATCAATGTCTTCCTTACCTTTGCCAAAAGCAAGCTTCACATCAATTTCAAACGCCATATCTTTTTGAGATTGTTGTCTTTGCTTCATCACTTTAGCAAAATGACCTTTTATTTGGGAGAATTGTTTAGCTTTGTCTCCTAATCCTAAGTTAAGAACAGGATCTGGAACACCTATTTGCCGCCCAAATTCTATTATTGCTCCACGCTCTTGTTCATTATCATAGTTTTTTATTATTTCATTCCAAGCCTTTTCAATTCTTGGATTAAGATCAATAGCTGCTTCCCTTTTGAGCTCCGCAGAAAACTCTTTGGTAAAAATTCTTCTTTTGGGGTGGTCTCTTAAGAAATAATTCTTTTCTAGAACAACGTGAGCCATATTAGACTTAACAGGATTAATCTCCGAACCCATTGTTCTAAAAGCTGCCCCAAAATCAATCCTTACAAGCTTTTTTGCACCATCTGGGCCAACAACACCTATATTTCCAGAATGCACTGATTGATCAGCAAGCAGCAAAGATGCTACTGTAGTTTTTTCATAATTTTGATAAACAAATTCGCCTGTGATAGAATCTTTTTCCGCTAGTCCCTGCCTAACGTACTGAGCACGTTTGGGCAAATAGTCTTGTGCTAATTCAAGCCCAACAGGTCTATCCCCTTTTTTCCCTAAATCTCTATATAAGTCTCGATAATTATCTTGAAAAAACTCAGAAGCAAGGAAAGTTTTACCAGTAACTCCAGACTTTTGCAAAGTGATCGTGCATGCTGTGCCAGGGCATAATTCATCAAATATTTGCGCTGCCATATATTCAGCTACATCATTTTGCAGTTTTTTAATATCTCTTTTAATTAAATAGGTAGTTGCTCCATCTTCAGACTTATAAATTCCCCCTTCAGGATCAGGTTTATGAGCACCGCCACTTTTTGCCGCTATTTTTCTACCAAAACCTTCAAAAGGCTTTTCGCTGTCCTTGGCCATAATCAATTCTCATAATTTTTACTAATATATTTATTTTAACTTAAAAATTTTATGTTTAAAAATTCTTCAAACATCTAAACAACCTAAATTCATATTTATTTTCATATATGAGGCTTTTCACAACAATTTATTGAAGATTAGCGTGTTATTATCTTGTTTTAGTTGCATAGCCTTATAACTATTGAATAGAATGGACCATTGCAGACTCGTTCGGCATGTATCAAATTTGTAAAAAGGAGAATTTATGAGTGAAGAATTTGCAGAACTAAAAATAAACAATGAAACATATAAATTACCTATTAAGAAGGCTTCTATAGGACCAAGCGTAATTGACGTATCAAAACTGTACCCAACTACTGGTTACTTTACCTATGATCCTGGATTCATGTCAACGGCATCTTGCACATCAGCAATTACATTTATCGATGGAGATGAAGGAGTGCTTCGCCATAGAGGCTACGACATTAAGGATTTGGCGAATAATAAAAATTTTCTTGAAGTATCCTATTTGTTATTAAATGGCGATCTTCCTAATAAAAATGAATACTCCGAATTTAAAGACCAAATAAGTTATCACTCCCTATTAAATGAACAGATTCGAAATATTTTTGGAGCGTTCCGCCACTCGGCTCACCCAATGGCAATAATGCTCTCCGTGGTTGGATCACTTTCAGCCTTTTATCACGATTCAATAGACATGAATAGTCCAGAAGGAAGAGATCTTGCAGCTATGCGCATGATAGCCAAAATGCCTACTATCGCAGCTATGACTTATAAATATACAAAAGGTCAGGCTTTTGTATATCCCGATGCAGATCTTCCATTTACTGAAAATTTCCTTCACATGATGTTTGCAACCCCAGATAGAAAATATAAGGTAAATCCAACTATTGCACGAGCTCTAAACAAGATATTTATCTTACATGCAGACCACGAGCAGAATGCTTCAACATCAACAGTTCGAACTGCTGGTTCCTCTGGAGCTAATCCATTTGCTTGTGTTAGTGCCGGCATTACATCCCTTTGGGGACCATCCCATGGTGGAGCAAACGAAGCTGTAATTAATATGCTAAAAGAAATTGGAACTGTAAATAATATTCCAAAATGTATTGAGCGCGCAAAAGACAAAGAAGATCCGTTTAGGCTAATGGGTTTTGGACATAGGGTATATAAAAATTATGACCCACGTGCAGCCGTTCTTCGAGAAAGTTGTAAAGAAGTACTTACTGAACTTGGGCAAATGAAGGGCAATCCTTTGCTAGAAATTGCTATGGAATTAGAGAAAATTGCTCTAAACGATAAATATTTCATTGAGCGTAAATTATATCCTAATGTTGACTTCTACTCAGGTATAATATATGAAGCAATGGGTATTCCTGCACAAATGTTTACAGTATTATTTGCTATAGCTAGAACGGCTGGCTGGGTTTCACATTGGAAAGAAATGTGGGAAGATCCCGAGTATAAAATTACTAGGCCGCGACAACTATATAAGGGGCATGTACAGAGAAAAATTTAATCCCTGTTTTAAATGGATCTGATATCAACTATGTTTAGATAAAAAATAATAATATTGATAGAAATAAGTTAAATTTCTAACTTAAACCATGGCTCTGGTAAGTCACACTCTATAACCACTTCACTACCAAATACTTCCTTTGGTATCACTATTTGTTTAGCGTGTAGCATAATTCGCTTATAGCTTAGACCACCATATTTAACATCACCAAGAATTGGGCAGCCAAGAATCTTGCTATGCACTCTAAGCTGATGCATTCTACCCGTTTTAGGCTTGAATTCAACAAACGAATAATCCTCATTTTCCTTTAAAACACTGTAACTAGTTTCCGCTATTTTCCCACTTTTTAATTCTTTTACAATCTCAAAAATACCCGATCTATCTTTACCTATATAGTTAAGTAAAGTACCTTGAGACTTTTTGGGGTGGCCACAAACTACTGCGTAATATGTCTTTTCTATTAACCTATCTTTGAATACCTTAGTTAATATTACCGCGCTATCATGGCCACGTGCAATAAGCAAGACACCACTTGTCCCTTTATCTAGCCTATGAACTAGCTTAAGATTCATTCCACTTGTGGTATTTAAATATGATATTGCTTCATCAACAGATACACTAATTTTACTTCCTCCTTGAACGGCCAAATTATGAGGTTTGTTAATAGCAATAAACTCATTGGTAGACCAAAGCAAATACTCAGCCAGCAACTTTGTTGCTAAAGCTATAGTGCTATCTGAGAAAGTTTTAACAGCAACGCTACCTTGAGATAACTCAACATATAATGTTATTTCATCACCGTTCTTTATACGAGTACTTGATTTTACTTTAGTTCCATTTACCTTAATTTTGCCACTTCTGAGATAGCGTTCTATAATTCCTTGAGTAGTAGAAGGAAATATTCTTCTGATATAACGATCAAGCCTTACTGGCTCTGAAGAGTCAACTATTATTTTTTTCATGAATTATGTAGTAGAAAATAAGCCCAAACTAAGCAAGATAGTAATAATACCCCACCCATTTGATGCAGCAAAGCAAATTCTATTGGCACATGATAGACCAAAGTTGCTATGCCAACTAAGACTTGCATTACTAAGAGTATAAATATACATATTGAGGATAGCAAGAATTTTTTATTAGTTATCTTTCTACCTTTAATACAGAAAATAACAATAATAATACTGAGCAGATAAGCTGTCATTCTATGAGCAAATTGAACAAATACAGGATCTGAAAAGCTGAACAAAGAAAGAGCAGATATTTTAATTTCCGGAGGGATAATACCTTCTCCCATCAAAGGAAATTGGTTATAAACAAGTCCAGCATTGAGCCCAGCAACAAATGCCCCCAGAACTATCTGTACCACTAACACTGCGATTGAAAGCTTACACCACGTCTTTTCGGAGGAGACCGAAACAATGGTTGGAAGCAACATGACTGCTAATGTTCTCTTCATAAACTGCCAAAAGAATAATGTATATAGTAATATCGCAAGAAGCAGATGCATAGCTAGCCTATAATGACTAACATGAGGATCGAGAATTAACCCACTCTTGACCATGTACCATCCCATCACCCCCTGGCATAGGAATAAAAACAAGCCCACGAAATATATACCAACTTCATTTGGCTTTATATAGCCTTTGAAAACAAATATCAATAATGGAATAATATATAACAGCCCTGTTATTCTGCCGACAATCCTATGAATAAACTCTATTAAATAAATAACTTTAAATTCACTAAGATTCATACCAAAATTAATTTTTTTGTATTCTGGTGAGAGTTTATATTTTTCAAACTCTATATACCAACTATCTTCGTTTAAAGGTGGCAAAATTCCACTCACTGGATTCCACTGAGTAATCGATAAGCCAGACTCTGTAAGTCGTGTGATACCACCTATAAAAATCATTAACAGAATAAAAAAGCACATCATGCCTAGCCAAACTGAAATAATTTTATTCTGTTTATCAGAACTTTGATTCATGTGTTAATATGATCTATTGATGGCAAAATCTACCAATCGCACCAAATAGTCTTGGGGTCTATTTTCAACCTTAATTTCTGCTAATGAATTTAGTGCACTTGAGCGCAAATCCTCAAGATAGTTTTTAATGTCTATTTGAATTTCATGTTCATTCATAATCAACTTAACCCAAGCAAAATCTTCTGGCGAGCGATATGTAGCCTCTACCATTGACTTTAGCTTATTGTTATCTTCTTCCGAGATTTTCTTAGTTAATAATATAACTGGCAACGTGATTTTCCCTTCATAAAAATCATCACCTACATTCTTACCAACTTTACTGCTGTCACTAAAATAGTCAAGAGCATCGTCTGCTATCTGAAAGATATTACCCAAACACAAGCCAAAATTCTTCAGGCTTTGAGCCGCGTCCTCTCTTCCAGCAACAATAGCCCCTACCTCACAAGCCGCTCCAAAAAGTTCGGCAGTTTTTGCATTAATAATCTTTAGGTACTCTTCTTCCTTAACAATACGTTTTTGTTCAAGCTTGACGAGTTGCGATACTTCTCCCTCCGCAATGATTGCTGAAGCACTAGATAAAGCCTGTAGAGCAGAAATTATTTTAGTCGATACTATTAACTTAAACGACTGACTAAATAAAAAATCACCTACTAATATGCTGGCTTTACTTCCCCATACAACATTTGCGGTAGGTAAAAAACGACGCATTCTGCTCCCATCCACCACATCATCATGAAGCAAAGTAGCCATATGAATAAATTCAACTGCAGCAGCCAGTTTGATCGATTGATCTCCGGTGTAGCCAAACATTTTGGAACAAAGCACGGTCAAAATCGGACGCATCCTCTTTCCGCCGGCAGTAGACAAGTGCTGGCTAATGACCTTAATTAGGTCCTCCTCAACAGCTAAACTATCAATAATGATGTCATTCATCGCTTGAATATCGCTAGATAAATAGCTATGAATCTCTTGAATTAAGTTCAAGTTTTTACCTATCTTTTTTTATTTGATCTGATTCTTAAGCAATCCACTCTTATCTTTCGGCGCAATCTTTCGAATTGTGTCTTTTGCTTTGGCTGGCATTGCTTTATCTATTTGCTTTCCAACAGATTCTTTAACTATATTCCCACCTGAAATTCTTGGTAGAATTTTTTGTAATAATGGTTCATTGCCATCTATTTGCGGTAATATTTCTCTCATTCTACTTAAAACATCTCCGCCGTGCCCAACTTTATCGAACAATTTTTGATAAAGCATCAAAGTATATAAAGGAATTATCTGATCAAATTTTACACTACCAATCATCGATTGATCCATACGGCTTGAATTTAACTTATATTCAAAGCTCAAGTCATTTGAAGTTGATTGAGGATGATCAGATATATCCTTAAGAAAAGCTTTATTCACATCCACATAAAGATGCCTGGCTTCATCATTTAAAATTTTGAATTTGCCAAATCTGTAGATATACCCAGAACTAAATTCAATAACCGTAGGGTAGTTCGTTAAATATAAGACACCCTTTGCAAACCAGTCCATCTTAAGGCTGATGTTCGCCTGCATTTCATGTTTTAGTCTTACGCCAGATTTATCAGATAGAATACTAAAATCCTCTATCTTTAAGTACTTCTTGTTTTTTTTATTTGATGAATTCATTTTTAAGCCAAAATCATACGAACTATTCTCCAGATCTTTGAACTTAAAAACCTCTTTATTTTGAATAATATAACGAATCTCTTGGTCTACAGCTACACCAATAGGCGACTTAAGAAGAAGCGGAACGTATAATCCATACTCTTCAAAAATATGATCAAACATGCCTGATTTTATTTTAATTTTAGAGCTCGTATCAAGCGTAAAATCCCTGCCGTCACTATAATTCCCAGATGTATAATGTATTTTTAAATTTGGTGAATCGAGGTAACTTGATTCACAAATAACATCAGCTTTAATATCAAGGCCTTTCATAAACTCTCCAACATTATTGCCTTTAGTTTTTATTTCGGCATTAGCAGTAAAATCAAAACCTGCTGGCAAAGCAGAAAATCCATAAAATAAACTAACAGGTAACCGTCTCATCACAGCTTTATTCGGCTGTGTTTTAACAACATAGTGTATCTTATATTCTTGAGGAATGTGATCTAATAGATCCTTGATATTTTCGTAAATTTTGTTAGAAACAAATGATAATTTCATGCGTTCAAACTCTTTGTCATAAAATTTTTCGTTATCAATTAAATCAAAAATTTTAACCTTTCCAGTGGAAACTTTAATCTCCGATACATGGTTTACTATCTCTACTGGATCTTTAATAGCCTTAAGAGTTTTAAACAATTCTTTGTTTAACGGTATGTCAACAGAAATATTGTAGTTATCTATGCTTAAACGCGAACCAAAACCAAGCTTTGCTGGCTTATAAGAGGCAACTATATCTCCATTATAATTAACAAAAGCACGTTGTAATATCAAGTCATAGCCAAACTCTAGGGGAGATGTATAGATAATATCTGCGCTCCTACTCTCTTCTTTCCATCCTATAACTTTCCAAGCAATTTTATATGGAAATCCTGACGGCACTACTTTGTTGAAGGTAATGAAATAATCAATTTTATCTACGCCTTTGATTGCAAATTCTTTACCTGCATATTTTTCATTTAACTCTGTCGCGAGTTTCTCTGTTACAAAATACCATGCTCCAGCCAAGCCTAATAAAAATAGCACTACTATAATAACTATGGTTTTAATTATGGTTTTAATTATTTTCATTTTCTTCGCCTTTTAGATTTGCATATTCTTTACCAAGGATTCTAACATTCCATATCCACAATGCCATTATTAATACAAAAATACCAAGTAAATATTGAGCTAAGGAGTCAAAAGTTGCCATTGGCATAAGAATGAACATCGAAGACTGTATAAACGCCCCCAGCGATTTACCAAATTTTAAGCCTATAACTTCTACAGCCGCCTTACCTTTAGTCTTCAACTCTAACGAAAGGGGTATATAGGCCATTTCTTTTGTTGAGTCAAATAGAGAATATTTTGTTGCTTTACTCAATATGTTTTGAATAGCACCTATAAGCACTGCAAAATATATAGGGTTAAACCATTCATCTGAAAAATCTACATAATTGGCAATTATTACAAAACCAAAAAAGATCAAACCCGTAATACTCATCATAAAGGGAGTAACTAATGCCGATGCGCTCCAGGAGAAACTTCTTAAAATATTACTACCTATTATCATGAATCCAACGCAAGAAATCCCCATCCAGATATTAAACCTACCCATAAAATTTATGTAATCAATTGTATTTGGGTAAAGTTGGCTAACTTTTGACTTCCACGGTCCTTCAAGAATATTAATTAGCAGTCCATAACAAAGTACAAGTAACACGATATGTCCAATATATTTTGACCTTACAATTAATTTAATACTCTCAGAAAAGGATAAAGAAGTTTTAGTTTTTTCTGCTGCAGTCGTTTTTCGCCTCTTAAATTGGCTGTTCTTAAGGATGTAATGGTCTATATACCTATATAATGCCATAGCTACTAGACCTGCAAAAATAATGGACTTCATAATTGGCTTTAAAACCATTTCACACTGATAGCCAATATCATTAGAATATGATTTGAGAATATGCTCATCTGAAACCCCAGAAAGGTCAGAGAAGCTTACTAAAATATTACCAGCTATAATTAAACCAACGTTACCTATCACACCAAGAAATGGATAAAATCTTTTAGCTGAGTCTGTATCAAAAATATGATTCGCGTACTGCCAAAATAATAAGTTGATTATGACAACACCCCACAACTCGCAAAAAACATACATCAGAGCATAACTCCATTTACCCAAGATTTTTATAAACCATTTTAAATAAGGGTAGCTATGCATCAAACTAGCTATTGTTTCATCGCTTGGATGAAACAGGTGTTGCTGCGGAAATAAAACATAGGTAAATAAAATAAAGAAGCCAAGAAAAAAGCAAACTATAATATAAAATAAACGGTCATACTCAAATATATTACTCAAGCGAACATATATCAGAGTAAAGATTATAGTGGATGGTAGTACTAGCCATAATTTGAGGAAACTGATAACTTCTGCCCCTATGTTGGGTACAACCAAGCTGTCCTTGATTGATCTTAATGACCCGAAGTTGAACAACATACACATCATCATTAATCCAAGCGGTAAGAATAGCTTTATCTCTGAACGCTCTATTGGCCAGAATATGTTCTTGATTTTGTTTACAAAGATTGGATTTTTAAGATTAGACATTCAATATTACAAAAGACCTGCTTAAATCAGTACCTACATCCTCTTGCAAATACTTACCAGTTCTAGTACAGAGCTAATTAGTTGTCAATAAAAAAGCTTTATCATTACCATAGTTATTGACTCCATTAGGATTAAAAGATAATACTATCACACAATTAAATCTCACATTATGTTAAAACAGGTGCTTAACTACAATCTGTTCATTCTGAGAATATTCTAAGTTTGAGAAGTTTAAAGAGATTATGCCAAGAAAAAAATTTTTAATAGTATGGTTGTTTGGGTTGATGAGTGGTTTTACCATAATGCTCAGCGGATACACACTTAATTATTGGCTTTCATTTGAAAAAATTGACATAAGAACTATAGGAGCATTTTCTTTAGTATCACTGCCTTATGCAATAAATTTCACTTGGGCGCCTCTTTTTGACACCAAAAAAATCCCCTTTTTACACTCTGCTTTTGGTCAAAGGCTCTCTTGGTTATTATTAGTACAACTTCTACTGAGTGCAGCAATATACTTAATAAGCACATTTGACCCAACCGAAGAGCTTTTGCCAATAGCCCTATCTGGTCTTTTAATATCTATTTTTGCTTCAGCACAAGACTCTATCCTTGGTGCTCTTCGAACAGAATTAGTTGATAAAAGACATCAAGGAGAAATTTCTGGAATGTATATATTTGGCTATCGTATAGGTATGCTACTTTCAAGCTCTGGAGCAATCTACATTTCTCAATATATGCGATGGAATCTAGTCTACGAATTATTTAGCATGGTATTAATTGTTTTTCCTATCATATTGATTTTACTATCAAAAGATCTAACTTCGCTTTATACAAAATTTAACAATGAAATCATTGAGGAGGCGATTAAACATCAAGGCCACTTCCTAAGAACGCGTTCTTTTATAAAGAAAATTTTAAAACCCATCGGATCAAATAAGTATATATTATTTGTTATTATTTTTCTAATCTTATACAGACTTCCAGATAATTTTATCAGCATGATGATTACTCCGTTTCTGCATCATATTGGCTACGACTCATTTGAGATAGCCACAGCAGGAAAACTATTTGGAGCTATTTCCGCAATGATTGGTGGATTACTCGCAAGCTATATAATGAGGAAAAAACCTCTTTATGACAGTTTATTACTTTTTGGATCAATTCATGCTGCCGCTCACGTTCTATTTGTACTGCAAGATGCTGTTGGCAAAAATATATACTTACTATTCTTAATTACAGGGTTTGAAGGTATAAGTGGTGGTATGACTATGGCAGCATATATTGCGTTCATTGCCTCTTTATGTGATGGAAGATTCAGAGCTACGCAATATTCTTTCTTTTCATCAATGATGGGGCTCTCGAGATCTATCCTGCCATCTATCTCAGGCTATTTTGTTGCAAATTTTGGCTGGACAGTATTTTATCTGTTCACAACAGTTGCAACCGTACCAGCTCTAGTGATTATTGTATATTTAGAAAAAATAAAAAAGAAACAAATTGTGGTAAATTATGATTGATGTAATTATAGTATTTTCCTATCTTTCACTCTTGCTCATAATCGGGATAGTTAAAAGAACTACAGGCGGCAACTTTAAGTCTTTTTCGAGGATTACTAAAGGTGTTAAGGGTAATAAGCTTTTGCTTGTGGCAACAATTTTTGCTTCAACTATTGGCGGAGGCACAACTTTCGGAATATCTGAAAAAGCTTTTTCCGAAACCATTGCACATAGTTATGGCCTATTGATTGCCATGCCCATTGATCTCTTAATAGCAATTTATATAGTTCCAAAACTAATACAGCATTACGGTTCAGAAACTATTGGCGATATTATGTCAGCCGACTATGGATTACCAGGGCGCTATATTGGGGGATTATCAGCAATATTAGTCTCTATTGGGCTATTAGCTGCCCAGATTAGCGTAAGTGGGAGAATTTTTGAGTATATCCTACAAGTAGATTATGTTTTAGGGGTAACACTTAGTTATGGAATAGTAGTAATATATACGACTATTGGGGGATTACAGTCAGTTCTCTTTACCAATCTGCTTCAGTTTTTTGCCATGATAGTTGCTATACCAATTATCACGATTTTCGGCATATACCAAATTGGATTTGATAAATTTATTGCCTCTGTACCTCTTGATAAGGTCTCTTTCCCAGATAATCCAGACCTTCTGGGTCTCACAATATCAGCAGCTCTTGGGTTTTCAGTTATTAACTTATTACCTACCTTTATTCAAAGAGCTCTAATTAACAAGGATAGTAAAACCACAACAAATGCTATAATAATCAAGACTGGCGTGTATGTTATTTTTCTAGTATTTGTAACTATTAACGGCCTAATTGCCTACATCCAATATCCAGATATTAAAGCAAGCTTAGCCTTGCCCTATTTAATTGATCATATCATTCCAGTTGGCGTTCAAGGAATAGTAGTAATTGGACTTTTAGCAGCAGTGATGTCAACAGCTGACTCTGATTTGAACGTTACTTCCATTACTATTGTTAAAGATATTTTTAATCCATTATTTTCAGTTAAAAATCAAAACTCTATGTTAATGCTTGCAAGAATAATGAATGTACTAATTGGTAGTATAGCTATAGTTATTGCCTTATGTTTTTCTAAGGTAGTTGATCTAGTAATATTCGTGGTAGGTTTTTGGAGTCCTATAGTCCTGGTACCCATGATTTTTGGCTTATTTGGCATTACTATCAGTAAAAGAAATTTTGTTATTTCGTGCGCGACTGGAGCCTTAACGTTTGTTTTATGGCAATTATATCTTGAAGAGCACTTCTATCTAAAAGGGGTGTTTGTTGGAACTACAGCTCACTTACTGATATTTTTGGCTTTTTACTTCGCAAAGAGAATAGACCCCTTGCATAACCAATAAATAAGTAAAAACTCTATAAAGAGACTATTATTTCATTACCCACTTTTTGCTATATCTTCCCTGTATCTTGCAAAAAGTTTTGTTTGAAACTCTGTAAATTCAGAAAAACTACTTACTTGAGCCAATTTGTTTGCTTGTAGTAGAATATTTAAATCACGCCCTAAATCAGCGAAGAAAAACTCTAGCTCTCCACTTTGCTTAGTTCCAAGCATTTCTCCTCCACCACGAAGAATAAGATCCTGTTCAGCAATATAAAAACCATCATTGCTTTGCCTCATTATTTCTAATCTGTTTCTAGCATTAACCGAAAATCTTTTTGGCTCATACATAAGAATACAGTACGATTGCAACTCTCCACGCCCCACTCTACCCCTTAATTGATGTAGCTGCGCAAGACCAAATTTTTCAGCATTTTCAACGATAATTAATGTCGCATCAGGCACATCAATACCAACTTCAATGACAGTCGTTGCCACTAAAATTTTGAATACCCCATTCTTAAAGTTTTGCATTACAAATTCTTTATCTGTAGCCTTCATTTTACCATGAATAATTGTAACCTGCCCTGGATAAATTTTATCCAGCTCTAGAGAGCACTTGGTAACATCGGCATATGTAAAATTATCCTCATGCTCAAGGGTTTTATCTTTCTGATCAATAAGGGGACAAACCCAATATATTTTTTGCCCTTGATCAATTATTTTTTGTAACGACAATGAAATTTGATTCCACCTATTATTGGACGTTATGGTCGTAACTATAGGCAAGCGGTTTTTCGGTTTATCTTTTACTTGAGAAACACTCATATCACCAAACATTGTCAAAGTTAAACTACGAGGAATAGGAGTCGCTGTCATAACTAGTACATCTGGATGGGTTGCCTTGGCAATAAGTTCAAGACGTTGCTGCACACCGAATCTATGCTGTTCATCAATGATTACATAACCTAGGTCCTTAAATGCAACTGATTCTTGAAATAGAGCATGAGTACCAATTAAAATGTTAGTTATTCCGTTCTCTAAATTTTCTTTTATAAATCTTCTTGCTTTAATAGTCGTTTTTCCTGTGAGCAATTCAACATTGATACCAGTTCCAGTCAAAGCCTTGGTAAAAAACTGATGATGCTGCAAACTAAGCAAATCTGTGGGCGCCATAAGTACAGCTTGCGTGCCTGAGCTCACAGCATTTAGCATCGTGAGCAAAGCTACAATTGTTTTACCCGAGCCAACATCTCCTTGCAATAGCCTCATCATCTGAATATTCGAGGATTGATCCACCTCAATCTGTTTGATTGCTTCTTGTTGATATTTTGTTAGCTCGAAGCCTAAATTATTCAAGACCTTATTCTTAAGTTCTTTTGCAATATTAAAACTTCTGCCAAGGACCTCTTGCTCCTTTTTTTTTAATTTGGCTAGTGTTATTTGATTGGCAAATAGTTCTTTTTCAGTGAGTTTAGAAATAACAGACTCCATAGTCTGCTCTATTAGCAAGGGAATCGGGGCATGACCAACTAGATGTAATTGTTTTACTTCATTAATCAGAGAAGTAATATAATGTGAACATTCTTGTTGAATTTTACCAAATGAATTCCTAGCAGCAATCGCTACTTCAAGCAATTTTATAGCAGTCAATATGTAATCATATAATTGCTTATTAATTAAGCCATAGGTTAAATGATAAATCGGCTCCACTGGTACAGATAAAGACTTTTTAAAAATAAATTCTGGGTGGGTAAGTTGAAATCCTCCATCAAAATACTGCACCTTGCCTTGAACAGTATATTTTCCTCCCACTTTCAATTTATTGAATATAAACGACGGAATTTTATTAAAAAAAACTAGAGTTAGATCCCCAGTGTCATTGGCCACATATATTTTTGTTGGAGTGCGACCAGATCTTGATTGTGAAATCTCAATAATACTAACTTCTGCTTGAATCAGCAGATTATCTTGCAAACCCGACAAATTAGATGATGTATCACTTATATTATAGGAATATGGTTTATAAAAAACTAAATCACGTACATTTAAAATGCCTAGTCTTTTTAAAGCTTTTTCAGCAGTTTCTTTAATGGAAATAATTGATTTTACAGGCTGAAAAAAAACATCATACATTAATCTAGCTTCGGAATTTATCAATTAATAAAAGAGAACTTGAACGCAAATCTAGATCAAAAAGATTTGTATCATCAATAATTTTCTTAATTTTATCATATTTTATTTGCAGATAATATTGTGATTTTGATTTAAATTGATCAAAAATAGCTAGCTCTGACTCTGTTAAATTAACATCTAATCCAGCAGTTTTTTTACAAAATTTTGCAATTAATTCTTCCATAGAAACAGAAAATTGTCCCCATAAATCACGATCTTTATAAGCAAATTCTGCTATAAACTCTAATTTCTCAACTATATTGGTTTTTTTACTTAGGGGTTTTAAAAACCTAGCATCAGTCTCTTTGTCTGGAGATGCAATATAGTGATAGTTTATCTTTACGCATCTTGAACGTATTGTCGGTATAACACTAGCCGCATTGTTAGTGATTAGAAAAATATAAGTATTAGACGGAGTATCTTCTAAAATTTTTAAACAAGAATTTGCTGCATTTATATTCATTTGATCTGCAGCATAAATTATAGCTACTTTCTTACCAGTGATAACAGATGTTTTATATAAAAATTTCTGCATTGATCTAATCTGATCTACTGAAATATTTTTCGTTTTATTATCAAGCTTTTGAATGCAAATATAGTCGGGATGGTTTTCTATATTACTATTTAAAAGCTTGCTACTAATAAACTCATTTAGCTCAAGTAAGCCATCCTCTATGCTATCGGTATTGATCAAATAACAATTATTTAGTCGACCGATACTATAATGATTTTCTAAATGCTGTTTTATCACGTCTTAAGCCGATTTATGCTATTATCTTTGCCTATTATTTCCATAATCTCAAATACGCTTGGAGAAGCAGTCCTACCAGTAATAAATGCCCTGACATATTTCATAAGATCACCAAATTTCATCTGAGTTTCTTGTGACACTTCTTTCAAGGCAATTTGTATATTATCTCTATTAAATTCCATAATATTATTAATTGAGCTCACCACTTTGTCAACAATACTAGCGTCACACTCATCCTTTAAAGATATTGCTTCTTCTGTGCATTTAATCTCACTATCTACTATGAAGATACTGGATAAATCCACTAGATCTTTGACTAACTCGGCCCTTGGTTTCATTGCTTCTAGACCTAGGGTAATATTATTCTTAGATTGCTCACTTAAATTCTGATCTAAATTCTCAAAAATAAGCTTAGCAAGATCAGCTTCCTTCATAGACCTAAGGTAATGAGCATTCATATGATTCATTTTAGCAAAATCAAGCCTCGCTGGTGACTTACCCATACCATCGATACTAAACCATTCAACCGCCTGCTGACGCGATATTATTTCATCATCACCATGGGACCAACCCAGCCTTAGTAAATAATTATTGAGAGCTAAAGGTAGATATCCCATATCTTTATAGCTTTCAACACCAAGAGCACCATGACGCTTGGATAATTTTGCACCATCTGGGCCATGAATCAAGGGGATATGCACCATCTTAGGTATATTCCAACCCATCGCTTCATATATTAGTTGTTGCCTTGAAGCGTTGTTTAAATGATCATCTCCTCTGATTATATGAGTGATTTCCATATCATGATCATCTACCACTACAGCAAGCATATAAGTTGGTGTTCCATCAGAGCGAAGCAGTATCATATCATCAAGATGAGAATTTTGAACAACCACCTTACCTTGCAGTAAGTCATCTACAATTGTTTGCCCGTCTCGAGGAGCTTTTATCCGGATTACCGGCTTAATTCCATCTGGATTCTGATCCTGGGTTTTATCTCTCCAGGGTGAATGAAAGATAAAATGTTCTCTATCTAATAAAGCCCTTTCCCGCATTGCTGCAATTTCATTCTGCGATGAAAAACAATAATAAGCCTTACCCATTTCAACTAGCTTATACGCAACTTCTCTGTGCCGATTAGCGCGCTCCGATTGATAGATAATTTCTTCGTCATGACTGATATCAAGCCACTCAAGAGAAGTGAGAATTGCCTGTTTAGCTTCCCAGGTTGACCGTGCAGAGTCGGTATCTTCAATCCTAAGCAGAAATTTTCCACCGTGATGTTTAGCAAATAAGTAATTAAACAAAGCTGTTCGCGCACCGCCAATATGCAAATATCCCGTAGGAGAAGGGGCAAATCTAGTTCTTACAGTCATAATGTCTTGATAATTTTGATTAATATAGAACGCAAACAAATATTCTATATGGCTACCCTGAATACATACTCCTCATGCTAAACTAAATCGTTATCCTGAATTTACTTCAGCTCACCGTAGGCAAAACAAGAACCATGATCCTTGACGCTGTGTGTCACCAAATGCGACCAAACCCGTCTAGCCCCTCTATTCCTTCTTTGCTCTAGCCTTTATCTCTTTCACAGCTGCTTTTTTAGGAATAACAGACTCCTCCTCTTTTTTGCTAGCTTCTTTCTTACTACTAGCAATAGCTGGAAACTCTGGATCATGTTCATTATCAAGCGGAAGTCCAAGTAACAAGTTCTTTATTTGTTTACCACTAAGTGTTTCTTTCTCAATCAAAGCCTTTGCCAAAGTATGAAGCTGACCAATATGGGTTGTAAGAATATGCTTAGCAAAATTATACCCTTCATCAACAATTCTTTTTATTTCTCTATCGATCGATTCAGAAGTTTTTTCCGACCTCGTTTTATCTCCAGATCCACCAGATGCATACATATCTTCATTGCTTCTACCATGGAATATTGGACCAACTTCTTCACTAAGCCCCCATTCTGTAACCATCGCTTGAGCCATTCTTGTTGCCATTTTAATATCTGAGGAAGCCCCTGACGTCACTTTTTCTGAACCAAAAATAATTTCCTCTGCAACTCGTCCAGCCATAGCGACAGCTATATCTGCTTTCATCTTTTCCAAAGTCATGGAAAGTCTATCACCCTCGGGTAATCTCATAACCATCCCAAGTGCCCTACCACGCGGAATGATTGTAGCTTTATGTATCGGATCAGATGCTGGGCAATGTAAGCCCACAAGAGCGTGCCCGCCTTCATGATACGCTGTCAGTTTCTTTTCATCATCAGACATAATGAGTGATCGCCTTTCAACCCCCATCATTACTTTGTCTTTTGCATCTTCCATATCTTGCATATCCACAACTTTTTTACCACGACGTGCAGCCATTAGAGCTGATTCATTGACTAGATTTTGTAGCTCAGCTCCTGAAAAGCCAGGAGTGCCTCTCGCAATAACCCTAGGGTCAACTTTATCTGAGTATTTAATTTTTTTCATATGAACTTTTAGAATTTGTTCACGACCAGAAACGTCTGGGTTAGAAACAGTAATTTGACGATCAAAACGACCGGGACGAAGCAAAGCTGGATCAAGTACATCCGGTCGATTGGTTGCAGCAATTATTACGACTCCTTCATTTGACTCAAAACCATCCATTTCAACCAACATCTGGTTAAGCGTTTGCTCACGCTCGTCATTTCCACCACCAAGACCAATACCTCTATGACGACCAACAGCATCAATCTCATCGATAAATATTATACATGGAGCATTGCGCTTTCCTTGTTCAAACATATCACGTACACGGCTGGCACCAACACCAACAAACATTTCAACAAAATCAGAGCCTGAAATACTAAAGAATGGCACATTGGCCTCGCCTGCAATTGCTCTAGCAAGAAGTGTTTTACCAGTTCCAGGAGGACCAATTAACAAACAACCTTTTGGAATTTTTCCACCTAGCTTTTGAAATTTACTAGGATTTCTAAGAAAATCTACTATCTCTGATAGCTCTTCTTTGGCTTCATCAATACCTGCAACATCAGCAAAAGTAATCTTTGGACCTTTGTCAGAAATAAGCTTGGCTTTAGACTTACCAAAACCCATTCCTTTGCTCCCTCCTTGCATCTGGCGCATAAAAAATACCCATACCCCTATTAGAAGTAGCATAGGAAACCAAGATACAAATATACTAAATAAAGAATTCATTTTCGTATCTGGGGGCATTACATCAATATGAACACCATTGATACTTAGCTTATCTATTAACCCAGGATAATCAGCAGCGTAAGTTGAAAAAGCTGTGCCATCCGCAAGTGTTCCATCCAAAGTTCTTCCCTGTATTTTCACAGAATTTACCTGACGCTCATCGACTTTGTTTAGGAAATCAGAGAAAGCTAATGACTCAGCCCTACCAGCAATCCCGTCTCCTTGCAGAGCATTAAAGGTCATGACCATTAAAATGAAAATAAATATCCAAATAAAAATTTGTTTGTTCTGGTTGTTCATTAAATTTTTCCTATAAGAAATGGGTAAATCGCGAAATAAAATTAGGCCTAAAAATAACCTCTAGCGCTCCTTCAAGTTGAGTTTCATCATAGTAAGATATATGGGGAATTGCTACAATTTTTTCAAGGCTTTTAATTACTGGTAGAGTAAATAAAATAAGTTTATGGTTATTACCTCCAACCAGAGACAACTCACTAAGATCAAATTCATCTCTTTTTTGAATATATTCTAGTAACGTTAATCTACCAACACTATACCCTAATTTATCTGACTCAATGATAAATCTATCGTCCCAAAATATACGATCATTTAATTTGGCTGGATTAGAATCTATTTTACTAGATTCTCTTAATATTAATAACTTATCTTTAGTTTGTTTGAGAATGCAACCATGTAAACTATTATCAATTTTCTGCCTCGTTTCAAGCTTATTTATTACTCGCTTAGTACTACGAAACCTAGGTAAATAGTCTTTGCCTCCGACAATGGTCAATACATAATTAATAACATAGATTTGAATATCCAAGCCCTTGTCTCTAATTTTTGTAAGATCAATAATTGCAAATCCAAAATTATTGATAGATACAGACTCGGCTATAGCAGAAATTAAATGTTCATTAAGTTCATAAGCCTTTTCATTTATCGCCCTCATTTCAACAAAAAGCTCAGATTTTTTCTCCTCAGCTAAGTTAAATATATCCATGCGAATTCTGTTACGCTCATAGATATCTAACGCGTTAGACTCATCCTCTACCCATTTGATATTTATGCTATTTAAATAATCTAATAGTTCAGACTTTAAAAATGATGATAAAGGCCTAAAAACATGGACGTTATTATAAAAAAAACTATTTGAATAACTCAGACCTAATATGCCATTTTTCTTATTTTTGCGCATTAGATAGGTCTCAAGCATATCATCTAGATGATGCGCGGTCAGCATTGTATTTATACCAAGCTCCCGACACTTCTCACTCATCATCTTATAACGTGCATCTCTCGCTCGTGCCTGAATAGCTACTTTATTACCACCACTATCCCATGATAATTCATAAAATTCATGATTAAATCGAGTTGCTACCATTCTAACGAACTCAATTTCTTTGGATGACTCAGGACGTAAGTTATGATTAACACTAAAGATCACAAGACGAATTTTTCTAGATTTAGCCCATTCTGTTGCAAGATATAGTAATGCAACAGAGTCTGAACCACCAGAAACAGCTAAGGCGACTCCCTCGGAAGCCGCCTCAGTAATTTCCGATAACAAAGGATTGATATTATCATCAAACCTCTTTTGCATCATTTACTCAAAAACTCCAAGAGTTGATAGCCTTGTGATCGTATTATCAAGATATGCTGTAAGCTCTTTCTTAACTTCTTTAGGATCTTCAACCTTCATATTGTCTTTATTTACAGTAAGTTGACCATCAGCAACTTCTTTGATTAAATTATCAAGAATCTGCTTCTTGGTATTCTTACCATCCATATATTTAAGTGCAAATTTATCAAATATATTAATGCCTACTGGAGCGTGGTTAAAACCCGTAACCCAAGTGTTATTAGTATGGTTTACTTCATACAAAGCTAAATTGTTTAGTGTTGGTTTTTCTAAGTTCACCTTAGCTTTATCTCTTTCAAATAAAGAAATTTCCATATAACCTTTTATCACTAGATTCATTGCATTACCAAGCAAGTCAGCTTCTATCTGAGCCTTGCAATCAGTCTTGAAAAATTTATTAGCTTTTTCAACAATGGTGGCAAATTTCAAAGGATAACCTTTGTATTCAGCCAAAACATATAACGCCGCCTTCAACCATTGAGAAGATGAAGAAACATACTGATTCTTATCACCTTTAAAGAAAAATTTCACAACTTCATTACTTTCTAAATCCTTTTGGTTAAAAGGCTTTTCAGGAAGAATATCCAATGAAATAGCAAAATTTTTGATATTGTTATTATTCAGCGACCTATTAATTGGAACATTACTATGACAAAGCAAAGTACTTCTAAATCTTCTATTGTTGATGAAATCTAAATACTGCTCAGTTTTAACTATGTCATTTAAACTTTGCAATTTTTCAGTTACTGATGGCTTCATATTGCCAAGATACATCGTTGACAAAGCTACATCTGATAGATACTGCAAGCCTTGCTTTCCTGCTTCTTCCATAAACTCAGTAAAATAGAATTGTTTATTATTATCTTCAAGATGCTCGTGCCTGATATAATGATCACCTTGTTTTGATAATAAGTCAGCTTCTTGGGTCAGCATTTTTGAATACGAAGTATCTTGCCCTTCTAAGCTCTCTTTTACAAAAGCAAGCAACGCGCGGGCCTGAGCAACCTTGTCCTGAGGAGATACAAAGCCTTTTGCATGATACATCATCATGTCCCTGACAGTTCTGACCATATTCCAACCAGGAAGTGTATTATAGCTGATGTATGCTATACCATTGGGTGATAAATTTTTATTACAGATTTCAAATATTTTATCTTGTACAAAATCTGGAACCCAAGAAAAAACACCATGGCAAATTATGTAGTCAAACTTACCAAACGACTCATCAACATCTGTAATTGAACAATGCTTAAGTTCTATATTCTTCAGTCCTAACGCCTTAATGTGCTTTTGACCATCTTCAACCTGCACTTTAGACAAATCTACACCTACATAATACCCCTTAGGATAATGTACAGCATGAGGAATAAGATTTCCACCAGCTGCGCTGCCTAGTTCAAGAACTCTAGCAGTTTCGATCTTTGGAGGAGTCATTCCAAATAAAGTACCAAGAGTGGATAGTTTTTCAGGACTACTCTGTGCATAAGGGTAGCTTTCATATGGCATCTCATCGTATGCATATACTTCTGTTGTGTTTATTGTCATATCAAATAATTCATTTTTTATTAAACAGGAATCTTGAACATAAATCCAAGGGTAAATTCACCAACACCAATCGTTTTCTTAATTGGCTTTTGTGCCACAAAAGATTGTGCTTTGATGTCGAACGTATCATATTTGACTTTAATATCATTTACAACCTGTAACTTTGCACCAAAGTCTATACTTATATTTTCAGATAAATCTTTCGCTATACCTCCACCAATCTGCCAGGCCAAACAATTTACAGTATTTTTCTTAATTCTAAAAAACTCAAATTTATTACCCAAACCTATTAAGGCTAGGGCTGGAGTTGTTGTAATTGTTGGTTTAATAGAAACTCTTGCGATACCTGCTCCCAAAATTACATATGGTTTTACTTGTGCAAATACTGGTGAAAATTCATATATAAAATTTGCTGTATATACGTTACCAGAAACTTTAGTTCTTCCAGGCGTTTTTGGAATATCTATGGCTCCAACTCCGGGGATATTAATTCCCGTTGACTTCAGCGGCAATAAATAGGTTAGCCCATATTTTGATTGGTAGGTTGCAGAAAGCTCTATCATCATATTAGGATAAAAACTATAACCAATACGTCCTCCAATCATTGTTGATTGTTTTAACCTAAATTTCGCATCAGTGTCTTTATCAACGAAATTTTTTACTACGGGCTCAGAAATTCCTAATTCTGTTCCAATATATATATACCTATACTCGGCGTTATTTGCATTTGCAGAACCTATTGAAAGCAAAATTACACTCATTAGCAACACAGTCCTTGCGTGCCTTGCCACTATTTTCATAAAACCTTTCCTAATTAATAAAAATAAGCCAAAAATCAGCTTTGGATTATATATAACAAAATTTTATGGTCAAATAAAAATAAGAGGCCGTATAACATATGGCCTCTTATTTTTTCATTAATTATACTTTAGAAGTGTATCAGATTCGATTATTTGATAAATTAATACCACATCTATATCCAATAAGTTTAATAAAGTGGTACGATTGAAATCTTTTTATTTCTAAACAACAACGCTCCAACCTCTTCCATTATCGGGAAAATTCTATTCAACTCGCCCAGGAATTCGCTATCGCTTACTTTTTTACCAATATCTTTCTCGATTGCTTTATGAATCTCTCCTAGAGATTTATCTTTGCCAATCATATTTCTAAACAAAAACTCAGTATAGTTAGACACAGAAATATTAATCGAAACATCTTGAAGAAAGTCTGATTTAAATGAGAAGCTTATTCTTGAACCGATCATGCTTTGATTATTTTTTATGTAATCTGCAATTTGTTGGGGGAGATCAGATATTGTATAAATGTATGGGACATTATCCATATCAGTTATTTTTGCTGTAGGCTTTGTCTTCTTAGAAACATAAAAACTATGTTTAATAATAGACCCACACATAATTTCACATATAGCTTGCTGCTTTGACTTATCCAATGCTTTAATCTTCTTCAAAAACTCGGGATCTTGAAAATAAGTTTCTGGCTTAAGCATAACCCTACTATGTGGCGAATTATACTCAACAAAATTTAAACCAGCTTTTTCAACGAATTCATACAGCTGAGGTACAGTATAAGCTCTATCTTGCTTATGCAGGAACATATCATACAGCCCAATATCACCGTGATTAATATGATCTCCTAATAATTCCGCGCCCCTCTTATACCAGTTAGTGTTTGGCAATACGTTAACAACTGCCCAACCATTTTTTACTTCTTCTTGACGAGAAGTAACTCCTTCATTTACCATTCTGAGCATATCTTGAATTTGATAAACTGCTGTTCTGCCATATTGAGCATAAACCATAATACCCATACCGCCATCATCAGTTAATGAATCAGATAGTATCTTGAGCCCAGCATCTGGAGATTCAAGATGATGCAAAACACCGGTACAGGTGATATAATCAAATTTACCTAGTTTAAGATTTGGAATATTTAATATGCTATCATGAATCCATGTTATATTAGTAAGGCCACGATGCTCCGCTCTCTTTTGCGCAATAGCCATCGAATTTTTGCTAAAGTCTAAGTAAATTACATCAGCATCTGTATCTTTTAACTGTTCCGCTAAAAAAACTGTAGAGTCACCAGTTCCCCCTCCAGCAATCAAAACACGAAATTTTTTTGTAAAATCCTTTTTGCCATTAAAAAGCCAGTGGTTAATCTCACCGAGATAGTCACCATAAACCTTTAGCAACCTAGTTTTGTCATCATCTGGATTACGCATTGGATATGGGTAATCTAGATAATGTTCTTGAACTTCTTTTAAACCCTTTAGATCTTTTATATCTTTTGTTTTTGTGGTTTTTGTTTTTGCTGCCATAATAATTTATAAATAATTTTTACATGAGCCTTTGTACTAGATTACACCGCACTAGTCAATATCAAGACATGAATTTAATAATGAGTTGCAGCAAAATTTTTAGTACATTTAAAAATAGGAAATAGTATTAATGAATTGATTTAAGAAAATATATTATATCCAGTGCTTCCCTTGGCGAAAGTTTATCTGGATCTATTTTGTTCATCTCATCATATAGTTTTTTATTCTCTTCTGAAGCTGTGTTTATCATGAATAAATCCATATTATGCGATTCATCTTTAAGCACTTTTTTGCCAGATTTTATAGAATCTTTTTCTAATTTATTTAGTAATTCTTTTGCTTTGGCAATAACTGGCTTTGGTAAACCTGCAAGCTGCGCAACATGAATACCATAAGATTTATCAGCGGAGCCTTTCTTGATCTTGTGCAAAAATAAAATATGCTCACCATCATCTTTAATGTCAACCGTATAATTAGCCAAGCTCGGTAGCACTTCTTCCATAGCCACAAGCTCATGATAGTGAGTAGCGAATAAACAACGCGCTCTTATTTTGTCGTGTATATGTTCAAGTACTGACCAGGCAATTGCTACGCCATCATAAGTAGACGTGCCACGCCCCACCTCATCTAATATGATAAGCGATTTATGAGTAGCTTGAGCTAGAATTGCCGACGTTTCTAACATTTCCAACATAAACGTGGATTGCCCCTTGCCTAAATCATCGCCAGCTCCAATTCGACTAAAAATCTTATCTACTATACCAATTTGAGCGCTAGCCGCCGGAACAAAAGACCCAATTTGCGCAAGTATCGAGATAAGTGCATTTTGTCTTAAGAATGTACTTTTACCAGCCATATTTGGCCCGGTAATCAACCATATTCTCTCATCCATAGATAGTTGACAATCGTTTTGAATAAAACACTCATTAGACTTTGCCAGAGTCCTCTCCACCACCGGGTGCCTACCCCTCTCTATATTAAAAACCATATCCTCGGTTAGATTTGGTCTGCAATAATCATATTCTTTAGCGCTAATTGCATAACTACAATACACATCAAGTTGACTTAAGGCATAGGCTAAACTTAGTAATAATTGATGATTATTAATAACTTGAGAGCATATCTTATTGTATATTTCTTGCTCTAAATTAACCACAAGAAGATTTGCATTAACCATATCACTTTCAAGCTCTTGTAACTCTCCCGTAGTATATCGAATCGAATTTATAGTAGTTTGTTTGTGTATAAATTTATCATCCGTAATTTTATTTGCATGCCTTGATGTGATCTCAATAAATAAACCAATTACATTGTTATTTAAAATTTTGAGCGAGTCTATACCAGTTTCTTTGCGATATTTATCACGAATTTGTTCTATTTTACTACGCCCATTCTCTAACAGGTCATGCAACTGCGCAACTCTATGATGGTAATCAAGTTTAATAATTTTTCCGTCAGAAATAGAGTTTGAAGCATCTTCTCGAATAGATTCATCAAGAATTTCATATAAGGAGTGTAAACCAAGAAGAGGCTTTATAATGTTTTCTATATCCTTATCAAGATTTATTCCTTTTAAAACAATAAAATCTGCCATAATTTTTTCGGCTATTTCAATTGTATATTTAATACTAAGCAGATCCTTTGGGGTACTTCTTTGCATATTAATACGAGTGATACAGCGTTCAAGATCCCCAGTTTTACCAAGCAATTTGCGAACAGCCTCCGTTAAAGATAGATTATCATAAAAAAACTTAGTAATCTCTAATCGCTTGTTGATCAACTCAATGTCTACAAGAGGAGCTAAAATATATTGGTAAAGCAACCTGCTTCCTGACTTTGTTACAGTATCATCAATACAAGAAAATAGACTATTTTTTACCCCCCCATTTTGGTTGTTAGTAATCTCTAGATTCCGACGCGTAGAAGCATCGATGCTCATAAATTTATGATAATTCAAAATTTTAGGCTTGGGCAATCTTGGCACGTTATCTTTCTGAGTGAGAGATACATACTCTAATATACTGCCAACAGCTGAAACTCCTGAGCTACTTAGATTACCTATTGCTGATAAATCACCAATTTTATAAAATTCCAAAATAATCTTTTCGCACTTGGCAACAGCGTAAAAACTGTCAACTTGAAAAGAAATTCTTTTATTAAGATGTAATCCTATTGCTGAGGCTAGCTCACTTGTTCGATATTTCTCCGCTAATAAAATTTCCTTGGGTGAAAGCCTGGAAATTTCATTTATTATTTCAGCAAATGGAATTGTAATAACCAATATTTCTGAAGTTGATAAATCAACCGAAGCAATTGATGCAGCTTTGCCCTCAACGGCAATGCTAACTAAATAATTCGGGGTACCAGACTCCAGTAAGGATTCCTCTATAATTGTTCCAGGAGTAATAATTCTTGTAATAGCCCTATTAACAACCGCCTTATACCCACCTCGCTTTTTTGCTTCTTCTGGGGTTTCCATCTGGTCACAAATGGCAACTTTAAAACCATCTTCAAGTAATTTATTGAGATAATTGAACAACGCATGGTGTGGCACACCACACATGGCAATTTCATGCTCTCCTGTTTTACCGCGCTTTGTCAGAGCTATACCAAGGATTCTACTAGCAGTTATAGCATCTTCATAGAACAGCTCATAAAAATCTCCCATTCTGAATAAAACTAAACACTCAATGTTAGCAAACTTGATATCCAAATATTGCTTCATTACTTGAGTAGCCTCTTGGTAATTATACTTTTCTTTAAACTGTTCTAGGTGCATAAAGTAGACTAAGTAATATCAAATTTGCTTTGCATAAGCTTTTTCTCCGCTGATTCAACTAGTCCGCTTACTAAATTGTCGGCGAATTCTTTTGATACAGCACTCACGCCAAAACGCTTTTTAAACCAAGATTGTTTTTGCTCTATATACTCGATTTTCACTTCATCACCAAATTTTTCTTGAATAAATGAGTATAAATCGTCTATACCATCGACCAAACCAAAATCAGCGGCTATTTGCCCAGACCAAAATTCACCATTAAAAATCACTTCATCACTTTGAGTAATTTTTCCTCCTCTTCTTTCTTTTACCGTATCAATAAAATGATCATGTATGTCTTTCTGAATTTTTTTAATAATTTTAACATCTGACTCTTTTTCAGGCTGGAAAGGATCAAGAACAGATTTGTTATTTCCTTGAGTATAAACCCTTCTTTGAATTCCTAATTTTTCTATAGCTTCATGGAAACCAAAACCAGCTGCTATTACCCCTATACTTCCTACAATCGAGCTTCTACTTGCGAAAATTTTATCACCTGCGCACGCCAGCCAGTACCCCCCGGAAGCAGCAATATCCTCTATAAAACTATATACAGGGATATCTTTTTCTTTAGCGAGCTCTATTATTCTGTTTGCTATTAATTCTGATTGCACTGGCGATCCGCCAGGAGAATTTATGGCAAGGCACACAGCTTTTAGACGCTCAATCTTAAACATTTTTTCAATGAGTTTATTTAGCGAACATAAAGTAAGGCCACTCTTCATTGCACTAACTTTTCCCACTACTCCATCTAGTCTAAGTACAGCAACTACAGGCTTCACTCCTCCTAAACCAAACGTTAATATAGAAAGAAGCTGATCAATTTTACTAAAACGCCTAGCTGATACATCATTTCTTGTACCATTCATTATATTGTTACTCCTGCTTTTTACTTGAGATTTCTTCATCTTTTACCTCTTGATTATCATTTTTTACTTCCTCCGCAGTCACTTCTACTACTGTTTTTTTGGCTTTTACAACTTGCTTATTCAGCGAAGCGCTTTTAAATGTATTTTTAGGCAGGCCATGATTACCGTCTATTTGCGCTATTATCATCTGCCTAACCTCATTATCATGCCATTTTACAACACCATTGAAAATGTATTTTACCTTTCCTTCTGCGTTTATTAAATAAGCTGTAGGTAATCCAACTATAGCCAGGGACCTAAATAAATTATTCTGATAATCATGAAAAATTTCTAAATGCCTAATTTCATTCTCGGAAAAATATTTTTTTACTACCTCAACTCCTTGATAATCTTCTGAAACAGCAATAATTTTGAATGGTAATTTACGAAAATCTTTTTGTAGATTATCAAGAGATGGAAGCTCTCCCACACAACTACCACACCAAGTAGCCCAAAAAACAAGCAATATAGTATTTCCTTCATACTGATCTAGATAAACTTTATTACCGTTGGCATCAAAAAAATTAACATCCGTATCAAGAAAATCATCATGCTTTGTAACTATAAGTTTCTCTGCCCTGGCAATATATGCAAGAGAAATAATCAAAACCAATCCTAGAAGCCATAAATATCTTTTACTCAAAGCAAGTTTCCTGCATAATTATTGTATTACTTCAATATTTCTATAGTTAAAAATAAAATGAAACAACCAGTTTTTGTATTGGTGGCATTATTTATGTTATCTAGCTGCGGCTTAAAAAAACCTCTATGGCTACCACAAGAGAATGCTGCTATGATAAACTCAATTCACCATATACCTTCTGAGCTTTAAAAAAAATGACCATTCAAGCTTTAATTTTTTTTTCTATAATAACTATTATTGCGCCCTTGTTTGGTAAATATATCGCTATCGTTTTTAGATATGAATATGCGGAACATGAACTATTAAAAAATAAAAAAGGTCGATGGGAAAGCCAAAACTGGCAGGATTATTTCTTAAACCTTATGTATTTCAACATAATATGCATGATTTCAACTTTTTTAATTATATACTACCAAGACTCATTTCCATTCTTTGCACCAGCTGAAAAGAAAATAAGCTTCTCCTCCGCCCTAAATGCATCTGTCTCTTTTGTAACTGGTACTTTTTGGCAAAGTCACAATCCAGAAAAAGAGCTCAGCATATTATCTCATATTTTTGCTCTAACCGCACAAAATTTTCTCTCTGGCGCCACTGGTATTGCGGTATTCATCGCTTTCATCAGAGGAATAATAAACAGCCATAATCCATTCATTGGTAATTTTTATGACGATTTCCTAAGAGCTCTATTATTCATCCTGCTGCCTTTTTCACTGTTCGTAGCAATTACACTGATAAATTTTGGTGTGCCGCATGACTTCATAGGAACAGTGCCTTTCACTAATCTTGCTGGGGTAACTGAGCAAATGTACCTGGGCCCAGTTGCTGGGCAAGTCGCCATAAAAAATCTAGTGGCCAATGGGGGATCATTATTTGCTTCCTCATCAGCCCACCCTTTTGAAGCGCCTTCAAGAGAAGCCGTAATGTTTTGTTTAATTTTAGTTATAACATTGCCTGTTGCAATGATTTTTACTTATGGATTTTTGCTTGGTTCTCTGAGGTTAAGCTTGGCACTTTATTCTATCGTTGTTATCGTTATGATTGCTTCATTATTTGTTATTAATCTTGGAGAAACTAACTATGGATTACCTTATATTTTTGGGGACAACACGCTGGCAGATAATTTTAATTACATAGGAAAAGAGCTGATCTACGATAAATTTCCCTCCTTAATGTGGGCACTTTCTATTACCATGAGCTCCGATGGCTCGCCCAATGCGTGCTTGGAAAATTATTCCCCTTTAAGCACGTTAGTTCTTTTTTCCAATTTAATCATCAGTAAATTTATTATCGAGGGAGTTGGATCCGGCTTTTTTGCAATGTTATCTTATCTTATGGTAGCTGTATTTCTACGAGGTTTAATTACAGGAGAAGCGGCAAATTTCTTTGGCAAGAAAATTGCTCTAAACGAAATCAATTATGTTATTATAGTATTCTTGGTTATGCCAGTTGGTGTATTACTTTTTACAGCTATTACCTTACTTATTCCACCTTCTGAGAATCTAATCACTCATCATGGATCCCAAGCAGTTACTGA
Organism: Rickettsia typhi; assembly: GCA_945875975.1. Lineage (GTDB taxonomy): Bacteria > Pseudomonadota > Alphaproteobacteria > Rickettsiales > Rickettsiaceae > Megaera_A. The sequence continues at coordinate 86,817 of CAMCMD010000001.1, forward strand.
CATTACCTATAACTTTGCTTCATGCTTTGCCAATAACGGATCTAGCTTCACCGGGATCAATGCATCTACAAGCTATTTTGACTATATGACTGCACTTGCAATGTTCATAGGACGCTACCCAATAATATATTTTTCTCTAGCAATCAGTGGTTCATTTGCGGCTAAGCAAAGAATTAGCAACCAAATAGCTAAGCATACGCAATCTAGCATTGAGCTTAGCTTGTTTCTACTAATCACGGTGGTATTAGTTGGAGCAATAATGTTTCTACCTCTCATGATTCTTGGACCATTTTTAGAATTCATGGCGATGTAAAGTTTGTAGTTAAGATGTATCTGGTATATAGTGTCGAAAACCTCATTTCTTTATCAGATGTCTACATTCAAGAATATACTATTTTTGTCCTTAATTTGTATGCTAATTCAAGGCTGTAGTACTGGTGGGTATTCAGTTGAAGCATATAAATCGATTGGAGGTGAGTTAAAGCGTGACTATAAGCTAAGTAGAGGCGACCTTATTGTGGCCTATGACCTTGGCAGATTAGATAAAACAAACTGCATCTATTCCGCAGACCTTGGTAATATCATTAACGATCGTCGTTACAAATCAAAATATATATCTAGGTTTAAAGCTCGGTACAAATCCCCACTTAGCCTAAAAAAAGAAGCTCTGCGCAAAATCGTAAGAATTAACAAATTGCTCCTAGAGCTGCATCATAATCATCGAATATTATCAAACAGTAAATATCAGTATGTGCGGAGACTTTCTAGGTCTGATATAACTCAAATTGATTTACGTAAAGAGCTAGATACTCTTGACAAGATTGTGTCTTTTATACCTATTATGATACCTATTGGTAGCACTAACATTACAAGTAAATATGGGAACAGACGACATCCTGTAAAAAAACGAGAAGTATTTCATTGTGGATTGGATATGGTTGCAAGAAACGGAGCTTACGTGTATGCTTCTGCCAATGGTATAGTAACTTTTGCTGGAAAAAAAGCTGGCTATGGTAATGTTGTTGAAATTCAACATAGCAAAACACTAAAAACACTTTATGCCCATTTAGCTAAAATTTCAGCTAGAGAAGGAAGAGCAGTAGCGAGAGGGAAAGCCATTGGAGTGCAAGGAAGCACAGGATCTACAACAGGGGATCACTTACACTTTGAGATTTGGGTAAATGATCGTCACGTAAATCCTTATGATTTCGTTTCTAGCGAGTGTACTTGTAGGTGATGCGTTTCTGGATATATCCTGAACTTATTAATCACCTAGTAAATTTAGTTTTTGTCAAAGGGCGTCCTGAAGACAAAAATCTTACATATTTATCTGTAAAAAAAAGTATTTTTTGCAAAGCAAAATAACTTTTTATGTAGATATGGGGTCGTAGCTCAGCAGGATAGAGCAACGGATTCCTAATCCGTAGGTCGGAGGTTCAAATCCTCTCGATCCCACCATTTTCGAGCTGCTCAGGCTTTTTCGCTTTGGGGATCGTAAAGTTTAGAAAACCGCCTAAGACAATTGCTAGGGCCTTTAGACTCTAAGAATAAACTTAACCCCCCTGGACATAACCATAGTCACCCCGAGTACAGGAAAAAATTGCTAAATAAAACTGAGTTTGATATAAGAAGCGCCCAGTTACAACGAGGTTATAAATCAAACTGTCAAGTTCTTACTTTTACAAACACAGACATGCCAGGAACTATCTTATTTTTGATGCGTTCTGGAACTTGAAAATCAATAATTACAGGCACTCTCTGCACTATTTTGGTAAAATTACCCGTAGCATTTGAGGGAGGAAGAAGACTAAACTTAGCTCCAGTTGCTGGAGAAACGTTGCGAATCTCTCCTGCAATTTTTTCTCCTTTTTCCGAATCAACCCAAATCTCAACCTTCATACTTGGTTTAAATTTTGAAATTTGTGTTTCTTTAAAATTAGCCTTTATATATAATTCATCAATTGGAACAACAGAAAATAAAACAGTACCAGCACGTATATAGTTTCCTTCTCTTAAAGAACTATTACCAATCATACCCCTTATTGGAGAGCGAATGACGGTATTATCTAAAGCTCTTTTTGCTAAATCAAGCTCAGAAGATGCAGTATTATATTTTGCCATCGCTGCAAAGCGCTTTATTTCAAGTAATGCAAGGTTTTCTTTACTTGTCTGCATATTAAATTCTGCCTGAGCTAAATCACTCTTCGCTTTTTCAAACAAAATTTTAATACTATCAACGCTTTTCTTACTAGCAAAATTATCCTTACTTAGCATTTGAATTCTTTTGTAATCAATCTCAGTAATCCTAAAACTCTCGACCGCAAACTGATATGCTTCATCCGTTTTTTGTTGTTCAATATTTGAAAGTTTAATATTTTGTTCTATTATCTCTATATCTCGCCTAGCTCCATCAAGAACAGATTCGGCTTTATTGAAATTGGCTTTATGATCATCATCTCTGATCTTAGCTATTATTTGATTAACCTCAACAACGTTGTTTTCTTTAACCAGTACTTTATCTAATACACCATTGACTTCTGAACTAATGCTTGAGATATCTGCTTCTACATATGCGTTATCAGTTGACTGGGTTATTGCCCAAACATATATCTCATACGTAAAAAATAAAATTAGGAGTGACAAAGCAACGGATATAGGCTTTGCATAACGATAAGAATTGAATTTGCTAGTTATTGATCCAATGGATTCGTTCATCATAATTTACGAGTTACATACATACATACGGGTATAGATAATACGTAAAGTATAGCAACTAGTGGCAACGAGTACCAAGGATATATCACAGTCGTTATAATAATAATAGCAGAAACGATCATATAAAGTGATAAATATTCCTGTTTAATCTGAATCTTCTTTAAAGACAGAGTTGGTAATCTGCTTGGAAGCAATAAAGCAATAGTTACAATATACAGATTAATGAGCAACGTATGATCCCTAAGGCTAAACTCGCCAAAAAGAGGAGATAATTCAAAATCTAAAATCAGAGGAATCAAAGCAAGAATTGCACCGCTAGGAGCAGGCACTCCTACCAGAAAACGATCATCTTGCTTTATTTCACTTGGCTGGACAATGGCTGTATTAAATCTCGCTAACCGAATCGCCATACACACCAGGAATAACATGATAGATGCCCATGAAATCACCTTGTACTCATATTGCTGAAAAGACCACAAATAAATTAACATTGCTGGGCATAAACCAAAATTCATGAAATCACATAATGAATCAAGCTCCGCTCCAAAATGACTAGTAGCATTGAGCATTCTGGCAACTCCGCCATCAAGGCCATCAATTATTGTTGCAATCAATATGCAATATACCGCTATTTCCCAACGGCTATCAAGAGCAAACCTAATGGAACTACTGCCTATGATTAACCCTATTAAAGTGATTATGTTGGGTAGTAATTTTGTAAAAGGCACCGGCCTAAGACCAAATCTTTTACGTTTAAATCTTATCAAATTAAACTCCTAAATATTATTATCTCACTTCAAATTTTATTTGATCTGACTTCTTTTTATTCAAATCTGCAATCACTGTTTCACCTCCAACACAAGTCTGGCCCTCGGCTACTGTAATAACAGTTTTAATTGGCAAATATATGTCAACACGGCTACCAAATCTAATTAAACCATATCTTTGTCCAGCGCTTACCTCTTGCTCTTCTTCTAAATCACAAACAATTCTTCTTGCAATGAGCCCCGCAATTTGTACAAAAGCAATTTTAGTTCCATTTTTTGTTTGCATAAGCACGGATTGACGCTCATTATGAATACTAGCTTTATCCAAAGCAGCATTGAAGAACTTCCCTGGGTGATAGTGTAGCGACAAAATTTTTCCATTTGCTGGCGCTCTCTGAATATGAACGTTAAAGATATTCAAGAAAACACTGACCCTAATCATTTCCTCATTACCCAAATTAAGCTCAGCAGGAGGGATAACTTCATTAATTTTTTGTACAACACCATCAGCAGCACTTATTACAAGATCATCACCGACTGGAGTAACTCTTTCAGGATTCCTAAAAAAATATGCACACCAGAGGGTAGAAATGCCTCCAATCCACGCTAGTGTAGCACTAAATGAACCTAGCACAAACGTTACTGCTGCAAAAATAATTATGAATATATACCCTTCTTTATGAATGATCTTTGCAAGGTCGCTATACGGTTTCATAGATTCTCTCCAAATTTTTGTGTTTAATTATGTGAATGATGATAAATTTCTTGTCTCCAGCGGTCAAGAACAAATCCATCTACTTGTCGTTTAATTTCAAATATTGATTGATACCTTGTGAAATTTTTAATGAAGCTTCGCATTACTAAGCTGTTTTTAGCTTGACCGCTATCACTAATTATGTTTATAATACACCAAAATAAAATGCAAAAAGCTGAATTATTAACAGAGGCTATTATGAAAATTGTTAAATCGTTAAAATCCTTAAAAGCCAGAGATAAGAACTGCCGACTAGTAAGAAGAAAAGGTAGAGTTCTTGTTATCAACAAAGTAAATAAAAGATTTAAAGCTAAGCAAGCTTAACTTATACCTTAAGTTAACTTATAAACTAAAAAAAGGAGGAATTTTGTGTTCCTCCTTTTTTATATGGTTTCTATAATACTCATCAAATTAATCTAGATCTTTCATGATCTTTTTTGTTATCAATCTTCTTTATCAGTGTTTAGTCTATATAGCATTAATCAACATGCATAGACATCATGGAAACTACCTTATTCTATTGGGCTATCTTCGGAATCATCGTGATCACCTTACTTGTTCTTGATCTAGGAGTATTCAATAAGCGCGATACGGTGATGACTCTCGGGCAAAGCTTATCTTTGAGCTTATTCTATATCACAATCGCATGTTGTTTCGGTGGATATATTCATTATGCACTAGGTACCGCTCCCGCTCATGATTATTTCACTGGCTTCTTACTTGAGAAAGCAATGTCTCTTGATAATATTTTTGTAATCTCAATGATATTTAGTTTTTTTAAAATACCTGTCAAATACCAACATCGAGTTCTATTTTGGGGAATATTAGGTGTTATTATTCTTAGAGCAATAATGATTTCTGCTGGAGCAACTCTGCTAGCTAAGTTTAGCTGGTTGTTATTTATCTTTGGGGCAATTCTTATCATTACTGGAATAAAAACACTTTACTTAGTAAACGAACACTCCTTTGATATAAATAATATTTATGTATATAAATTTTTAAAGAAAAAGCTAAACATATACCCGGAATTAGTCGGCAACAAGTTTATTGTTGTTGAAAATAGCAAAGTGTTTGCCACACCGTTACTTATGGCCTTAATTACTATTGAATTTATGGATTTGGTATTTGCTATTGACAGTATCCCAGCTATTTTTGCCATTACTCAGAATACGTTTATAGTATATACATCGAATATTTTTGCGATCTTAGGCTTAAGAGCTCTATTTTTTTGCCTTGCAGATATAGTAGAAAGGTTTAAATATATAAAATACTCTCTTGCACTCATTTTAATTCTTATTGGTGTCAAAATATTTGCTACCCATTTTATTGACATTCCTAAATACATCCCTCTTGTAGTCACATTCGTATTACTGGTACTTGGGATTTTAGTTTCACTAGTGATGAAGAATAGAGAGACAAAATAGGTTGAAGCTAAGATATAGTTAATTGATATGAACTTGCGTGCGTCGTTGCTTGTCACTCGCCTATTATCTATAGGCTTCGTATCCTCGCGTCTAGCATCAAATTCATCTGAATTAACTATAACAAAGATTAGACTTCCTGCATAAGTCAAAAATGGTTGAGAGATTTTTAGGAAAAACGAAACCGAGCACCGCAATGTACTCAAATGTACGTGAGGAGCGGGAGGCAAGTTTTGACAACAAAATCACCAACTAGATCGACGTATGCAGGAAGTCTAAGCACGCATCTAAATGCTTTAGTAGTAACTGGTAGCGCTGTATTTCATTGCACGCAGCTTCAAGAGAAAACTCATCCTATACTTCCACTGTCCTCTACGTGAAAACTTGGATCGAGTCTTTAGTCATCTGCTTCTATAACTCCTATAAATCTAGTACAGTCTTTTTGCCATAACCTAGAAGTCCTGTCTTGCACCTACGCGGGAATGACAAAAGAGATGCAGGAAACAAAAGACCTCTTCCATAACCCCTAAATAAGTAGAGAGTTTTTAGGAAAAATGAAGCCGAGCACCGCAATGTATTCAAACGTACATGAGAAACGGAGGCAAGTTTTGACAACAAAATTACTGCTTAGAATGAGGTTATACAAGAGGTCTAAAAAAGAAAAAACTCTTCTCACACCCCTCCGACAAGGTAAGACCTAAGCCATAAAAAAACCTCCGAAAAACTAATTTCGGAGGTTTTTTATGTTTTAGAATTAACGTGGTTTAAAAAAACCAAATCAAGTCTTTTGTTCTTAAGGGTTAGAAATTTACTCTAACTTTCAAAGTACCTTGGTGACCAATTAATTTATTCGCTAAGAATAAATCATAGCCAGCTCCGTACTCATACATACCAGAAACTGCATTTACTCCAGCACCAACATTAAATGTTGTCTTCTGAATTTTTGCAGTTTTAGGTGTTAGTTGACCTACAAGTCCACCATGAGTAGCAGTTACTTTTGAACTCTTACCAATTAGATCATGTCTAACAAAACCATGGAACTCTGGAGTCATATCGATTCCACTCATGTGTGAAGTCATTTGAGCTCTAAGACCTACAACAGCTTCAACTTTATTAGCAGCTTTTCTGCTGATTGTTAGATTCTGGTTAGTTGTACCAGTTTCTTTATAACCACCATCGTTTACTCTAGTAAAGCTTGCACCAGCTATTGGAGTTACCACAGCATCTGCCATCGTTACATTATATCCAGCCAATAGTTCACCAGAGTATGATGTAGTGTCAAAGCTACCAGTTGCATTTTGGTTACCAGCTAAAGTAATACGCTTCTCTGTATTCTTAACTTTGCTTGAAGCATATGACACATGAGCTTGCAAGAACCAAGCATCAGTTAACTGTTGAATACCATAGATGCTGAACATAAATGTATCAAGTTTGGTTTTATCACCAGCTTTGAAGTTTTTATGTTTTACATCTGTTTTAACAAATGAACCAGCAAGACCAAGTGTCATATCTGCATTAACTTCTGCATCAAAACCAATACTGCCACCGCTTGATTGCGTCTTATAACCAGCTCTGGTTCCTTGCTCTTTTTGAGTTGAGATGCTATAGAACGGGCTAATCCAAGCACCAAACTTAGTACGGTCATCACCAGCTGCAACACCAGATGTTCCCACACTAGCTGTTTGAATACCAGCTTGTGGATGATTCGTCAGCAATGCAATCCTATTATTAATTGAATTGTTAACTGTTGCAGTTGTTTGACCAACAATCGCAGTTGCATGCACAGCATTTTGTTCTGTTAAACGCTCTAGCGACTCTTGAATCTGAGCATCATCTGTCATTTTTGACAACTCAGACATATAAGCCAGTGCATCACCTTTGTTATTAGCATTACCATAAAGTCTAGCATCTGCTAGCAACTCAGCATCGTTAAGTTTGCCAATAATCGCTACTAATGCTTGCTCAGCATTATTTTCACGCACAACCTTATTATCATTAATCAGTGTCCATTTCACAAATCTATTTGTTGTTGGTTGAACAACACCGCTACTTTTAGTTATTAAATCTGTAGCTGTTCCGCCATTAATTTTTGTAATTAGCTCGTAAGTTTGCGCTGTTACTGGTAGATCTGCGTTATCTGTAATCACAAGCTTCACTGAATTCGCATTATTGACATCAAAAGAAGCAGCCCCTGCAGATCCATCAACGATAATATTACCAACTGCAACATCATTATTCAGCGTCAGACCAAGCGTAACATCACCTACTAACTTTGAAGCACCACTTTGAAGGGTAATCTTACTCAGTCCAGCAAGGTTTATAGTCGATCCATTAAACGATGTAGTTCCACTTAACTTGATATCTTTTGTTGCCTGAATAGTTTGAGCCCCCACATTAATATTAGTTGCAAATAAATCTGCACCAACGCTAGCAACTTGACTTGCTTTAGTTCCTGTAAAGTCAATTAACTGTAACTTTGTAGCTTGAGCACCAATCGCTTTAGTGATAATTGCAGTATCATCAAATCTAGCAACACCCTGTCCAGCATTAGCTGCTATTATTACAGCATTAAGTGCTACATTAGGACCACTGAAGTTTGCTATTGCACCATTTTGCAAAGTCAACCCAACGCTTGATGCCACAACACCGTTGAAGGTTATCGTTTTAGCAGCAGCTATATTTGCCTCTTTAGACCACATATTGCCAACTGTAAGAGTGTTATCAAAGTTAATTTTTCTTAGCTCCAATCCATCACCACCTAAGTTATTCGCGACTGAATTCAAACCAACAAGAGTTACTAAACCTGTTTGATTTTTTACTGTTGTCACACTACCAAAGAAACCAGCATTGAAGGTCACTAGATCATTGAGTACATTACCATCATCATTATTAATTATGATATTGCCTAATGTCTTATCAGTAGCACCAACTGCATTGTTAAATGTTTGGCTAATATTTTTGCTCAAAGCAATATTATGTATTCCATTTCCTGTTGAAGTAATCACCGTATTTTTGAATGTATCAGCAGCAATGGCTTCAAACGTTGCAGTCATCTTGTCAGCACTTGAGAATACTAAATTAGTTGTTTTAAAAGTATCAGTAGTAAAGGTAATATCTTTTCCACCAATTTCAACAGTATTAAGTGTATTAGCATTACCAATTTTTGACTTAATTGCAGTAACGCCAGCTAACCCAGCTGTATTCTGGAATTTTACTGTACCTTGATTATTTGCTAGCGCACCCTGGATATCCTCAGCCACAACTTCCTTCTGTAGAATTACAGTTGCTCCATTTGAAATGAAAATATTACCCACATTACCACCACCGTCATTAGTCAAATTAACTTTTTCTTGGAAAGTAACAGTCTTATCCGCTCCAGTAACTTTAATCTGATTAAATTTATTATTCGAACCAACTGCCGCACCAACGACAGATGTTCCTTCAAATATCAATACGCCCTTACCATCGCCACCAGTATTTCTAATACCACCAGTCGCATCATTGGTAGTAGTAAACAGATTTATTCCATCTTGGATAGTTAGCGTCTTGCTTGCAGCATCTGTGAAAATAATTGCTTTCATGCGATTGACTTCGGTTCCGAATGTGCTTCCTTTTAATAAGGTTAAGTCATTACCGATTGCAAGCGTACCTTGATTATCTGAGTGCGAGAAATTACCAATAAAGTACTTACCAATCGCCTTGTTAAGAGTCAAAGTTGAATCTGCACCCTCGATATTAACTTTCTTTATTGATGAACTTTCACTCAAAAGAATGTTTGCACCATTTTTCGCTTCTAATAATTTAAGCGAAGTGTCAGCTACAAGAACATCACCAATTTGATCTGTAAATGTTAAAGTCTTACCAAGTCCAGCAACGTTAGCCCTAATTGTACCAGTACCGTTCGCATTTACTTTTGTTGCAATGTTCTTGTTAAAAATAAAGTCTTCAGTTCCCTTCAGTTCAAGCGTACCATCTTCCAGGAAGTTAATACCATTTGTAGTTTTTGCCGTATTTACGCCTAAAGTTAAAGTCTTAGCAGTATCGAATCTGATTTGATCAATAACCTCAGCAGCGTTAGGATTTGCAATCACACCTTTACTAATTGAAGAATCACCTTTTACAGAAATAATACCATTACCGTTTGAAGTAGTAGATACTCTTCCAATAATAGCACTGTTATTATAAAGCTCTAAAACGTTGTTTTGATTATTCCCACCAGAGAGGGCTACACCACCAGCAACGGCATCTACAAATACGCTTTTACCTTCCATTAATTTAACAGTTATAGGTGCAACACCGTTTAGAATTAGTGCTTGAAATGTTTTGAGATCAGCACCGATGTTTGCATGAATTTCAGTATTATTTCCGGTAATATTAACTATACCCTTTGTATCAGTTGTAGTTGTTATAGCATTTACATATAATTTTGTATTAGCTTGATTAAAGTTTAAATCATCAGCCGTAGTAAGCTGAAGCTCTCCAATTCTTTTAGCATCCGTACCAATTGTTCCAGTAAACGTTCTGTCCCCACCACCTACAACAATTTTACCAGCACCATTAGTTTCTGTTGTAAAATTAGTTATTAGGTCTAAAGCAACAGCTTTAGAAAATTTGACAACCGAAGCTGCGTCTTTAAGGTGTGTTGTTGTCGCTTTGTAAACTAGTGTATTGTTGAAATCTACTTGACCAGCACCAATCTCAACCAGGTTTACTGGAGCAACATTACCAACTTTATCGATAGCAGCAGTTGCAGCTCCATCGAATGTCAAGATTCCTGTACCACCAGCATTATCGAGAGTCGCAGCAGTAATAGTTCTACCAGCCGTCACTTTCAACTTTGCACCCGCGCCCAAAGTAATTGCATTAATCGTTCCGTTAGCGTCTAACGTTGCATTCTTTCCATTGTTAATTTGCAATGTGCCTAGTTTATTAGTTCCACCGATAGCTCCTTTAAAGACTACATCAGTCGCGTTAACTTCGAAAGTACCTTCATTTAGACCATTCCCATTAATAGTTGCGACTAGAGTAGCACTACTACCAAGAATAACTCTATCGCCTGCATTTTGAAAATTGATCGCACTTAGGCCAGAATAATCATTGGCAGCAGCGTTAAATGCCCAATCCTTAGCTAGTTTTGTGGTTGTATATGTATTAACATTACTTGCTGTACCACTAAGAGTAATTGTTACAGCATTTGCAGCACCAGTGTTAATTGTTAGAGAACCAATATTACCAGCACCTTTAACGATTGAACCGATAGTAAACCCATTAGCATCTGCAGCATTCAAAGTTGCTGCAACGTTTGTATTAACCGAGATACCAGCTAGGTTAATACCGCCAGTAGCTGTATAAGTATGCGCATCTCTGAATGTTAGAGTTGATCCAACTGCAACAGCTACGTTAGCCGCAGCATTATCCTGATCTAAGTTGACACCCGGTTGCGTTGCTCCGTTATTAAGCACCACCCTTGCAGCAGCACCCGCCATTGCGTTGCTTGCACCAGCGATCACTGCAAAAGCAGACGCTGTCGTTAATAAATTTTTAAGAAAATTCGATTTTTTAGCCATAATGTTTTTCCTGCGAATTAGGTTAATTGTATGATTAATTAAGTTTTGACCTACATAAAAAAACGTGTCACTTTTTATTTAAAGTCAATTACGCATGCGATACTAACATCACTACCTATTACTTATCAAGAATTAACTTATGCTTACATGGTGATTTTAGATGTCGTGATATATAAATCACAGTTTTTGTCCAGAACAACGTCCTGGACTCAGCGGTTTTTTTAGCGAAAATTGATTGCTACCAGACTTACCATTCCTACCCAAGCATCGCAAAAGTTATTACTTGAAAGAATTTTTACAATGTGTATTATGAACTCTAAATAATTAAATAAATCTATATTGAGGTCAAGTTCATGGCTAGAGTAACTGTTGAAGATTGCATTGAAGAAATTCCTAATAGATTTGAACTAGTAGTTCTTACATCGGAAAGAGCTCGAAATATTTCATCGGGAGCACCTCTGACAGTTGAACGCAATAATGACAAAAATCCAGTTATAGCCCTCAGAGAAATCGCTGCTGGCAACATCGATATAGAGAAATTAAGAGATTCTCAGATAGCTAATTTACAAAAAAATAATAAGCTCGACGATATCACTGACGAGAATCTATACGCTGAAAACCAAGAATCTGTTGTTCTCGAAGCGGATTATGCCGACTCATTAGAAGATACTAATTTCTCTTCAGAAGAGGAAATTGGCTTTGAAGCCGACGTTGATTTCGGCGACGATATTGATACAGCAGAAGAAGATAAGTAAGTTATACTGCGCCTAATTTCTCTTAATATACCTCTTGGGAAACTAATTTCTAATAGCAATTTATATGTCAAAGCGGCACTCAAATCCTCACGTACTTTAGTACGCTGCGGTTTTCTGTTCCGGTTCTCCTTTAAATTTCGTGTTATAAATTAGTTTCCGAAGAGGTCTAATTTTTGGCAAACCCCAGTCTCTCCATGCGAAGACTAAAGTTAGCTATCTCATTTTGCATTAATTATACTTACGCAAAATGACTGATACATGAACAAAAGATGCATATATTAATCATCACCAACTTTCAATGCCGCAATAAATGCCGATTGAGGGATCTCAACATTTCCTACATTACGCATTCTTTTCTTACCAGCTTTCTGCTTTTCCAAAAGCTTCCGCTTTCTTGACACGTCGCCACCATAACATTTCGCAAGAACGTCTTTTCTCATCGCTTTGACATTTTCTCTGGCAATAATTTTACCGCCGATTGCAGCTTGAATTGCTATTTGGAATAGTTGCCTTGGAATCAAATCTTTTAAACGATTACAAAGCTCCCTGCCCCTATATTCAGATCGAGACCTGTGAATTATAGTTGAAAGAGCGTCTACTGGCTCGCTATTGACTAAGATCGACAACTTAACCAAGTCGCTCTCTTCGTAACCATCCATTTCCCAATCAAAGCTGGCGTAACCTTTGGTACAACTCTTTAATCGATCGTAAAAATCAAAAACAATCTCATTAAGAGGTAGTCTATACTGCAGCATAATACGCCTTGAAATATATTTCATATCAAGCTGAGTGCCTCTTTTATCTGTGCATAAAGCCAAAACCGACCCAAGATACTCTTCCGGCACCATTATTGTTGCTTTAATCCATGGTTCCATCATCGATTCTATCGTTTGCTGATCTGGAAAATCAGCTGGATTATGAACCTCTAGTTCCTTCCCGCCCCTGATATTGATTTTATATATAACACTTGGAGCGGTAGTAATAAGATCTATATCAAATTCACGATCGAGCCTTTCTTGTACAATTTCTAAATGTAAGAGACCAAGAAAACCACATCTGAACCCAAAACCTAAGGCGGTAGAGCTTTCTGTTTCAAATTTTAAACTTGAGTCATTTAAACTTAATTTCTCCAGTGAATCTTTGAGAATCTCAAACTCTGATGCATCGGAGGGATAAAGACCACAAAACACCACTGGCAAACTTGGTTTAAATCCAGCTAGTGGAGAAATTTCCAGTTTGCTATCCTCGACAATAGTGTCACCAACTTTACAATCCGAAACTTGTTTTATAGAGGCAGTCAAAAATCCAATCTGCCCATCTTCAAGGGCATCACATAGAACTTTTTTGGGAGTAAAGTAACCTACATTATCAGCATTATATATTTTTTGAGTTGATAACATTTTAATTTTCATCCCTTTCTTCAAAGTACCTTGAAAAATACGAACTAAGATAACTACTCCAAGGTATTTATCGTACCAACTGTCCACCAACAGTGCTTTTAAAGGCAAAGCATCGTTTTGGTCATCTTTAGGTGCAGGCAACCGGTGAACTATCGCCTCTAGTACATCTTGGATACCGATGCCACTTTTTGCCGAAATCATCAGAGCATCACTTGCATCGATACCGATCATATCCTCTATTTGTTGCCTGACCATCTCTGGTTCAGCCGCAGGTAAATCGATTTTATTTAAAACTGGAATAATTTCATGATTATTATCTATCGCTTGATACACATTTGCTAAAGTTTGCGCTTCAACTCCTTGACTTGCATCAACTATAAGCAAGGAGCCCTCACAAGCAGCTAGCGAGCGACTTACTTCGTAAGAAAAATCAACATGGCCTGGAGTGTCCATTAGGTTAAGTGTATAGGTGTTACCATCTTTAGCTTTATATTCAAGTCGCACTGTTTGCGCTTTTATCGTAATGCCTCTTTCCCTTTCAATATCCATTGAATCAAGGACTTGCTGGCTCATCTCACGTTGCTCGAGGCCACCACAATATTCAATCAATCGATCAGCTAAAGTTGATTTTCCATGATCAATATGGGCAATTATAGAAAAATTTCGGATAAATTTCTTTTCAGTCATTATTGTATGCACTATTATTCTCAAAATACGCAGGCCAGTATATAGTAAAATATTCTCTTGAGGTAGTAAAAATGCGCGCAGAATTAGAAAACTTGAAAAACAAAATTGAAGACTCACTTGCTTTGATCAAGAGGTCTCTTTGACCCAGATGGCACAAGAAAAAAACTAGATGAGCTACAGAAACTTTCACTCGACCCTAATTTATGGAACGATCAGAAAAAGGCAAGCGGTGCTTTAAAAGAAAAGAGATTACTTGAAAAAACATTAGAATCATATGATTACATCAACGATGGCCTCCTTGAAAATGTAGAGCTAGCTCAGATGGCAGAGGAAGAAAATGACGAAGAGGTAATATCTCAAATCCAATCAGAATTAATCAAAATCCAGGTTATTTCTGCAAAACTAGAAACAGAATGCTTATTTTCTGGAGAAGCTGATGGAAATAATTGCTTCTTAGAAATAAATGCTGGAGCTGGCGGAACAGAAAGCCATGACTGGGCATCTATAATGATGCGTATGTATCTAAGATTCGGAGAAAGAATGGGCTTTAATACTGAAATCATTAATATCATTTCAGGCGAAGAAGCTGGCATCAAATCGTGTTGCATTAAGTTTAAGGGCGATATGGCATACGGTTGGCTTAAGTCTGAATCTGGTGTACATAGGCTAGTTAGGATATCGCCTTTTAATGCAGCCGGAAAAAGGATGACAAGTTTTGCTTCATGCTGGGTGTATCCTGAAGTTGACAAAAGCATCGACATTGTTATAGAAGAAAAAGATCTTCGTATAGACACTTACAGATCGTCTGGAGCTGGCGGACAGCACGTAAATACTACTGACTCGGCAGTGCGCATAACGCACCTTCCAACAAATATTGCCGTCCAGTGTCAAAATGACCGCTCTCAACATCGTAATAAGGCGGAAGCTATGCAAATGCTCAAAGCCAGATTATTTGAGCTTGAGTTGCAAAAAAAGAATGAAGAAGTAAATAAACAAAATGCCGCAAAAACTGATAATGGCTGGGGTCACCAAATTAGATCATATGTACTGCAACCCTATCAAATGGTCAAAGATTTAAGAACAAGTTATGAAACAAGCGATGCTGCTGGTGTACTAGACGGTAACTTAGAAAAATTTGTTTCCAGCGCCCTAGCTGCAAACGTAAATAAACGAAATTAATATAGTGCAAGTTATGGGTAAAATGAAACTCAAAAGCCAACAAGGAAAAAAGATTGGAATCTTCGGATTGGGATTAACTGGATGCTCTGCATTTTCTGCGTTAGATGAAATTGCACAAACTATACTTTGTTGGGATGATTCCCAAGTAAATCGCGATAAATTTATCGCTCAATTTGGATCCTCGCCATTAACGGATATTACTGAGGAAACTTGGCAATCTCTTGATAAAGTTATAATCAGCCCCGGAATCCCTCCTGCACATACAATTTATTCATTAATAAAGAGACATAACATACTGATATCTTCTGATATAGATCTATTTATTGAAGAAAATCCTCAATCAAAAATAATCGCAATAACTGGAACGAATGGTAAAAGTACTACTACGGCGCTCATCGGTCATATTTTACACAAATCTGGCTTTGATTACCATTTTGGAGGCAATATAGGGTTACCCGTTCTTATGCTTCCAGAAAAAGCTGAAGGTTATGTTTTAGAATTATCTTCATTTCAAATTGATTTACTACAGAATTTTAATCCATTTATCTCCATTCTACTTAATATTACTGAAGATCATTTAGATAGATATGGGACTTTTGAAGAATACAGCAAATCAAAATTTAGAGCTTTTGAAGGCGATGGAATAAAAATTATCGGGATAGACAGCGATAAATCACAAGAATTTTATAAGAGTCTGAAGGGAAAGGGAGAAAGAAAATTAATTCCTATTACCACTAACTCAAGCGACGAAGGGGTTAGTTGCAATCCCAAGAAATTGATTGATAACTTCTTTAATCATGATTCTTATACCATTCCAGAACTAAGCTATCTACGCGGAAAACATAACCAAGAAAATATAGCGGCTTCATTTGCCGCCTGCCGAGCATTGGGGGTAGCTCCATTAGAAATTATTGAACATATCTCTAGTTTCAACGAACTTAAACACAGAATGCAATATCTAGGTACTAAAAATAATATTAGTTTTTACAACGATAGCAAAGCTACTAATGCAACTTCTGCTGCTTGCTCACTAATCTCACTTAGTAATATATTTTGGCTGGCGGGTGGTATTTTTAAAGAAAAATCGCTCTCGCCAATTGATTTTGCACTTAAGAACGTGACAAAAGCCTATTTATTCGGTAAGGATAAGCTATTATTCGCAAAATATCTTGAAAATAAAGTTGAATATAGGATATGTATAAATATGAACGAAGCATTTGAATATGCAGTAAAAGATGCTCAAATGACAAAAGAAAACTCAAATATTTTACTCGCTCCAGCATGCGCATCATATGATCAATTTAAAAATTTTGAAGATAGAGGTAACCAGTTTATAGAATTATATGACAGTACTAAGTAACCTGATAAAGCAATGGTGGCGAACTATAGATCAGCAAGCGGTTATAGCCTATGGTATATTAATTGCCTTTAGCTTTATGTTAGTAACCACTACTAGCTCTGCAGTTGCTGGAAAGATTGGCCTTGTTGACAATTATTTTTCTTCAAGACAAATATTGCATTTGCTTGTTGGAGCTATTTTTATGGTAGCGTTTTCCTCTTTAGATAAGAAATGGATAAAAAGAATAGCTATTATTGGTTTCTTGTTTAGTGTAATGATGCTAATACTCGTCAAATTTTATGGTTATGAAGTAAAAGGAGCGACAAGATGGATCCGGATAGCAGGTTTTTCATATCAACCATCAGAGTTTTTAAAACCATTTTTTGCCGTTGTCACTGGATGGATACTTTCGTTAAAATATCAAGAAGGTTTTCCCAGTTTTCAAGTATGCATCTTACTATATGCGCTAGTAGCTCTTTTAATATTAATCCAACCTGACGTAGGAATGCTGATCTTAATCACAGCAGTATTTGCTAGTCAATTATTTGTCGCTGGCTTTCCTATTATCTGGATTATGGTAGCACTCTTAGCCGGATTTTTTGGCATTTTCTCAGCTTATTTCCTTCTACCTCACGTAGCAAGTAGGATAAATAGCTTTTTAGATCCAGTGAGCAATGAAAATTATCAAATAAGCAAGTCTATACTAGCATTTGAAGAAGGTGGTTTATATGGAAGAGGACCAGGCGAAGGATCTGTAAAGCAGCACTTACCAGACTCTCATACTGATTTCATTTTTGCAGTAGCGGGCGAAGAGTTTGGAGCAATAATATGCATAATGATTATCGGGGTTTTTGCCTTTATTGTTCTTCGGAGTCTAGCTAGAATTAACAACGAGCAAGATAAATTTATTCAATTAGCCAGCGTGGGCATTATCGCTCAATTTGGACTGCAAGCTGTTATTAACATGGGAGTTACCCTAAATCTACTACCTACAAAAGGCATGACACTACCTTTTATAAGCTATGGCGGATCATCGACACTTGCTATAGGAATTGCGGTGGGTATGCTGCTTGGATTAACGAAGCATAAAACTTCGCTTGTGAAATATAAAAACAGCGATATTTAAATGAACAATAAAAGTACTCTACCCATAGCAGAGCCAGCCCTCCATAGAAAAAAATCTATAGTGCTAGCTGCAGGCGGCACTGGGGGACATTTATTCCCTGCTCTTGCTCTTGCTGAAGAATTTGAGAATGCTGATATTGATGTTCATTTGATCACCGACTTAAGATGCAAGAAGTATCTTCCTGCAAAACAGCAAATTAAACCTCACATATTCGATTTTCATCTTAAAATGACTGGTCTAGCAAATAAAGTAATTTCTCTATGGCGCCTGTCTAACGTATGTATCAAGACATTATTACTAATTGGTAGACTTAAACCAGATATAATTATTGGCTTCGGAGGATATACAAGCTTTCCTTCATTACTAGCCGCAATGGTTCTACGCATTCCCTTTATTGTGCAAGAACAAAATTGTTTTTTGGGCAAAAGTAACCGTTTATTTGCTAAGTCAGCTAGAATCATTGCTTTATCTTACAAAGAAACAAGTAACGTCAGCATTTATGATAATAGAAAAGTAGTTATTACAGGAGACTTAGTAAGATCTTCTATAAGGAATTTGCCTATAAAAAATACTTTTGATAATGAAGAGTTTCGGCTTTTTATTTTCGGAGGAAGTCAGGGCGCAAAAGTTTTTTCTCAAATTATTCCTGAAGCCATAACGGAACTACTAAAATTAAATCCAGGCTTAAAAATTCATATCACTCAACAAGTAAGCCAAGATGATCAAAAAGAACTTTCTACAATCTACTACCAATTAGGAATAAAGTACCTTTTATCCCCATTTTTTCATAATATGGCAGAAATTTATTCTGAAACTGATCTTGTCATATCAAGATCAGGTGCAAGCACAGTGGCTGAATTAGCAAATGTTGGCATTCCTGCAATTTTTATTCCCTTCCCTTATGCAATGGAAGATCATCAATACTTTAATGCAATGGCGATAGAAAATAGCAAAGCAGGATGGTGCTTTAGACAAGAAGACGTAACAACCCATATTTTAGCTCAAAAAATTTATGAACTAGTTGCTAATAGAACCATGCTCAAAGAAGCCTCAAAGAACTTGTTAAATCGAAAGAATAATGGCGCTAAGTATCTAGCAGACACAGTTCTTAAAATAATTGAATAAACTCACCTTTCTCAGTTGCAACCGACTGGATATTTGTTGTATAAATATGATCTGAATCCTTCAAAAAATTAGGCTATCTTATGCTAAAAAAGATGATTATTTTTTCTACATTAGCCATGTTTCTTTCTGCATGCGTAACAGGACCAGAAGGTTATTTAAAACGCTCTGCCAACAATAAAATCATTGATCGCAAAGGCTTTAAGGGTGGAAAACGTGCTCCTCTTTATAACAAAAAATATATATCCCAAGCTAAAAAAAATGTAGTTACCGGTGAGTATGAATACGATGAATTTAATGATTTAGAAGAGGATGATTCCGAAGAAGAGAACACTTCGAAAGATAATATCGCAATGTATAAGGCTATGATAGATCACGATTTATCTCAAGATAGAAAAAATAAGAAAGATTCCAAATGGAGTAAAAACAAAAATTCTTATCCTTCCCTTAGAAAATCAAGCAATAGACTGAACGATGATGATGAGGATATGCAAAATATGGAGTTAAGAGAAGAACTTAATCAGATAAAATCCATGTTAAATGATACAAAAAGGGAAATGGCGAACAATAGGTGTCCTGCTATGGTACAAGACAAAAAACAACAACCTGCTACCATATCTACTAATGCTTCTGCGCGATCAACTCAACTCAAAAAAGACACTTCATCTTCTCCTCAAAAAAAGTCACCTCCGATACTAGATGACAACCATACAAAACCTACTATAATAGAGCCTATTGAATCTTTGTAATACAGATATCGCAGCTACAAGTCCGAAAAGCTAAAATTATAACAATTCTTCATGCAAAACAACGTACGCTTATCGTGACCAAATAAAATTCAGAATGACCTAGCTGGTACACGCTTTCCAAATACTAACTAAGCGTGAACATCCTATAATTTAACTGCTTTTTACTATCGTGTTTTCAGACATCTTACTCCTCATTACTTAAAAAATATTTATTTTATTGACATATTTACTAATGTCGTTATATTAAATAACATATAAAATTAAGATAAAATAAGAGGTTTTTATGCAAGTTACAATTAATGCAGGAAATATTTTAACAGTAGGCCCTAATGGAAATTTAGTTAATTTAGATCAATTAAATAATTTAGAAAAAATAACAATTCACCCTAGTGGAGCTATTAATATAAATGGCGAGCTTATACAAAACAATACTTTACACCCTATTATCTGGGATTTTAGAGGAAATGATAACTGCAACCCAATTTTTGATAAAACATTTCATGACTATGATGATCATGATGGAAATGCCCCACTAATAGGAATTGCTGAACTACCATTAGTTGAAGCTTACTAATTATTGACGCTCTTCATGTGGTGTATAAAATATCTATTTTGTACACCACAGTTACTAATATATTTTACCTTTTCACGTAGCTCCCTGGGGCTAGTTCAATAAGATCTAAGTTATTATAGTCAATAGATTTTTCTAGTTCTCCACTATATCCAGTTAACCATTCTTTCCACCCATTCCACCATGACCCTTGCCGCGGCAAAGCCGACTGGTGCCAAATTTTAGAATCTTTATCAACATTCTCACCAATAACATAAGAGTATTTATTGTTATTTGCTGGATTCACTACACCAGCAACATGCCCAGCATCAGTTAAGCAGAAAGTTTTATGACCAGACAGTAATTTATAACCATCATATACTGCGCTCCAAATAGCGATATGGTCGCCTTTTGCAGCCAAAGAGAATGAAGGTATATCGATCTGAGAAACATCTATCTTAGTATTTAACATTTCAAGGCTATTGGGCTGCATGAGCTTATTATCAATATACATATTTTTTAAATAATAAATGTACATCTTCGCTGGAAGATTGGTAGAATCAGAATTCCAATACAAAATATCAAATGCTGCTGGTGCCTTACCTAATAAATAATTATTTACAAAGAAAGACCATACTAGATCATTAGCTCGAATTAAACTAAAGCTATTGGATAAATATTTTCCGTCTAAATAACCCTTTTTATTTACGTCTTGCTCAATCATTGGCAATGTATGTTTGTTTACTAATGCACCGACTTCACCAGGATTAGAAAAATCTATCAAAGTAGTTAAAAACGTAGCGCTAGTTATTGTGTCATCCTTTTTACTCTTTAAATAACTCAAAGCAATAGTAAGTAATGTCCCACCAATACAATATCCAAGGGCATTAATCTTATTAAACCCGAGTTTTTTAATTTCATTTATTGCATCAAGCACTCCTTCTTTCAAGTAATCCTCAAAATTCTTGTGAGCAAGCTTTTTCTTTGGATTAATCCAAGAAATTAATAATACTTGAAAATTATTATCAACTAACCACTTAATTAGCGAATTATTTTCTGAGAGATCAAGTATGTAATATTTATTTATCCATGGTGGAACAACAAGTAATGGAATTGCATGAGTTTTTTCTTTTGGTTGGTAACAAATCAGCTGCATAAGATCATTTTGATATATTATCTTACCTTTTGTTGTTGCTATATCCTTACCAATTTTGAAGTATGATTTATCGGTAGTTGATACATTGAATAAATCCTTAGATTTTTTTACATCTTCAAGAAAATTTTCCATACCTTTGACAATATTTTCTAGTCCACTTTCGAGGGATTCTTTTATCACTACAGGATTACTAAATGCAAAATTTGTTGGAGAGACGGCATCAATAAATTGCCTAGCAGAGAATTGGATGTATCTTTTACTATCTTCATCAAGATCATATTGATCAACACCTTTCTGTATCCAATCTGAGGTAATTAAATAATACTGTTTTATAAAATCAAAATAGATATTTTGACTCCACTCTGGGTTTTGGAATCTTCTATCGATCAGCTTTTCTTCAGTAGCAGGTTTATCTTTCTCTTTGCCAATAAATTTGCTAACTGAATCAGTAATTAGTTTTTGAAAATTCTGCACATATTCTAGATTTAAATCAGTAAATTTCTCTGGATGTTCAATAATTTGTTCAAATACTTTAGAAGTGGCTTCCTGGTATTTTTCATTAATGGAGTACTTCAAAGGAGCTACAAAATTCTTATTATTTAAAATATGAGTAAGAATTTCCTGATAATAAACTCCGGCTTTTTGACAATTCTCTAAGAATTCATCACTAGTTATTTTATGCATAGATTAAATTTAACTCCTTCTGGACTGATAAAACTATCAATCTTAATTTCTTATTATGACAATCTATATTTTCTAAAAAGATAGACATAGTAAATCAATAAACTGAACAATACAAAACAAATAGAAATTAGAAAACCATTTTCACCCAATGTATCTTCGGCAGTATCGATCGTTATATAACCACAATAATATCCCGAGCAACATCCTAATAGGTATAACGAGATAGACGAAACAAGGTTAATTTCATCAAATTTCTTGGTTATCACAAACAAATTACCTACAACAATTATTGAAATCAGTAAACCAAATATAAACCAACCAATCAACCCTAAAACTTTATGCTCTGCCCAATATTTCATTGTAACAAACAAACTAAATGATAACCCTATACAGCATATATTCACCATGTGAATATTTACTTTTTTTATGTATAATATCAGTAAACTAACAATAAAAACTATCAACGCGAGCATATAATGCCGAATACTACTATCTACAATAGTAAATAATTGGTCTGTAATTGAATAAATATCATATCCATCAATTACGACCATAAGTATATAAAACAAAGAAAATCCACAAATGATTTCTAGCTCCATATTTCTTACAACACCAGAAAAATTGTAATCGGTTGTTTTTATTTTCTTCTTAAAAATGGGATAACTAAAATTAATTAAAACAAGAGTTCCTATCAAAATTACGTTAGCTATTACTAAGCCTTTTAGCCCCTGACTTGTGATAATAAAAAATTTAATCTCATTAAGAAAGATAGATATGCTACTAGCCAAGCAAGTACAAATGAGCGTAAATTCACTACTAAGCTTAGTGTCACAAAGAATATACAAAAAAATCGTACTACCTACTACCGTGTAACTTGCAGAATACAAAGAAAAATAAAAGAAGTTTGTTTGACTAGTAATATCACCGGAACTAATCACAATAATGCTAAGAAAATACAAAACAGCTGCTAATATCATACCTACCTTCAAAGAAATGACTGTAGAGAACATAAGTAAAAAAATTGCCGCCGCGATATATCCTAAGATCTTATAGTATTCTATTTGGTCATATTCGGTAAAAGATATTTCGTAATTACCCAGGTGCGATGTTAAAAATGTTTCATTTGTAGCGAGTATCACAAAATATACAACAACACAGGAAAAGTAAGTAAAAAAAGCAGGCATCCTATTGTTCTTTGTCATAAATATTGTTTGCTAATCGCCTATTGTTGGTATATAAATTTTACTAGTCAAAGGCAACAGATTTGCATCGTTTCCAATTAAGTAGGAAAAATATTTAGTTGCAACTAATGAGCGTAAATCTAATAGCAGAATAAATAAAGCGAATGAATATGATTAATATGTAATTTCTCGTTTTACGATGTATGTTTGCCTGACTTTAAAGTAAATAAATATATTTATATGAGAAAGTATGAGCAAAAAAATAATAGTAGACGCAAACTTCCCGTCAGAAACACGGGTGGTTTTGCTGGACAAAAACAACAATATTGAGAATTTAGAATTTAGTTCGACTAATAAAAAACAAATTAAAGGAAATATCTATCTAGCAAAAATAACAAGAATAGAGCCGTCTCTTCAAGCAGCTTTCGTCGATTATGGCAACGAAAAAGGTGCATTTTTACCATTTAGCGAGATACATCCAGACTACTATCAAACTTTATCTACTGACAAAAAAATTAATACTCTAGCTGGTAATGAGTTAAGTTCTGCAGAGATTACATCAGAAGATTTGGCCGAAAAAAGTGCTAACACAAAATTCCATGAACTAATTGATAATGATGATGTTGATATCAGTACTATTGAAAAAATGATTGATGAAAAACTTCAATCAGATTTTAATATCGATGCTGAAGATGATGAAATTGAGAGTATTTCTAGAGATAATGAAGAATCTCAACATAGACATTACAAGATCCAAGAAGTACTAAAGAAAGGGCAAATATTACTTATCCAAGCTACAAAAGAAGAGCGTGGCAATAAAGGTGCGTCGATGACAACTTTTATCTCTCTTGCTGGTAAATATTGCGTTCTAATGCCTAACAAACCCTCGCAAAATGGTATTTCAAGAAAAATCTCTAATGCGGAAGAGCGGAAAAGATTAAAAAAGATTATCAATGATTTAGTTTCAAAAACGGAGAATAAATCTTTTAGTGTTATCGCTAGAACAGCCGGCGCAGGTCATACCACTTTAGAAATAAAGAAAGATTATGATTATTTAGCCAAACTATGGAACAAAATTCGCGAGACAACTCTACAGTCACAAGCTCCCTGCTTTATTCATCAAGAGGATGGGATAATTCTGAAAACCATCCGCGATATGTTTGATCGCAATGTAAAAGAAATTATTGTTCAAGGAAAACAAGCCTATACTTCTTGTATAAAATTCATGAACGACATTCTTCCTCATGAAGTAAAAAGTGTAAAAGAGTATAAAAGTAAAACTCCTATATTTACCAAATTTGGTATAGAGGATCAATTAATAAAGCTTTATCAGCCAGTAGTTTATTTACCATCCGGGGGTTACATAGTAATAAACCCAACAGAAGCTTTGGTTTCAATTGACGTTAATTCTGGCAAATCCACTAGTGAACGTAATGTAGAAGAAATGGCACTAAAGACTAACCTTGAAGCTGCAAAAGAGATTTCTCGGCAGGCAAGGCTTAGAGATCTTTCTGGTTTGCTAATAATTGACTTTATTGACTTAAATGAAAATAAAAATAAGAAAATCTTAGAACGATCACTCTGGGAGTATTTTAGTAAAGATAAAGCCAGAATCCAAACATCTCACATCAGCGCTTTCGGTCTACTAGAAATGTCAAGACAGCGTCTGAGGCCATCATTTTTAGAAATGAACTCTAACATATGTTCTCATTGTAGTGGAAAAGGTGTAGTCAGAGCGGATGAATCAAATGCTATGCTGATACTTAGAACTATCGAGAACGAAATTTTTAATAGCTCTTATGATGTGGTAAACGTTTTTGGCATTGCATCGTCAGTTATTTATTTGCTAAATAATAAGCGGGCTGAAATTTCTTTTGTTGAAAATAAATATAATATCAAACTGAATTTCTGCATTGACAAAGATGCAACATCTGACAGTTACTCAATAGAAAAGGTAAAGCTTTCAGATAAATATAAAGCTTTAGATTTAGATGATGCACCTGTTCTACAAGATACATCAGAAATTTACAATGAATTCTCTGATAACAGCAAGTCTACACAAAACAAGACCAAACAGAAAATAGAAAGAATTGCGAATGTTTCTACTAGCACTAAAACTGAAGCAAAAGCAGAAGCTATAGAAATAGCAAACGAAGATCAGCCTGACGCTCAAGAAAAAAGTGCAACAAAAAAACGTAGGCAAAATCGTAATAGAAAAAGAATTGCTAAAAAATCAAATACACAAAGCGCAAATAACAGCACTCCGGTTTCAACACCAGAACTACCTAATGATGACGCTAGTCCTGTAATTAAAGATTCGGTTGAAAAACCTGTAAGTTAATATAAATAGCGGGAATAAGATGCAAATTTTTCATTCTATTCTAGTAGTTGCTACACTATTCCTGCTGATCTCTTGCGGCTTCAAGCCAATTTATAAAACAACAAATAACAAGACTTATGAACTTTTGCAAGAAATAGAGCTAGCTCAACCATCTACAATAGAAGGAGCTGAATTTTATAATCAACTTAAGAACATTATCCCGCCTTCTCTACCAGCAAAGTATATTTTAGAAACCAAGTTAAATTTTTCTCAAGATTTTAGTATAATAGAGAAAAACTCTGATGCGCTTAGAGAGATCATTACATTAAAAGTTTCTTATATACTAAAAGAAAAGATAAATGATAAAATTATTACCTTAGGGAAATTCATACGATTATCCTCTTATAATACAAGCTTTTCTACATATACAAATTTAACCCAAAATCAACAATCTCTTATGCATTTAGCGATAATATCAGCCGAAGAAGTTAGAAATAGAATTATTCTTTATATTGAAAATAGTCAAAAATGAAATTTTTTACAACTGCATTAGCCCAGCTAATTCGCCAAATTGAAAGTGGAGAAATTAAAGCGCTAGTAATGCATGGACCAAACCAGGGTTTTATTTCTTCTTCTTTAGCTCTGATAGAAAAGAAGCTCTCATTAGCTGTATCGAATTATTCTGCAAAAGATCTCTCCCCTAGTAAGCTAGCGATGATAGCAAATAGCAAAAACTTTTTTGCTCAAAAGGAAATTATTAAAATTACCAACATCTCCAATACTATCACCAAGGAAATGAAAGAACTCTTATCTACAGGTGATTTTTACCACTTCGTGTGCTTCATTGCTCACGATTCGCTGCCTACAAGCGGCTTACGTAAGTTTTTTGAAGAACAAAAGCATTTGGCAATCCTAGCTTGTTATTTCGACAATGAGCAAACCATAGCAAAGCTTATTCTGGAACAATGCAGAAATAGACAAAAACAAATCGACGAAGACGCCCTATTCTATCTTAAGTCTCATTTAAAAGGTGACCATCAAATAATAAAATCTGAACTAGAGAAACTTTTTCATTATACACATGATAAAGCAACTATTACCAAAGAAGATATACTTCTATCCTTAAGTCAGGATTTTGTAGCTAGCGGCGATGATATGTGTGTGTATTTCAGTAAAAAAGAGCCTTTAAAACTCCTGAAAGAAATTAATAAACTAAAACACCAAGGGATAAATGAGGTGCTCATGATTAGAGCTTTACTAAGATATTTTTTCAATGTGTACGCAGTAACTTCAAGAGTTGAAGATGGTGAAAATATAGACAAAGCTATTAAATCGATATCTCCTCCCATTTTTTTTAAATATGTTGATGACTTTAAACAAGTAGTGCGTATATACAGCTCAATTGATGCTATTAGGTATATAAATACTCTCCAAAACGCTGAGATTAGTTATAAACAAAACTCTAGTGGCTTTGATTTATTCTCTGTTTATACAATATTACAAGAAGGAAGCAGTTTATAAAATAAAACGCCCCTATTAGCCTTTATAGTTAATTGATATGAACTTGCGTGCGTCGTTGCTCGTCACTCGCCTATTATCGATAGGCTTCGTATCCTCGCGCCTGGCATCAAATGCATCTGAATTAACTATAGCTTAAATTACTATTTAGTATCTACCCAAGAAATGTTTCCATCTTTTCTATAATAAACAACATTCACTCTTCCTGTTTTTACATTCTCAAATAACAAAGCTGGTAGATTTTCTAAATCCATTTTCATGACAGCCTCTCCCACAGAAAGAGATAAAATCTTCGCTGGTTTTTCAGCCACTATTGCAGGGTTATCAACATTAAATTCTTCTTCACCTGAATGCTCAGAAGAAATTATATATTTGACAGCTTCGGAAGTTATTTCAGAAACTTTTACACGATTACTGTGACTATTTAATTTGGACTTATAACGTCTAAGCTGTTTTTCAAGCTTAGTAAGCGCAACATCGAACGAATTGTATATTTCATCAGAAGCACAATTACTTTTCATAATCATGTGTCTTCCTGAACCTTCATTAACCACTATATCACAAGCAAATTCACGCCCGTGTTTAGAAAAATGTACATGCCCACTTTGAGCTTCTATAGAGTATTTTTTTACTACAGCAGATATTCTTTCAATTACATATTCCTGAATTGAACTACCAATAGAAATGTGTTGCCCTGATACTTGTATATGCATAATTTATCTCCAATTTGTAATTCAATATAATAAAGCCTCTCTTAACTTAAGTAGTATATAACTAAAAGAAATTCAAGGATAGAAATAAAATCCCCTTCACTGTTTGACGTAATATGTGATTATTTTAATAAAAAATATTAAGCTACTTTTAGTTCATTACATTTATTATTTAAACGGTTTAATCTAATAATCTTTTTAGCTATTTTAATAACATAACATGGTTCAATGTTAGCTCTGAAACAAGCTTCTTGAAAATCTTTAGATTCTTCAAAAAGCCAAGCTTTAGCATCTAACTCTATTTTCTTTGCACAAGAGTCTTCAGATATATTGGAAGCATCTATAATTGCTTGTATTATTATTGACTTATACAATCTTACTTCAGGATTTAAATTATAATCTTTCATTCTTTCAAATGGGGCTTGAAATTTTACTACATTATACTTGTTCATTTTATCCTACCTCTTTTAAAAATTTTGCTATAATTAAAATATTACAAAAATACAACCTATGGCTTAATATAATAACTTTTTTCTCACTGCTTAAGTAAATACTGCAACAAACTGCTATTATTTAGAAATACGACCAATATCAGTAACTTATTACCCATTATTGTATAAAATCAATGAATTTATATTGAGGTGTTGCAAAAGCTTAGTTGCTGTTTGTTAATAATCAGAATAGTTGATAAATTATGGATTTCATTTGTAGTTAAAGTCTAATTTTTTATAACTTCTCTTGAGAAAAAGCCAAAAATTAATTAGCGATCAACTGTTACACCGTATAATAATCTCTCTTTTTATAGCATTTGTTACAGATAAAATGGTTGTTTAGTACCCTGGTGTATTTTCGTTTTTATTTAGAAGTAAAATAACAACCTTGGATTTAAAAAACTTGATATAAAATCGTAGATATTTTATACTCAACTTAGAAACACCTAAGCAAGTTGGTAACTTTGTTGAAGTTAATACAGAAAGAACTAAACTAAAAATCAGGGGTAATTATTATGGCATCTCACTTATCAAATATCAAATCAAGATTTGAACCTACAAATAGAAAATATTATGATATAGATAGATTTTTCGACAGTCTTTTTAACAATTTCAATATCTCGTCCTCTTCAGCACGCTCACAAGATACAACCCTACCACCACGAATTGATGTAACCGAAACAAGTTAATGAGTATTGTATAGATATAGACCTACCAGGTCTTGCTCTGTCTGATATAGAAGCTAGAATTGATGATAATATTTTGACCATAAAAGGTAAAAAAGAAGAAAATTTAGAATAAGAAGAAGAAACTTCTAAAAGAATTGAAATAAAAAGCTAGGGTTATTTTATAAAATTATCCAACTATATTCTTCTTTTTAAAAGTGATTGTCCTCTGAGTCAGCGCTTTTCTTAGGATTGATTAGATGAAAGTGGGAAAGCCCTAGGTAGTTCTGCGCCTACTAGGGTTGTTAAGCTTATTATTGTACCTAACTTTATTGGGCTCTTTTTTAACATAGTCCTTAGAGGATAGGTAAGAAACAATAGTAATGCACGAAAAGCCACATAAAGCAAATAACGCCCCAATTAATGTACTTCCCAAAGTAACTAGTATAATCACTGCCAAAGATATGATCGCTACAAGAACCAAGCCAAACATTTTACCCAATTTTGTAGCTCTATCCTGTTCCTCTATTTCCAAAAGGTCTCTAGAGTGCCTATGATTTTGCTCGAGCTGAGCCATGTCCAACAACCTCTGTAATGTCCCAGGATAAAGCTCTTCATACTGCTCTATCATTTCAATGGGAGGAAGAACATGCCTATATTTCTTACGAATTAAGTTAGCATCGCTTTGATGAAAATTTACAACTCTACTATATCCCTTGTTTAAGCGATTATTATCAAAAAATTTTTTACTTTCTTTCATGGTCAATCTTCATCTTTTTATATGAACTACTAATGTCTTGGCTAATTTTGATAAAGTATTCTGAAATATCAACTGTGTTAATATATTTTGTGGATACCTGCCCCCACCTAAATACACTTAAAAAACCAGATAAAAAATGCTTCAACATTAGTAAATTCTGTTATCAATTTTCTATAATATTAGAATCCGGAATGACCGGTTCGCCTCTAAAATTTACTGCATTATTAAAAGAATAGCAACAAGTTCTATAGTTTTTATCGCACCCAGGAATTAAAGTGATTAATTTATGATTTGTAAAATCAAACTCTGTGTCTAAATCAATTTCAATATTGTTCCCGTGGTGGGATAATATTTTGAACTCATATTTATTACCCCCTTGACCAACCGCTAGCAACGTACCATTCTTAAAATATCCATTATCAAATCCTTGAAGAATACAACTAAGCACATTACCAACAAAATCAGTAACTTCAGTCTTTATAGCATATTTTTCTATTGAGATTTTGCACCTACTATCGCCAAAATTTGCTCTACATGTTTTACTGAACATTTGCAAAAGTGACTGATTATACTTAACCACTTCTGACTCACCCAATATTTCAAATTCTAAATCTTTACTTGTATATTGTGTACAAAAATAACTTATAAAATGCACGAGATTTCCAGAGTCCAAATAAGATATTTTAACTAATGCTCCTGCTAAATTATCTCCTTTTTCAATACCATCCTGCTCAAAAATTCCCCTAATGTGAACTTGATTCTGGGCAGATTCATTGAACTGGCCGGATACAAGATTTAATCCAGAATTTGGTACATAGTATATATTGTCTATTCTATAAGAAACTGATGATGAGGTTAGATGAAAATTTTTACCATTTTTGCATTTTATATCGAACATATAAATTAAATCTTCGTTTAAGTTCATTCTAATACCTCAATCAATTCAGCCTTGTCTAAACTTATTGTTCCATCTTGATTAAAACTATACTCGAAATTATCATTAGCAAATCGTACTGGGACATCAAATTCAAAACTAGCGACCAACTCAACATAAGTTGGAATTGCCTTGGGAAACTGTATAATACCGGTATATGGATCTATATGCTGCGGGACAATTTCTTCATTATTTTGCCAAAGTTTTAAAGTATTAATTTTAGGTTTTGTTATATTGCGCAAGTTAAGGAGTAAAATCATCATGATATAGTTTTTTCAATTGAAATTTTGTCTCAATATCATTGCCAGTAGCAATAACCTGCTTATCAACTGTAAAATCAAAATAATCTTTCAACCGAAAAGAAAATCTCTTGCCCGCCCTTGCAATAAAAAAGCTATTAAAAGCATCAAACTGAAGCTGCGATAGCCTACACCCTTTTAAAAGATAACGTCTACGAGCTATTTTACTATCCGATGACCTAGCCTCTCGACCTGACATGGAGGTGACACATGATGTAGTAAATTCTGAGACACCTACGGCAAATATCTCTATATATTTGGGTAAGTTTACGTTATGAAAATTCATTGCTAACCTTCTTTCTTTATAAATGATTTATAATTAATGACTAATCTATTCAAAACCAAATCTTTGGCTTTTTCAAATTGCATATTATTAGCCTTTATACCATCAATCATATATCCTCCAAACAATCTATTTATCTTAGATAAATTGCTTACTATCAAATCAGATAGTTTTACTAATAATTGATGATTTTGATCCTTCGCATAAGCTGACACTTGAAATTCAACTTCATATAAGGCAATATTATGCACGGAGAGGTCGTCAGCTTTTGCAATATTTATAAGCAAAAATGGGCTAGCTCCATCTTGAATAACACCAATATAGACTTTCTTAACGAAGGACATAATTTCTTGATCATTTACTAAAGCAGAGTAAATTCGATTTTGAAAATCGTGAATAAATGTGAGCGACATAATTTTCCTATATTTTTAAAGCAACAATGGTTAGCATCCTGGCTTTTGAGTCTTCGTCAAGGATTCTTTTTATCTCAAAAATTTGATCGTAAAAGCTAATACGCATAGTCTTATCAAGTCCTTTAATAAACCTGATTTTGAAAAGAAAATACTCTTCAGTAATTACGTTGCCAAATTGAATTCCTTCTAGAAAAGCAAATCTGTTATCACATACCGGCTTTACCTGGGCAAAAGTTTCTATTATTTGCTGCCATTTTGGAGTATCTATTTCAGAGTTTGTAATATTTTCAAGAAAAATGATTTTATGAACCATTTGAGAAATAGTACTAGAATTTTTCATATTAACTCACTTGTTAAATTTTTATAATTCTATGGGGTAGATATAAATCTAAAATTTTGGAGTTTAAGTTTGTTCCATTTTCCGCGTATTCATACATCAATACGACATGCATAAGTATCCCATGGGTTATAGTTTTGGGTATTTTTTTATAACCTGCAATATACTTTATTTCTATATCTTGATCGACATATTCATCATTAAAATAAATTCGATTAATAGTATTATTTACATACCCAAAATTGCCTGTAATTTTTTCCTTTTTATTTCTTTCAACTAAGTAAACTTCCTCAATACTGAGGATAGGAAGATATTTTAAGGTAAAATCACTCTTAGTACTCCGTATTTTACATTCTATTCCCCTGTGATTTATGCTAAGACCTGTAAAATTTTCTGCAGCTTCTGTTGCTGATTCAATAAGATTTCGTATCAAAATATCGTCATATTCATGAGAAATACGCAAATAATTTTTTACCTCTTCTAAGGGCCAAATTTCTTCTACTTTAATGTCTTTCATAAAATAATTTACAATCATATGTACCCCAGATAAAAAAGGGCCGCTTTAAATAACGGCCCTACCAAATTTAAACTACTCACCAGAAAACTTAGCAAATTTAATAGCATCAGGATTTACTACATCGCCACCGACTCGTTTAACAGCATAAAATCTAACAAATGGCTTATCTGTATAAGGATCTCTAAGCAAGTTAATCCCTGATCTGTCAACTATTTTATATGCTGACTTAAAATCTCCAATTGCAATTGACAAATTGTCAGCACCTATCTCTGGCATATGAGAGCTGATAACAATCGGAATACCAAAAATACTTTGTTGTAATGGATCAGTAAGCGATTGCTGCCAAATAAATCTTCCAGTTTTATCTTGAAGCGATTGAATGGCAGATAAAGTTCCTCGATTCATTAAAAAACTAGCATTGGCAAGATACCCTTCCTCGAGAGAATTTATAAGCTTTAGCAGCATTTCCGGTGCGACAGCGGGACCAGCTGCTATAGTTTCCACTTTGGTGTCTATAAGTACCCCCTTAGGCTTGTTGTTACCGTCCCCAGTAATAAATGCTTCATTTTCTAACCTAACAAAACTGTCTATCAAGCGCTCAGCTAACCAACTTTCAATATTTACTTCAGAATCATCGATAATGCTTTGGGTAGCTTTCGGTTGGGCATATATTTCATGCACTGGAATAGTTTTTTTCTTCAATTTAGGTGTATCCGTATCGGGTCTTGCCTTGTCTTCTCCAATCCATCCAGAAGCAAATGATCCATCTTCAATAATTATATCTAAAGCTCTTGTAGAAATAGTTTCTATAGAAGCTACTTAACGCATCGGTGATTTAGCGTTGATTCCCGAAATAATTTTTTGACTCAGAGCCGGAGTGATAAACACTCCTCCTTCCTCTGCGCCTCCACTAAAAGATTTTGTTATAAAGTCGCTTTCTATCCCTTTACGTATAAAATTATCCAAGGCTGACTTTTCTTCATTAACTGAAAAATGATCCATATGGGTGTTTGAGAAATAATGATCCATTTTATTAATTTTATCCTCTATCTCATTGATTTTTACACTTGAATTTGACTCTTTAGCCAAAATTTTTTTTATATCAAATGCTATTGCTTGAATTTGATCCCCTTGCATACTCCTCCTAAATTTTCTCTAATTGCCTTACTAAATGTTCCAATTCATCCAACGACGTACTATCCATAGTCTGTTGTTTAATCTGACTAATTCCTGCCATACTATTGGCTGGAAAAGTAACAATACTTATTTCCATCAATTCAACTTCATCAATAACACGCAGACCTTGGATATTGTAATCTGATGACTTGATAGTAAACCCAATACTTAACCCACTGACAGCTTTTTGCTTTATAAGCGCACTAGCTTCAGCTCCGAATAAAGTCTTATTATTAATCTCAGCTTCAATTTTAAGACCATAGTCATCTTCTGCTAAATATTTAATTACTCCTATTGGTTTGGTCACATCATGTTGCCAAAGCAACTTAACATTATGGCTTTCAGAATTTTTAAAAGCACCTTTTGAAATAATATCATTTTGATTATCAGCCACTTCAAAAACGCTTACATAGCCGATAATCACTGTGTTATCAGATTTACTGGACTTAATAAAAAACTCTGGACTTATCCACCCATTTTGCAAAATTCTCCTCCTATATTTAATTGATATTACTATCTATAATCGATTAATAGGTCTGCACTAAGAGCAGCTCACTAAATAATTTTAAAGTTAGCTTGTACTTCTTGAGTATTGGAGAAATATAATGTAGAAATTAAGATTAACCATTAGTTTGCTGCAGATAGCCTATGATACCATTTCTCATTTTAAATCAGACTAATGAAATTCAAAGCGAGCTTGCGCAGCCTATTTTTATGGGTAAGTACAAGCCAGGCTTGCAAAGTCTGTTATTATCATTTAAAGAGGTAATGACGTGGTATATCTAGGCTGGGCCTTGATCATTATAGGAATGTTTTTTATTATTTCGGGAATAATAGCTCTATTTCGTTTTCCTAACTTTTATACAAAGCTCCATGCCGCAAGCGTAATAGAATGCTGTGGTATTCCTATGTGTTTGATTGGCCTGGCTATGCTACAAGATAACTACAGCTCTTCATTTAAGTTATTAGCTATAACAATTATACTCTTTATTTTAAATCCAGCATTGACCTTTGCCCTGGGTAGAGCTTCGCTGCTTTATAAAATTGATAAACAAGGAAGAATTAAGTAAATTACATGGAAGAAATATTTACCATACCTTTTAAGATTAATTTCGTATTAGATGAGATACTTCTTTTTATTTCATCTTTAGCTTTGCTAATTACTTGTTTTTGGCTAATTATAAGCCGTAACTTAATTGAATCTATTATTATCCTTTCAGTATTTAGTTTATTAATCGGTTTATGCTACTTATTCATGGATGCTCCTGATGTGGCCATGACCGAGACAACTCTTGGTGCTTGCTTATCAACTTGCGTTCTGCTTAACGTAGCTAAAATTGTTGGAGAAGATTCCGGAAAATTAAAAAAATTAAATACTTTATTTGCCATAATTTTATGTGCTTTCTTTGTAGTCATACTGACCTGGATAAGTCTTGATTTACCATCATTTGGTATACAAGACTCTGAGGTACAAACACATTTAACCAAATACTACCTCCAAAACACAAGAACTGATATAGCGATTCCATCTTTTGTTGCAGCTATACTTGCCAGTTACCGAGGTTACGATACACTCGGTGAAACAATAGTCATTTTGATTGCAGGCCTTGCCGTGTTGGTAATCGTTTCCAGGAAGAAAAATAATGCTTAAAAATTTTATAGTAATAAAAGTAATATTATCCTTTATCATCCCATATATAACTTTGTATGCTATTTATATTCAACTCAATGGCGAAGTTTCACCAGGTGGTGGATTTCAAGCTGGTGTAATTTTTGCTACAGCAATAATCGGCTACGAACTGATTTTTGGGAAAGAAAATTTTTTAGGATTTATTTCTATCAAAAGTTTGTTAATATGCAGCACGATAGGAGTGTCTCTGTACACAGGAACTGGCGTTATCTCATTAATACTCGATGATAACTACTTAAACTACAACTCACTCCAAAGCAATTCTATCGCTGGGCAGCATTTAGGAATTTTCTTGATTGAAATTGGCGTTGGTCTTACAGTTTCATCTGTTATGTGCTTAATATATACCTTGCTTCGAGAGGACTAAGATACTATGCAGCATTTAATATACATATTTGCCATAACTATACTAAACGCGGGTTTATTTATAATGTTGACTAGTGATAATTATGTAAGAAAAATTATCGGTCTTAGCGTGTTCCAAAGCTCGGTACTCATTTTTTATATATCACTTGGGAAAACTAGAGATGGCATTGTACCTATAGACATTTGTCAAAATGCATTAAACTGCCCACACACATATTCAAGCCCAATACCTCATGTATTGATGCTAACAGCAATAGTCGTTGGGTTTGCCACTATGTCTGTGGGCCTTGCTTTAATTTATCAAATAAAACGTGAATATAATACTGTAAATGCAAGCGAGATAGATCAAAGGAATAGTCAATGAATATTTTAGCAAAGCATTTTCCTGCATTACAAATTCTGATCCCATTAGCTGGGGCCCTTTTAGCCACCTTAAGTTTTAATAGATTTTTCGCATGGATAATAGCTATTATCAGCATGTTTTTATCTCTAGTACTTTCCGTTTATGCATTTCAACTAACAAAAATAACTTCTATCTTTTACGCTTTCGGAAACTGGTCAGCGCCAATTGGTATTGAATATAGACTCGACAACTTAAATCAACCTGTTATCATCTTTATAAATGCCGTATTATTATTTTTTCTTGTCTTTGGCAAAGAGTTAATTAATGCCACTATTACCAACTATATAGAAGACAGTAAACAACATATTTTCTATTCACTTTTGCTATTTGCGCAGGTTGGATACCTAGGTGTTTTAAGTACAAATGATCTTTTTAATATTTATGTATTTATTGAAATTTCGTCTTTATCTACTTATGTACTTATGTCTAAAGGAAGATCGTCCAAAGCATTGATCGGAGCATTTGACTACTTAATAATGGGAACAATTGGAGCTACACTTATTCTAATAGGTATAGGCTTTCTTTTTGCACGGACAGGCAGCTTAAATATTTCCGATATAGCAAATATCTTAAGCAATAGCGACAATTCAAGGTTAGTAATGACCGCTGTAGCATTTTTTATAACTGGTGTAATATTAAAGATGGCTTTTTTCCCAATGCATTTTTGGATGATAAGGTCCTATTCTTCGACTGCACCTTTTGTGCTAACGTATTTGGCAGCAATCTCTAGTATTCTAGGGGTATATATTACTCTACGTTTCATACATTTTACTATTGATAACAAAACAATTATAACTACTTTATCTTTAATTTTGCGCCCAATTGCTATCTTCACAATAGCGATTTGTACATTTTTAGCCCTTAAGTCTGGTGATTTCAAAAAAGTCATTATCTATTCTACAGCATCCCAAATTGGCTATATATTTTTATTAATTACCATTCCAGAAGCAAAACAACTCTTATTTCAATTACTAATTATTGATGCGGTCAATAAAATTGCATTATTTACAATTATTGCACATATCCAAAATAAAAAAGAAGATCTAAGTTTTAGGAATTTTGTTTATATAGAGAAAAGTACTTTCTTCAAAATTCTTATAGCTTTTAGTCTGCTATTTAGTTCTGGTATGCCGATCACCAGCATGTTTTTGATTAAAATAAACATGTTTGATTTACTAATTAGCAAAAATTTAATAACAGAATTGGTAATAGTAGTTTTAGGATCGACGCTTGCTCTTCTCTATCACTTAAAACTAGCAAAAGCTATATTTTTTAGTCCATATCATAATGAGGCAATAAAAATAGAGACTAAACTATACGGTCTAACAGCAATAGTGATAATTCAAATAGTGTCGCTTATTTATATAAATACCATGACAACCATTGCTGGCTATACCACCTCAGTTATACTATAGTTTATAAATTACTTATTTAGATTAAATGATGCAACTTGCCGGACCAAATATTCTAGTTACCCTAACGATATTTATCGGTATAGTGAATCTCATCACTCCCTTCATCTCGAAGGAAGATTCCCCTATTCGGAGCTTCTTCCTAATTGCTACAAGCGTATCGTTCCTATGTAATGTACTTATGCTTGATTACTTATTTCTCAATGGTATTGAACCAAGCTTTACTATACTTAACTTCGGTAAATACTCTATTGCTCTGCGACTAGAATCTCTAGGGATGATTTTTCTAAATTTACTAGCGGTATTGTGGATATGTTCTTTGTTATATACTATAAAATTTCTAGCAATCAACGAAATAAAAAAAAGTAACAGATTTTTGTTCTTCCTCAATTGCTGCATCATGACTGGTAGCTTTATTGCATTATCAGCAAATTTATTCACTATGTTTATTTTCTATGAAATGCTTACGCTCTTTACCATACCGCTAATTGCTCATTCATCTAGCAAAAAATCTACGCAAGGGTTACTCAAATATCTTAAGATCCTAATGATTAGCGCTCTAGTACTTCTCTTACCAGCGATCATTATTATATATGTTACTACAGGAGGAGGAAATTTTACTCAAGGTGGTTTTATTGCTGGCCATTTTAAAGATTTATATGCCATAACACTACTATTAATGATGATCTTTGGTACCGCAAAGTCAGCTCTTTTTCCTCTGCATGGATGGCTACCATCTGCTATGGTGGCTTCTTATCCTGTCAGTGCCCTACTACATGCCGTTGTTGTGGTCAAAACTGGACTGTTTTGTACGTATAAAATTATTGCTTATGTATTTGGCATTGCGTACCTACAAACATTGTTTTCTAATTATAATTGGCTAGTATTGCTCCCTATTGTAACAATAGTTTATAGCTCAATTCAGGTATTACGTTTTAACGAAATTAAGATGATATTGGCTTATTCGACTATTAATCAGCTCTCGATAGCGCTGCTAAGTGTGTTCTTACTTTCACCTAAAGGATTCGTAGCTGCAGTAATGCACATGATTTCTCACTCTTTCTCAAAAATATGTATGTTTTATGCAGCTGGTAACATATATAGCGTTAAGAACTCTTATAATTTGAGTGAATTGGTAGGAATAAAAAATACTATGCCTAAAACTAGCTTCGTGATGCTGATAGCTGGCCTATCGCTAATTGGTATACCACCATTTGCTGGTTTTATAAGCAAGTTTTATATTCTTCTTGCCGCTGCAGAACAAGATAATTTTCTTGTGATTGCTACTCTCATATTTAGCTCTCTGTTTACTGCCGCATATGTGATGAAGATGCTTATTTTTATTTATCGTCCAACTTCAGAAAATTTTATCTTGCACTTAAAACTGAAACCATATTTTGCTGAACCAACTCAGGTCGGAAGCACCAATAGAGTTACCAGCTCAAATTATGAAGCTGAGAAAAAATTGCCAATATTTATGATTATTAGTATTATTTTATGCTTATCTGGTGTAGTTGGATTCTTTTTTATTCAACAAGTGATAGTAAAATTTTTAGGCTTTATATAGTATATGTTCCATCACCCCGCATTTATAATATTGATGCTTTCCCTTGGGTTGGTTGCCATGCACAAACAGAAGAAAATCTTTAGATGCATTGCTATTTTTATGCCAATTGCAGCTCTAACTTCTACATGCATTATGCCCCAACAAGTAGCTTTTGATTTATTTAAAATAGAAATCATTTTTGATGGCTCATTTTACAATAAGCTAATCGGGTTTGCTTTTTGCATAGTTCTACTGGCGGTTAATCTTTATTCTATAGGACAAAATAAAAAATTTGAACTCATATTAGGTAATTTCTATGCAGCCTCAACGTTATTATGTCTATTTGCTGGTGATTTTCTCTCTCTGTTTATTGGCCTTGAACTAATGATGCTATTTTCATCTTCAATAATTTTTATTGGAGGAAAGAGATTTAGTATAAGATCGGCAAAAAAATATTTCATTACACATCTTACAAGTAGTAGCCTAATTTTACTTGGCATTGTGCATATCATCTCCAAAAGCAAATCCCTTGCACTAGTGAATGTCGCTTCTTTGATGTCAAATCCGGAGTATTCAACTGTTGTCCTAGTAATAATGCTCGTTGGCATGCTCATAAACATAGCCTCCTTCCCCTTTAGCGGATGGATGGTGAACTACTACCAAAATGCCTCATCTTCAGGATTTATTTATCTTATTTCATTTACCACAAAACTATCCATCCTTCTTCTATTAAAACTTTTTTCAGGCTTGTTTGCGCTGAAATATATCGGCGTGTTAATGATAATTTATGCAAGCATTAAAGCCCTTCTAGAAAATAGCATACTCAGACTATTATGTTACCTATCAATTATGGCTATGGGATTAATGTTAATGGGAATCAGTATAGGTAGTGAAGTAGCTATTAGCTCGGTAATATACTATTTGTTCATACATATTTTGTACAAAGCCACCCTTAGCATTTGCTCTGCAAGTGTAATAGACGCCACAGAAATTATCGATTGTTCTGACCTAAAGAAAATTAGCAACAATACTATTACAATTGGTACAATCATTGGTATAGCTATGATGATAAGTTTGCCAGGAACTTCTGCACTGCAAATCAAATCGGCTGTTTCTCACCTATTTTCAGGAGATTTTTTCTACCTAGCTCCAGTATTATTGAGCTTAGTAACAGTTTATTCTCTCCCTTGGAAGAATTGTTTAAAAAAACATGTAACCTATCAAAAACTTGTGCTCAATAACTATTCACAAGTAAGCCTAATTTTTATAAGTTTTGTTTTAACATGTGTAGGGTTATTTGGTATTAAGTTATTATTTTTAACTAATAGTACAACCATCGATTATGCGGGTATATTTAGTTTTGACAGTCTAAACCAACTTATTATAATATCTCTTGGTTTTTATCTAGCATTAAAATACAAAATCAAAAAACTTCATACAAAATCTATTAACTTGGTTGACTGGTTTGGAAAAAGATTTCTTCAGCTACATTCCTGGTGGTTTAGTAAAAATAATGAAAGTACTCAGGATACGGAGGCCTTATCAATTAGAAGCCTGGAGTATCAAATATCCATTAAATTAGCAGTTCTTCATAACCAAAAAACAGCTATATTCATTGTGTTTATAGTATTTTTGACCATTTTAATTACACTTTTATTGCTGGCATAAAGAGACCGCGTTAATACGCAAATTCTCTATATTACATAGTGAACTTGCGTATTACTTGACGGTACTACAAAAACGACTTGATCAAATACTTAAATTTGTTAAACTCAGAATACTATATACACCAACAAATTAGAAAGAAGCTAACCTAATGACCATAGAAATACCTGCTTGGCCACACGGCGAAATAAAACAAATTTTTGATGATATCTTTTTTGTCTCTGGAACCAATAAAACAATGCATGATGGTGTTGAATTGCAACATAGTCGTAACATGGTTATTGTACGTGAAGAAGGTAAGTTATCCCTGATCAATACCATCCACTTGACTGATATGGGGTTGGAAGCTTTAGAAAAACTTGGACAAGTTGATAAAGTGATCCGTATTGGCTCTTTTCATGGTCGTGATGATGCTTTTTATGTCAACAAATATCAAGCCTCTCTTTGGGCTCTGCCGGGCATGCATGATCAGCACGGTTGTCATATCGATCTTGAATTTACTGCTCAAGGACAACAACCATTTGCAAATTGTTCATTATTACCTTTTACCACAGCAAAATTTCCCGAAGCAGTGATCCATATTAACCGGCATGGTGGGATTTTACTTAGTTGTGATAGCATTAAAAATTGGCTAAGCTCGGATGAGTATTTTAGTGAACAAACTACCGCAATATACCAAGACCAAGGTTTTTTTGGCAAAGCAGCTATTTCAAAAATTTGGCAGCAAGCAATGGCAGTAAAAGCTTCTGATTTTGAGAAATTAAAAGAATTGTCCTTTAGACACTTGTTAAGCGCACATGGTGAACCACTTCTAGATACGGCATACCAGGATGTGGCGGACACGATTAAACAAGAATATGGTGTGTAGTCGTTTCTTTTATTCACCAATACTAGTAAATTGATTACTTGGTACTGGGTTATTAATTCTCATCTCCACTTATTGTATATAGGCTTTGCTTTATCGCGGCTTGCATCAAACACCTATAACTTTACTACAGAGTTTTTATCAACGCTGACTATGTCAGCGTCTCACAATCTTCGCCATCTTCATCATCATCTTCTTCTGGAGAGGCCTCAGCAATCAAAGAAGCCGACACAACCATCTCGCCTTTTTCAGTTTTAAATAATATAACGCCACTTGTACTCCTTCCAGTAACACGAACGCTATCAAGTTTACACCTGATTAATTTACCGTTATTAGTAATAAGCATAAGTTCATCTTTCATATTAGCCGGCATCGAAGCAACAACTTTACCAGTCTTGTCAGATAGAACCATATTCACAATCCCACTTCCACCACGATTAGTAATTCTATAATAATAAGCTGATGTTCTTTTACCAAAACCGTTCTCGGCTACAGTTAGAATAAACTCTTCTGCAGAAGCCATCTCAATAATCTGCTCTTTTGAAAGCTCTAAGCCAAAATCAGCTGAATTAAATTCATGATCACCCAAAGAAATAGCTACACGCTTCTCAAAAGGTATAGACAGGAAAGCCTCACGCTCTTCTACCGTTGACTTAGTACCACGCAAAATTGTCATTGATATTACTTTATCCGTTGATGCCAATCTCATAGCACGCACACCGTCAGATGTCCTACTCTTAAATACTCTAACTGCATTTACTGGAAAACGTATTGCTTTACCTAGTTTACTTGCCAGTAATACGTGATCATCTTCACTGCATGATTTAACGTTAATAAGACTATCATCTTCATCCATCCTAATAGCAATTTTGCCATTTGATTGTATCTTTTTAAAATCAGATAGATCATTTCTACGAATGTTACCTTTTGCCGTTGCAAACATAATATGCATGTTATCCCACTCTTCCTGATTTTCAGGCATAGGCATAACATTAGTAATGGTTTCTTTATCTTGCAGAGGAAGAATATTAACTATCGGACGCCCCTTACTTTGAGGATTACCCAGTGGTAATTTGTAAAGCTTTAGACTATATACCTGTCCACGATCCGTAAAAAATAATAATGGTGTATGAGTGTTACCAATGAATAGCTGAGTTGTAATATCTTCATCACGCATCGACAAACCAGATCTCCCTTTACCACCTCGTTTTTGAGCTCGGTATGTCGCAAGCGGTACACGTTTAATATAGCCACTGAGCGTTACCGTTACTACCATATCTTCTTTTTGGATCAAATCTTCGATATCTTGGTCAAAAGACCCTTCAATAATATCTGTCCTTCTCGGCGTTGAGAATTCCTCTTTTACTCTGATTAATTCAGATTTAAGGATTGAAAGAAGCTTACTTCTGGTACTTAATATATCTACGTACTCAGTAATTTCTCTTGTTAAATCACTAAGATCGTTTTCAATCTTATCTTTCTCCATTGCAGTCAAACGTTGCAATCTCATTTCAAGAATTGCTTTAGCTTGAATTTCTGAGAGATGAATAGTGCTGTTATCTTTGATGTTAGCCTTATCATCAACAAGTTTTATCAAGCTTATTATGGCTGCACAATTCCATGCTTTTTCCATCAACAGATCTTTTGCTACAGAAGGATTTGACGCACCACGGATGATTCTTATCACTTCGTCAATATTACTGACCGCTATTCTAACACCCAAAAGTATATGAGCTTTATCGCGCGCTTTATTAAGCAAATATATAGTTCTTCTAGTAATTACTATTTCCCTAAAGCGAACAAATGCACCAATAACTTCCTTCAAGTTCATAACTTTCGGCATTCCTTCATCTAGGGCTAACATTATTACCCCGAAACTAGTTTGAAGCTGAGTATAGGAATAAAGCTGATTTAAGACAACTTCTGCTACTGCATCCCTCTTTACTTCAACGACCACTCTAACGCCATCTTTATTTGATTCATCTCTAAGATCACTAATGCCCTCAATTTTCTTTTCACGTACTAAGTCAGCAATTCTTTCAACTAATTTTGCTTTATTTACCATGTACGGCATTTCTTTAACAATAATTGCTTCTCTTCCATTATTGTTTTCGATTTCACATTTACCTCGGAATAAAATACTTCCACGGCCGGTAAGATAAGCAGATTGAATGCCAGAGCTCCCTAAGATTGTTCCGCCAGTTGGAAAATCTGGCCCTTTTATATAAGAAATTAATTCTGTTAGCTCTATATCGTTATTGTCAACATAAGCACAAGCCGCATCTATAACTTCTCCAAGATTATGCGGAGGAATATTGGTTGCCATCCCCACGGCGATCCCTCCTGTTCCATTTACCAAAAGGTTTGGAAACATAGCAGGCAGAACCTTAGGTTCACTCTCTGAACCGTCATAGTTAGGTAAGAAATCTACTGTTTCTTTATCAATATCTTCTAAGAGAGTATGGGCAATTTTAGTAAGACGTGATTCTGTGTATCTCATTGCTGCTGCTGAATCACCATCCATCGAACCAAAGTTACCTTGGCCATCTACTAAAGGGACTCTTAAAGAAAAATCTTGTGCCATTCTGACAAGCGAATCATAAACAGCTCCATCCCCATGAGGATGGTACTTACCTATTACATCACCAACAATTCTGGCTGATTTTCTATGCGGCTTCGAACTATGATATCCGCCTTCGTACATCGAGAATAAAATACGTCTGTGAACGGGTTTTAAACCATCTCTAACATCAGGAATTGCACGACTTACAATCACGCTCATCGCGTAGTCCATGTAAGAACTTTTCATCTCATCTTCAATGCTTATAGGTAACATGTTTTTTAGTTCAGACTCACTCACTATATATGCTCATATTTACTGATTGTTTAGCTTGGAAAGAATAGAATATTTTGCAAATTTTTGCAAGGGAATAGCTGGAAAATTTATCCTTTAAAATTAGCGTGATTTGATATTTCAAGGACTTTGAACAACTCTCCCATCATAGAAGGAGAAATAAGACGTAAAACTTGCCTATTAAGTATATCGTACTCTTCGGGAACTATAGTTTTTTTGAGCTCATGGAGTCGAAGCTCAATACCATATGATAGCAAAAAATTTCTTTGTGAAAAATTTCTAAAGTTACTAACTCCGCGCTCTTTTGAAGCTCTCTTCAATGCATTAAAATCAACATGAGCTGTTAAATCCGCCTCTCCTAATGTATCAATTATTGGCCAATATTGATGGTTTTTAACGGCTTGAAGAGTTGAATTATATTGATTTCTAGTT
Source organism: Rickettsia typhi (assembly GCA_945875975.1). Lineage (GTDB taxonomy): Bacteria > Pseudomonadota > Alphaproteobacteria > Rickettsiales > Rickettsiaceae > Megaera_A. The sequence continues at coordinate 131,625 of CAMCMD010000001.1, forward strand.
CTTTCTGGAGTTTGGATGTCATAACCATAATCGATAATTAAAACAGCACCAGAGTACTTATTAATGTGATCGCTCAGAGCTCTGATTATCTCTAGAGATTCAATTGACTCTTCTATAACTGCTCCATCATTAGCATTCAGATGCTCTAATTTAAGTTGGGTTTGTAGAGCTTGTTTTATCTCAATTTTGCTATATTTAATTTTACCATCTATAGGATCAATGATCAAAATAGATTCATGCCATCTACCTTGAGTTTTTAAAAATTGTTTTATTGGCAACGCATCAAAAAATTCATTACTAATGACTATTAGCGGCAATTCAGGGAGATCCAAAACTTTTTTAACCCAAGTAATTTCTTTTTTATGCTTTTCTAGCTTAAATTTTTGCTTCTGAATAAATTTGTGATTAATTTCTAACAAATGAACTTTAGCACGCTTTAAAAAGCTGCTAGCTATTTTGGAGGAAGTACATAACAAATCATCCATAAGCGTCCCTTGACCAGGACCCAACTCTAACAAACAAAATTCATTCGGCTTTCCTAATTTTTGCCACTGCTCTATTACCCATAAAGCAATAATTTCACCAAATAATTGTGAAATCTCTGGAGATGTAATAAAATCTCCATCTATTCCAATGTTTTCAGTAGCAATATAATATGAATCTGGATTAATTGACAATACTTGCTCCATCATATCATCAATCTTAATGTAGCCGTTTGTTTCAATAATTTTTCTTATTTTTGCATCGATTGGCATTGATTTTTGCTAAAATAAATTAAAATAATCCCAACAATAATCATAGGTATACACAATAATTGACCCATAGTAAAATATTCGGCTAAATACCCTATTTTAAAATCTGGCTCTCTAAAAAATTCTACAATAATTCTAAAGAATGAATAGAATATTAAAAATACACCAGAAAGTAATCCTGGATATTTCAGACCACTCGCCTTACTAATAGTGTATCTCTGAATAAAAAATAACAGGAACCCTTCAAGTATCGCTTCATACAATTGACTAGGATGCCTAGCTAAACCATCACTACCGGGAAAAATAAATGCCCACGGTACATCAGTAATACGACCATAAAGTTCTGCGTTGATAAAGTTTGCTATTCTTCCAAAGAACAAGCCAATAGGCGCCACAACTGCACATAGATCCATTAATTGAAAGAAAGCTATTTTATGTCGTTTGCAAAATAAGAATGACGCCATTATAAGGCCACTTATTCCTCCATGAAAAGACATTCCACCTTCATATGTTTTCAAAATTTCAATAGGATTAGAAAAATATTTCACTGGATCATAAAATAAAACATAACCTAAACGACCGCCAATAATAATACCAATAATTGCCCACGAGACAAAGTCATCTATATTTTGCTTACTTATACTAAGATAATTAGTTTCTATAAGCTTCAAAACATAATACCACCCTAGAAGGATGCCTATCACATAAGAAAGTGAATACCACGAAATCGCAAGAGGTCCAAGCGCTATAATCACAGGGTCAATATCAGGAAAATCTAGCATATATAATTTTAACTTAAAATAGTTTTAGGCGGGTTCAATAACCCTTGGCTTAATGCCTAATTCTTCAAACACATCTACGAGAGCACTAGTCAAATTAACAATCATCTCCTCTGTGTGCCCTGGAGTTGGTGTAATTCGTAGCCTTTCTGTCCCTCTTGATACGGTAGGAAAGTTAATATGCTGCACAAAAATACTATGTTTTTCTATAAGAAGTGCAGAAGCTTGTCTAGCTAACTCTGGATCTCCAATTATAATAGGGATGATATGACTTCTATTTTCAAGCACTGCTATTCCAGCCATGCTGAAAGATTTTTTTACTTTAGAGATAACATTTTGATGCATAACTCTCTCTGCATCAGATTTCTTCAAATAGCTAATACTTACCCTTGCTGCATCACTAATTGCCGGCGGCAGCGATGTGGTAAAAATGAAACCACTAGCTGTAAGCCTAATTGCATCAATTAATGTGCTATTGCCAGCAATATAACCACCTATTACTCCATAAGCTTTAGCTAAGGTACCTTGAATGATATCTATTTTATCTTCAAAGCCAAGCATATTAGCAATACCAGCGCCTCTATTACCATATAAGCCCACGCTATGAACTTCATCAATATAAGTCATAGCATTATATTTTTTCGCTAACTCACAGATTTTGCCAATAGGCGAGATTAATCCATCCATTGAATAAGCAGACTCAAAAACAATCATCTTTGGTTTGCTGATATCTACTGAAGCCAACATTTGCTCAAGATGGACGGTATCTAAATGTTTATATATATATTTCTCTGCCCTAGAATTTCTTATACCTGCAATCATAGATGCATGGTTAGATTCATCAGAAAAGTAGATTAAATCAGGTATTATCTTGGAAAGAGTAGTCAAGCTTGCATCATTTGAAACATAACCAGATGTAAAGACCAATGCCTCTTCTTTGTTGTGCAAGTCGGCGATTTCTTGCTCCAACTCAATTACTGCCCGATTATTTCCGCCGATATTTCTTGTTCCGCCAGAACCAACGCCATTGTCTAAAATAGCTTGCACTGCTGATTGAATCACTTTTGGATGCTGACTCATACCCAAATAGTCATTTATGCACCACATTACAACCTGTTTCTTGAGGGGCCCCCAAAAAGCCATCGGGAAATTTCCAGCTTCTCTTTGTAAGCTAACAAAATTTCTGTACCTTCCTTCGACTTTTATTTGCTCAATTTGTTTTTCAAAAGCCGCTTTATAATCAAACATTATTCCCTCTAGTAACAATGCTCATGACTATACATTAATTACTATTGCTTGAGAACGAATTAATTAAAAATTTTGATTATTTTGTTTTACAAAGTAATAATTACCTTCATCAGACAACTCTGAATTAAATTTATAGCCTAATTCATTAAAGTTTTTAATCTCCCCCAGGGTATCAATTTTATTTCTAATAATTTGCTCTACTGCTGCGCCTCTTGCACGCTTAGAGTTAAAAGCAATATTTTTTATCATTCCGCTGTTAAGCTGTCTAAAATGAATATTGATAATTGGGAATTCTAATAATTTTTTATCAATAGCTGCGGAATATTCATCTGAAGCCAAATTTATTAAATACTTATTTTTGTGTATTCTAAGCTCATGGTTTAATTTTTTTGTAACTTTTTCTTTCCATAATTTATCTAATCCACCCGGCGCATTTTTAACTAATTTTATTGACATTTCCAGCCTGTATGCACGTATCTTATCGAGGGGTTTTAATAGCCCATAGAAACCAGAAATTATTCGTAAATGATCTTGAGAAAATGTTAATTCTCCAGAAGAAAATGTTTCTTTACCCATTTTAGCATATACGTCACCATTATAAGCCAATATAGCTTGCTTTGTTGGTAAAGATTCGAATAATTGATACCTAGAGAAATTTAATTTGGCAAGTTCATCACTAATTTCCATGATTTTTTTTATTTCAGATTCAGATAAAGTTTTTAACTCTCTCAGAAGTTTTTTTGTCTCTTCAAGCTCTTCTGGTTCAGTAAAAAAAATGCTTGAATCTACAGGATCAAAATTCATTGATTTTGCCGGAGAAATAATACTAATCACTATTTTTGCTTCTCATCAGATAATTAAATTCTGCACCAATAATGAAAATCATATTTACTATATAAAAAAATACTAACGTAACAATGATACTACCTAGCGACCCATAAATTATGTTTAATTGATTGTAATATACAATGTATCTGGAAAGAAGAAACCCGCTTAAAACCCATAAAATAACAGTCAAAAAGGCACCAGGTACGACTTCAAGAAATCTTAGGTGCGCATTAGGTATAATATAATACAATGAACATACAGCAAAAAATAACGATAGCACAACTACCCCATACCTAGCAAAATTAAGTACAGCTTTATAATCTTCAATAAAACTCATAAACTTAGGTATTTTTTCAAGTCCAATAGGAATAATAACTAAAAGAAGCATAGCAAAGGAAATAGCCGAACTAATGATTAAAAATTGTGCAATACTAAGCAGCCTACGCAAGATGTAGTTTGGTGGAGCTGTTATTTCATATACTCTATTTAAAATTGTTCGCAAACACTCTACAAAAGAAGAGGAAGTCCATATAGTTCCCACGATTGCAAGCGTTAATAAACCTTGTGGAGGAGCAGAGATTAACTCATTGATTCTTGTCTTAATTGACTCGGTTGAATGTTCGGGCATATTCTCGAGAACAAGCTCAACAAATTTTTCACCAAGCTCCGAAGCACCAAGAAAACTAGTAAAAGCTAGAATAAAAATAAAAAATGGAAAAATTGATACTAGCACCATAAACGACATATAACCTGAATGCTCGACCCCATCATGGTCGATCATCTTTACTACAGACATGTATAAATTATAAATCACTCTTTTCATCATATGTAATAATTCTTAACTTGATTAGCTCTTTAAAATCGGAAAATTATTGCAGTTCCATATGATGGCTAGCCACTTATTTGCAGCAGATACATAAAATCATCGTAAATTTTATTTAGAACGCGATCTTGAAGTTCCGGATAGTTATATAGTTCAACTCATACGACGCTACTTTAAAGGGAAATTTACACTTTTGCAACGGATCTTTTTATATCAATATTTGATGACTTATCTTTATCTGTTTTTTCGGTATCAAACATCGCAAGCACCTCACCTGACAATGCTCTTATTTCTTCGGCCGCTATAGAGTTTGGTGCACATTCTGTTACGGTGACTCCACTTAAGAAACAACTACTAAAGGCTACTCTGTTACCAAGTGAACAGTTAAATAAGTCACCTGGTATTTGGGCAATTATTTCTTTTGTAAGCTTTGATTGTGGATTATACCTATTCAATAAAATTTTTGCTGGTATTTTTTCGCTTTGAGCAAATTCAGTTGTAGAGCTAGTTGCCCACAAATCAGTAGGGCTTGGTTGCATAGGTATTATAATAAGATTAGATGCGCGAATAGCGGTCTTAGATTCAGTCTCCGTATGTGGCGGCGCATCAATAACCACATAATCAACATTGCCTCGCAAGTTGCTTATAGCGCTCTCGACTCGCCAACCAGCACTAGTTACAAAATTCAATCCTGTATACCCAATACCAAATTTCTTTTCCCGCAAACTATGCCAATTTGTTATGCTTCCTTGCGGATCAATATCAATAATAGCAACCCTTTTTCCTGTTTGGGCTAAAGACACAGCCAAGTGCGCAGCGATAGTAGTTTTACCAGCCCCACCTTTTTGCTGAGCTATTGTGATTACTTTCATATAGTATGCCATTTTTCAGTTTAATTGAATTAAATATCAACTATGGTGCAGAGTCAATTAATGAAGTGGTTTGAAGATATTAGTAATTCCCGAATGTGCTACCTAGCCACAAAATAACTAATCAAATAACCTCTAATTCTTGTTGACAGAAATTAATCATGGTTTTAGTATCCTCACACTAAGATACCAGAGGTGCTTTGGAATAAAACTTACCAAGGCTGAGATTATACTCTTATAACCTGCTCCAGGATAATGCCTGCGAAGGGAGGTAAAGTTGGAAACTAACTATTCAATTTTAGTACAGAATTGGAGTTTGTAGTAAGTTTCATTAGAACTAGGTGATTAAAAAACTAGGCTATAGTCGCAGTAATCCTGAATTTAGTTCAGGATCTCCTGAAATACCGAACTAAGTTCAGTATGACTTTATTTTAGAACGATTTTTCTATCAAACCTAATTCACAATGTGTTTTACTATAGTTTAGTTTTTTAAAGATTGCTTTTAGGAGAATCTTTTCTGACTCTGGTATTTGTTCATTAGCAAATATTGGAGTTTTTTTTATGAGATACAGCCCACGTAAAAGAGATATTATTATCCTTGTTGGTAATACAGTCGATCATTTCGATACTTCGCTTTATGTTTTTCTGGCCCCTATTATTGCACCGGTATTTTTTCCAAATACTGATAAACTACTTAGTTTAATAATGGCATATGGCATTTTAGCTACGTCAATTATCACAAAACCACTAGGAACATATCTATTTGGAATGATTGCACGGCTAAAAGGACCAGTCGTCGCCCTATCCAACTCATTAATTGGAGTAGGAGTTTTTACTGTATTCCTAGGGTTACTACCTGGTCATGCCACCATGGGCTGGGTTGCACCGTTGGTATTTGTTATTTTTCGCGTTTTAAGAGAAGTATTTGCTGCCGGCGAAACTAGTATTGCAAAGCTATATATTCTAGAAAACAAGATAGGAAAAGAAGCATTTAAGGGCTCTTACTTATATCAAGTATCAACTATGCTAGGTATTATTCTTGCCTCTCTTGCAGCAACTATTGTCCATTATATAGACATAACAGGTTCTTGGAGAATTTGCCATATTCTCGGAGGATTGGCTGCGATAATTGGCTATTTTTTGCGCCAAATAACTTGGCCTAAAGAAAATAGAAATCTAAATAGCATATTTAAATTTTATGGCCTTGATGGATTAAGGATTTTATGGATTCATAAATTAAATTTACTAAGGATAGCGATCGTCACAGGTTTTTCTCATATGACATATCTGATTCCATTTGTAACAATGAATCATATGGTGCCAATGATTACAAACATTCAAGAAAAAACTATGCTTGCAGTAAATAGCTTTATGCTTATTTTTGATATGGTCTCTATTCCACTTATTGGAAGATTAGTGTCACGCTATAATCCTAGCAAAGTTATGCAAATAGCAAGTACTATCCTTGCAGTGTCAATTGTTCCGTTATGGTATTTTATTGTAGATTCATCAATATATTACGTAACCTTTGTAAGGTTTTGGATAGTAATTTGGGGCGTAGTTTACATGTGCCCATTGAATCTCTGGTGTAAAAACCAAGTAAGAGGTGAGGAGAAATATATGATAGTAGGTATGGGTTCAACTTTTGGAGCAAGCACCATTGGCAAACTCACTCCATTTATATGTTTAATTATCGTACATTATACTGGTTCATATTTACCTATCGCACTATATATAATGATAGTGTTTTTATTGGCCGGAATAGTGATAAGGAATAAGACGTTGCTGCCAGACAATATAGATCCTTAGTATAAAAACTCTATATTTTCTACAAAGAGATATTTTTATAGAAAAAGGGATTAAATCCCAACTCTTTGAACCTGATATTGTTAAAACAAGTGGAGAAAAATGTGATTTTTTTAGAGAATTTCTTTGGTACATTAGCACTTATTACGTCCATTATTGGGCGTATTCCCCAAATTTATAAATCGGCAAAAACTAGGTCCACTTTTGATGTGTCTATGATCATGCTGATTAATTATCTCACTTGTTCTATATGTTGGATCATTTATGGCTTATGCCAAGGATCCTCATTTGTAGTATGGAGCAACATAGTTGGCTGTATTACAAGTTTAATATCGATTGTACAAAAATATTATTATGACAGATACAGCATCGTATAAAGCTTTTTTTGAACAAATTGATCTCAAGCAATATAAATCCGTTTTATGTTTACACGGAGATCTACCGAAAGCTAGTTTTTTTAGTGAAATAGATCTACCAATTATTGCTGCTGATGGGGCAGCAAATCTTCTTCTCAAAAGTGGTATAATACCAGAGGTGATTATTGGTGATTTAGATAGTATAGATAAAGAGCAACTCAAACAATTAAAACTAGTTCACGAACCAAACCAAGCTTCTTCTGATTTTCAAAAATCTATTCATTATTTAAAAAAAAATAACTTATTACCAAGTATAATATTGGGAATTAATGGGGGTTATATTGATCATATATTAAACAACATCAATATAATGCTTAGTACAAAGTCAATATTTTTTGCTGCTCCGATCATAGGTTATGTTATAAAAGGTCAAGAACAACTAGTTTTAAACTTGCCAATAGATACAAAAATCTCTTTAATTGGAGCGTCAAACGCAGAGGTTACGACATCGGGTTTCAAATGGGAATTACAGAATAATATTTTATCTTTTTGTGGGGTAAATTCTTGTTTTAACCGAACTTCGAATAATCAAGTTACTATAACAGTAAATAATGGAGTGTTACTAGCTTTGATATATTTACAGAATATTGATGATGCTGGGAAAACACGGGCTTAAAATAAGGAAGTACATGCAAGAAAGTCGCTACCAAACAATAAGAATTTCAGTATCACTTCCTATTCTCTACAAAAAACTTTTAAAAAGCTATAATTTCAAGTTATGAACCAAGAACAAACTGATCAGCCCATATCATCAAGAACCATTCTTGCATTTTTTGCCATGGTTGTCGGAATGTTTATGGCAATATTAGATATCCAAATTGTTGCCAGTTCTCTATCGGTAATTGGGGCTGGATTATCTGCTTCTGGAGATGAGCTTTCTTGGATTCAGACTTCATATCTTATTGCTGAAGTAATAATTATTCCAATTACTGGGTTTGCGTCACGCCTTTTATCAACCAGAATTTCGTATTTTATTGCAGCACTCGGTTTTACTCTGATGAGCTTGCTATGCGCTCTAGCTTGGAATATTGAATCAATGATTATTTTCAGAGCTCTACAGGGACTTTTCGGGGGGGCAATGATTCCAACCGCTTTTGGAGCAATTTTTATTATATTTCCTAAAAGCATGCATACAAAAGTTAGTATGGTAATAGGGCTAGTGGTAACTGTAGCTCCAACCATTGGCCCGACACTGGGGGGTTACATTACGGAGACGATATCTTGGCATTTTATGTTTCTTCTAAATGTTATTCCTGGAATTTTTGTCTGCGTCACGGTTTTTCTATATGTTGACTTTGATAAACCAAATTATAAACTACTAAAGAATTTTGATTTTCTTGGTATATTGTTAATGGCCGTTTCTTTGGGAGCAATGCAATATGTCCTAGAAGAAGGAAACAAAAAAGATTGGCTAGATGACTGTCATATTCTACTATTAACAATAATAGTTGTTATGACTTTTATTTGGTTAATCATTAGAGAAGTAACTTATCAAAATCCAATTATTGACCTTAGTTCGTTTAAAAATAAAAACTTTAGTTTTGGTTGCATTTATTCTTTTATATTAGGTATCGGATTGTATGGTAGCGTCTATTTATTACCACTGTTCTTATTCACGATAGCGGGGTATAACACTCTTCAGATTGGCATTACTATGATCGTTACTGGAGTCTTCCAGTTTGTCTCAGCACCTGTAGCTGACAAAATGTTTGGTTCCGGCATTGATAAAAGGATAATTCTTGCTATAGGCTTTTCTTTATTTGCTATAGGGTCTTTTGCCAATAGTTTTCTTACTGCCGAGTCTCAGTATTGGGAATTATTTATCCCTCAAATGATACGTGGGCTAGCACTGATGTTTTGTTTTATGCCCATAAATGACCTCGCTCTTGGCACAATGAAAAAAGATGAGGTTCAAAACGCTAGCGGTCTATATAATTTAACAAGAAACTTAGGGGGAGCAATCGGACTAGCGATGATCAATAACTTAATTATCTCAAAGTCAAAAATCTATGCACAAACCATGAAGGATAATATGCCTCTAACTTCTCCAACAGTGCAGGAAAGTCTAGAGTTTTTTACCGGAGCATTGGCAGGAAAAGTAAATGACCCAGAAACCGCAGCCTATCTACTTCTAAGTAATATGGTTGAACGAGAGGCTTTTGTAATTGCAATTAATAATGTCTTTGTTATCATAGCTATGATATTTTGTATGGGGATGCTACTGATCCCTTTTTCTTCAACACCCGAAACAAATGTTACCTCAAATGCACATTAAGCTAATCTTTTTTCTTATCTTTCTGCTCCTTTGGACTGGTCTAACAGGTTTTGCTATAGAAGGCCAACATTTGATATATCTTTTAGCAGCTTCAATTTTTACGCTAATTTTTGCCATAAAACTAAAGCTACTTCCACAAAAAAATGTATTTAGAGTTAGCGCTATTTTTTACTGCCTATGGTTATTGAAAGAGATAGTTATGTCTGCTTGGGCGGTATCCATGATCGCATGGCGAAAACACATAACATTACACCCTAGCCTTGAGCCAATAAAAACAATTCAGGATAATGATATCGGAATCGTAGTTTATGCAAATTCTATCACATTAACTCCTGGGACAGTTACTCTTTCAGTTGAAGGTAAAAATTTGCTAGTGCATGCACTTGATTATGATTTTATGGCTGAACTACAAACAGGGGAAATGGATAAACGTATCAAGCAAATTATCAAATAATATGTTAAATATTTCTGTGTTTTTATTTTTAGGATTTGCCTGCATTGTTATTTGCGGAGCATTTTTACAGCGCGACATGTTTACAAAATTGTTATTTGTAAATACTGGTACAAGTTTAGCTGCACTATTTATATGTTTTCTTGGTTCATTTAAAGTAAATAGTTCTTATATCGACATAGCTTTTATTTATTTTCTTCTAAGTGTTATCGCAACTAGTGCCTACTTAAAATATTTTTTGCAAAAACATAAAATGAATCCTTCAAATGAATCCTAGAATTACTATTATCGGTTGCGGCCTTAGCGGCATGATAACAGCACTTTGTCTTGCTGCGCGTGATATAAATTCTACTATAATTGAGCGTCAAAATATAGATGATCAATCATTTTTTAATGATATTAGAACTACTGCCCTTACTGAATCATCAAAGAAATTCTTCGAGGATATTGGTATTTGGAATGAAATAGCAAAGATTTCAGGCCCTATAAATGATATCTACGTGGCAGATAACAAAGCCTCCCAGATGTTACATTTTGCTTCTAATGAATTAAAAAAAGAACAAGTACTAGGATACTTAGTAGAAAATAAAGAGTTCAAAAAATCTCTACTCACTCATGTCTTGGTTAATAAGCATATAAATATTATCGATAATAGTCATTATGAAGTTAAAGAGAATAGCAATAATAAGTGTATTTTGACTTTAAATGAAACTGATCATGAGTGCGATCTTCTTATCGTATGCGATGGAGGAAATTCATCAACAAGACAAAAATATTTTAGCAGCGAAACAAACAAATCTTATTCTCAGTATGCACTGACTTTCATAGTGCAGCATGAAAAACTTCATGAAGGTACTGCAGTTGAGCATTTTATGCCGACAGGACCTTTTGCAATACTACCCTTGAAAAATCAACATTTCTCTTCTGTAGTTTGGACTATAAAATCTGATATGAAAGATGCGGTGCTAAATTTACCGAAAGATGAATTTTTATATATAATACAGCAAAATTTTGGCCAATTTTTAGGAAAAATTACTATAAAAAGTGAAATTGCTTCTTTCCCTTTGAGAGCTTATGGAGCAAACAAATACTATAATAAGAGAATAGCTCTAGTTGCCGACTCGGCTCACATCATTCATCCACTTGCAGGACAAGGCCTAAACCAAGGTATAAAAGATATACAATCCGTTGTCAGTAACATTTTTGAATTGGGTATAAATACTCATTCTCTTGAAACATATCAGAATGAGCGCAAGAGTGATAATAATGCTATGATTGAAATCACTGACACTATAAACACTGTATTTTCAAATAATTCCCAAATATTCCACTTGGCGCGGCAGTTTGGCTTTAAAGCTATAGAAAAAATTTCTCCATTAAAAAAATTACTTATTAAATATGCCATGGGTCAAAGAAAATGATAAAGCAAGCTTTATCTAGCTTGGTGAATTATATTCTTCCAAATAGGTGTAGCACCTGTTCTGGGCTAGTAGACCAAGAACAAGGCCTGTGCACCTCTTGTTTTGCCAAATTAAATTTTGTTACTTCTCCCTACTGTTCTTGTTGTGGGTTTCCTTTTGAGTTTGTCATAGAGGGGCAGAATTTATGTGGACGCTGCGTTGCAAAACAACCGAATTATGATTTAGCCAGGAGTTTATTTAAGTTTGACCTTGAAAGTAAAAGGATAATTCATGCATTCAAATATAATGATAGAACAGAACATTCACAAATGTTTGCTAAATTACTCGTTGCAAGATACAGAAAGGAAATAGATGAAGTAAATTTAATTATTCCAGTACCAATGCATAGAATAAAAAGAATATTTCGGCAATATAATCCCGCTCAAATTTTAGCTCAGGATATATCTGATTTGCTTAAAATTCCTATGATTCCCGATGTTCTGATCAAAACAAAATGGACTAAGGCTCAAACAAAATTGACAAAATACGAACGGGAGAGAAATCTGTCAGGATCACTAGCGTTTAATACGAAACGAATGGTTAAAGGAATGAAAGTGCTTTTAGTAGATGACGTAAGAACGACAGGAACCACTTGCAACAGCTGTGCAAAAATTCTTAAAAGAGCAGGAGTAAAATCTGTTAAATTAGTAACAGTCAGTATGACTTGACCACGCAGTCATGCCGGACTTTGATAGCTCGGGATGATAAACTAGGGAAAATGTAAGTTGTTAATATGCACCGTCAAGCTGCCCCTAAAGATAAGAAAATGCTTTTACTATAATAATATCAAGCGTGCCAAATTATATAAAAAATAAAATTTATTTCGTAACGATACAATTTTGCTTACGTGAAGTTAGACGATTACATACTAATTTAGCATGATTCAGAGAAGGATATGTGCCAGCCATCACCAGATAAAATATACGCTCATTCTTACCATCTATTTTTTTTGCGATAAGATTGGCGCCATTTAGAACTTTACTATGACGTCTGGTTATTTCTTGCCAAAGTTTTTTTGCATCGCCTTCTGAAAAAGCTGTAGTTAGCTGTATTTTATAGCCTTCATCTTCAGCACTAACTACCCTTATTTCTGCAACTTTATATCTATTATCAGAAGATTTAACGACGTTTAATCCTGTTCCTGGAATTTCTATTTTTTGCTTTTCTTCTTCAGTATCTACCACCATCGATGATTTAATGACATTCGGCATAACTAACTCCTCGGTCGCAGCCAAATTATTATCTGCAATATCTTCTTCTTGATATTCTATATTCGCTAATATTTCGTCTATTGAATCGAGATATATTACCGGGTTATCTTCAACCTTCTGCCCTAAATCCATCGGCGCCTCTGGTTCAGGCAAGATATTAATTTTTCTATTTTTTACCGCGCCTTTTTGAAGCTTTTCATATACCAAACTATCTGAATTAGGAATCACAATCCCCCCGGGGTCATCCGGCTTTCTCTTGATTTCACCTTCTTGTGGAGATAACGTAATGATTTCTCGTGAATTTTGTATTTTAAAATAAAAAAACAGCCCTAGTAGAGTAATAAACAGAATCATTATTATTCTAAAAAATAAACTTTTTCGATTCATATTAAAACGCTTTAACTACATTTTGTCCATTGGCTTAACTCCAATTACACTAAAACCACCAGCTATAACCTTTCGGACGCTCTCTGCCAACGCCAACCTTGCCGCAGTCAATTCTATATCATCCTCGATGTTAAACCTATAGTCATTCTTCTCTTTACCAAGATTCCATATTGAATGAAACCTTGAAGCCACCTCTATTAAATAATAAGCAATTCTTTGTGGCTCACACGCTTTTGCCGATGAAGCCAAGACCTTAGGCCAAGAAGAAAGTAATTTTATCAATTGTATTTCTTCCTCCGTTGACAACAAAGATAAGTCAAATTCTGAAGCTGTAAATTTTTTATAAGCCTCCGGAATAGTTTCTACTGCCTTCGCAATAATAGATTTTGTTCGAACATGAGCATATTGAACATAAAACACTGGATTATCTTTCGATTGTTCTTTAACTTTGTCAAAATCAAAATCTAAAGACATGTCATTTCTTCGAGTAAGCATAATAAATCTGATAATATCTTTGCTTACTTCATTTATCACATCGCTTACAGTCATAAAATTTCCACTGCGCTTTGACATCTTTATAGGCTCTCCATCTTTCACGAAATTAACAAGTTGGCTTGTTCTAACATCGCTTCTAATTTTTCCATCACTAAGAGCATTTATCACAGCTTGAATCCTCTTAACGTAGCCACTATGATCAGCGCCCAAGATATACACTAATGTATCAAACCCACGATCAATCTTATCTTTTGCATAAGCAAAGTCGGCAGCTAAATACGACCAGGTCCCATCATTTTTTTGTACGGGCCTATCTTGATCATCTCCATATTCAGAAGACTTGAACAAAAGCTGCTCTTTTTCTTCCCAATTTTTATCAATTTTACCTTTTGGTGGAGGCACTACACCTTTATAAATTAAACCCTTTTCTTCTAATATTTTTACAGCATCACTTATTTTATTACTATCATGCAGCGATTGCTCGGAAAAGAATATATCATGCTGTACTCCAAGATCTTTTAAATCCGACTTAATAAGCGCAAGCATATCGTTTACTACCAGATTTTTGATCTTTTGTCTCATTTCATGAACGGTCAGACCAATTAGGGTTCCGCCAAATTCAGCAGCAATCTTCTGCCCTACTTCTTTTAAATACTCCCCTGGATAGAATCCATTCGGGATAACTGCGACTTCATCATTCAAAGCTTCCTTGTAACGTAAAAATGCACTATCTAATAAAGTATCAATTTGGGACCCAGCATCATTTATATAGTATTCTTTGGTCACATTATATCCACACAGGCTCAATACATTAGCCAGAGCATCGCCATATACGGCCCCCCGTGCATGCCCAATATGCATTGGTCCTGTTGGATTGGCCGAGACGTATTCTACATTTACTTTTTCTCCTTGGCCTACATCAACTTTCCAAAAATCTTTGTCATCGTTTAGGATGCTTTTTATACATTCATGCCATTTCTCAGCTTTTATTGTAAAATTAATAAAACCAGGACCAGCAACTTCTATGTGAGCTATATAAGGGATTTCTGCTAAAAGTTCTTTGAATTTTAAAGAAACCTCCCGAGGATTACTACCATCCTTTGCCGCGATAATCATAGCAAGATTAGTTGAAATATCACCATTTAGTGGATCTTTCGGAATTTCAAGATTGGCCAGATCCCATATAGTCTCGTCTTGACAAAGTTGGTAACCTACATTCTTTAGATCTTCCGACAATTCTTTAAAAATATTCATAAACCTGTGCTTGCAAAATTTAAGTTGTAAAACGACTGATATTGCTTGATTGCAAAACGGTCAGTCATGCCAGCTATATAGTCTGCTATAATAGACATTTTAGAGTCTGTTTTATTTTTATCAATCATCATTCTCCATTCAAAGGGAAGAAGTTCAATATTTTCAACATATAGCTTAAATAAATCTCTAACTACATTCTGACTTTGGAGAGTTACCGATGCTACTCGATGGTGCTTATAAACTTTTTTCATTAGAAAGTCTTTAATTAGTTTTACTTCATCAAAAGTTGATTCGGTAAATTCAACAAGCTGATGACCAAGATCACGAACATCTGCTTGAGTTTTAATTTTATGTCTTTCAATATTCGTACGGGTTTGAAAGAGAAGACTCTCTATTAAATGATGTGTAAGTTTTCTACCAACTTCATATATTAACCTGTCATCATTAATATCAGGATAGGTATCTCTTACCTCACGGATATAACGATCAACACATTTAATTTCTTCCAAGTCTTTATAAGTAATTATTTCTGCTCTAATACTATCTTCAAGATCGTGACAAATATATGCTATGTCATCTGAGAGAGCTGCCACTTGAGATTCTGCGGACGAACGCTTAGATAGATCAAGACTATGCTTCCTATCATATTCAAAAATATATGCATAAGACTCGCATTTTTCTACTGGCCCATTATGTTTTACAATTCCCTCAAGCACTTCCCACGTCAGATTCAAACCATCGTAAGCAGCATATTTTTGCTCTAAATAAGTTAATATCTTGAACGAATGTGCATTATGAGAAAATCCCCCAAAGTTTTTCATGCAAGCATTTAAAGCATCTTCACCGGCATGACCAAAAGGTGTATGACCAAGATCGTGAGCAAGGGCAACACCCTCTGCTAAATCTTCACACAAACCAAGTGCTTTTGACAAAGACCTTGCGATTGTAGACACTTCAACCGAATGTGTCATGCGATTACGATAATGATCTCCTTCATGATTCACAAAAACCTGAGTTTTATACTGCAATCTCTTAAAGGCATTAGCGTGGATTATCCGATCTCTGTCCCTTTCGAATTCATTTCTATAGGGAGTAGACTTCTCATGGTGAATTCTTCCTCTTGAGTTTTCAGGCAAACAGGCAAAG
Organism: Rickettsia typhi; assembly: GCA_945875975.1. GTDB lineage: Bacteria > Pseudomonadota > Alphaproteobacteria > Rickettsiales > Rickettsiaceae > Megaera_A. Next base: position 147,825 of record CAMCMD010000001.1, read on the forward strand.
CTTTTTAGCATATTAATCTCTTGAAGTTTTTAGTTGCAATCAATATATTATTATATGTAGATCTTTTCAAACCATTTTTGGATCAGCTATATTTTTATGGAAATAAAGATAACTCCTAGTGCATCTGCCCGAGTCGCCGAACTGATAGCTAGAGATAGTAAAAAACTTATAGCCCTGCGTGTATCAGTAGATGGTGGAGGCTGCTCTGGGTTTATGTACAATTATCAACTAGTTGACTCTATTAACGGTGACGATTTTATACTAGAAGACGAGGACATAAAAGTTGCAATTGATCCAGTTTCTCAAGAATTTCTTGAAGGGTGTACTATAGAATTTGTACAAGAATTAGGAAGTAATTATTTTCAAATAACGAACCCTAAAGCTACTGCTAAATGCGGGTGTGGCAACTCCTTCGCTGTTTAGCGACCACCAAAATATCATCCGCCCGCTATAACACATTTCGAAATTGATCTTAGTTTTAACAGATTACCTGTACTGAACTAAGAAATTTATTGATAATTATTTAAAGAGAGAAATTAAACAAAAAATAGACTATACCAAATAAAAATCCTAGCATAAATGTATATGGTAGTACTAACTGATATTTAGTAACTCTATCTGGGGCATTTTCATAACTCAACTCTTGGGCAATATAAGTAATAAAACCACTATTATGCTTTTTTTCTAATATAGCCAGAAACTTATCTGCTGCCCGTAAATAAGACAATATCCGCTTTAAATTCAGCAACCAAATAGTAGCAAGCGCAAAGCCGATTAAACATAATATTACTAATGAACATTTAACTAAATAATATTTATGGTGTTCAAGTGATTTGCGACTTATTTCATTAATAAAAGGTATAACAGCAACTATAGCTGAAAATAAAGATATGTAGTAGCTATTGATATTATCCCTTCTATCTTCCTGATGCTGCTTATTTTGTAAAGATAGCTCATATAATTTAATATCCGGTAACGATTCTATTTGTGCGTCTTTTTGCATATTCTATTACCTTAAATCTAGTTAAATAACAATTTATCTCCCCAAATTTCAGTACTTGAAACAACGTAACTACTGGTACTGTGGCTTTACTAAGAGAACAGGGTTTTTGCTATAGTTCCAATTCCCACTATCTGGGTTTAAGCGTCCAGGATGGCAGCATTTGAGTCTGTAATTTTTTGTGTAAGTTGTTATTTAACAACAAATTCTATTCATAATCCCTGCACCTAAACTCCGTATTGTTTATTACAGAAAACTGAGGAAAAGAAGAAACGGTTCGAGTTGTTGTAATTAATGTGGGAAAGGTAAATGTATCTCCCCGTTTCTCCGTTTACTAGTTCCTCCTCAGCTCTCGCTAGAATACAACGACTAGTATAACTTAGTATCAGAAAAATAAGTTATCTACTTTAGATTTATGGCATAGGCACCGCGCTTATACCTAAAGTTTAGGTTAACAGCATAAAAACTACATGTCTAGTAAAAAAATCATTTTACAATTTTAATCATAAGTTGTATCGATTTTATTGTATTTCTAGCTCATAGATAATAGAATTACCCTACATCCTTGTTAGGATTTATATCCTTTGTTTGCAAAAAATCTTCAAGTTCTTTTAAGGTAGATATGCTTAGAGTTGTAAAATGATGAGATGATTTTTTGGCCAACCCGGTAAGCACTTTTCCAGGCCCCACTTCAACTAACTCGGTTATACCAAGAGCAGCGAACTCATTCATAGTTTCCCGCCATCTAACTGACCCACAAATTTGTTGTAATAGATTTTGTTTGATTTGATTGATGTCTGTTTCAGCTTTGGCAGTTACATTACAAATTAAAGGGATTTTGGGCTGCGTCCAATTAATATTAGAAAGAGCTTTTTCCATTGGTACCTCAGCGGCTTTAATTAGGCTTGAGTGGAAAGGAGCGCTAACATTAAGTTTTATTGCCCTAAAGCCAGTATCTTTAAGTACAGCGACTAACCTATCAACATTATATTCATGGCCGCTGATAACAATTTGGCCTTCCACATTGTCGTTAGCTATCTGACACACTCCATGATCCACAACACTATCGAGCATCTCTTGAAGCTTGGCAGCAGAAATACCTAGACAAGCAGCCATCGCTCCCTCTCCCTTTGGCGAAGCTTCTTGCATAGAGGAAGCTCTTACTTTTAATAATATTGAAGTATCTTCAAGAGTCATTGCACCAGCACCACAAAGAGCGCTGTATTCACCCAAAGAATGACCAGCAACAACACTGCACAACTCCTCAATTTTTTTGCCAGATTTTTCAAGTAGCACTTTAAAAATTGCTATTGAAGTTGCCATAATTGCTGGCTGAGTATTAGTTGTAATGGATAAATCATCTGACGAACCATTAAAAATAATTTCACTCAGTTTATAACCGAGTACATCATCTACAGATTCAAAAACTAACCTTGCTGCTTTTTCAGAATCAAAAAAATCTTTACCCATGCCAACGCTTTGAGATCCTTGACCAGGGAAGATAAATGCTCTATTCATAGTATATTGTGAATTAATTATATTTTTAGCTATCATGATTATGAGAATTCTTTGTGCAGTGTCAATTATTTTAACAATCTCCTTTTCACAAACCACCATTTTTGCTCAAGAAACCGTTGAATCCAAAGTATTTAAATTGATAAAACAAAAAGATTGGCAAAATGCTTATAACTCTTCAAACAAAATTGGCAATCAACCGCTTAAAAAAATTGTACTTTCGCAACAATTTCTTGATACCAGCTATTCTGGCAATAGCTTTGAAAAAATAGTTAAGTTTCTACAGGAAAACCCAGGATGGCCTCAAGAAGCAGGACTGAAAGTTAGCGCAGAAAGCCTTTTAAATGATACCACTGATAGCTCTTTAGTTTTTAAGTGGTTTCAAAGCAACAAGCCTCTTACTGGCAGGGGATATAAATATTATGCTCTGGCAGCTGGGAAGATAATTAAAGATTCTCAAAAACTTTCTCCTATCATAAAAAAGGGTTGGCATAACGGAAGTTTTTCTATGTCAGAGCAAAAAACCTATCTAGCAGCGTTCAAAAATTATCTTGATATAAAAGATCATATTAAAAGAATTGATAATCTTTTGTTTGCCGAAAGTACAACAGCGGCCAAAAACAACTTATACTTAGTGGGAGCTGAGTATAAAAAATCATTTGAAGTACAAATCGCGCTTATACAAAACGGCAGCAACGCACTTGGGAGATTTAGCAGCGTTCCAAAGAAATACTACACTCCAGGCTTAATTTATAGATATATAGAACTGAAAAAAAAGAGTTTACCACCTAGCTCGGAGATTACGAATCTAATAGAAATAGCCAGATCTAATCCAGATCATGCTGATGAATTTTGGAAAATACAATCTTATCTCGCGCGTGAATATATAGAACATAAACGCTATAATGACGCGTACAAAATAGCATGCTGTCACTTTACCGAGAATGCGGCTAACAAAAGCGACGCCCAATTCCTGTCTGGCTGGATAGCCTTGAGATTTTTAAATAAAGCACAATTATCTCTTGAACATTTCCGTGGTTTTAATGAGACTGTAAAAACACCTATGAGTAAATCCAGAGGGATTTACTGGTTAGGACGAGCTCATGAAGCGTTAAAAGACAAAGAGAAAGCACACAAGCTATATCACTTAGCAGCAACTAGGTATCCTTACACCTTTTATGGCCAAATATCAGCACATGAAATGGGAATGAAAAAGATAGCTCTGCCTCCAAATATAAACTTAGCGGCACATAAAGTGTCATCGACAAATAGCGTCAAGTCTCAAATAGCTAAAGCCTCTTACCTTATCTCAAAATACGGTTCAAATGCCCTTAGTCAATTATATATAAAAGCAGCGGTAGAGAAATCAGAGAATACAGCAGAGATTCTAGATTTAGCTACGATATTAAGTTCATCAAAAAATACCCATCACATGGCATGGCTAGCTAAGTACGCAGTACAAAAACATGTATTGATCAAGAATTATGCCTTTCCAATGCCATATAAACCAGCTACCCAATTACCATTAGAAAAAGCTCTGATGTACAGCATAATTAGGCAAGAATCTGTCTTTGATCAGCACGCTGTAAGCAGTGCAAATGCTATGGGTTTAATGCAGCTAATAAAAGGAACAGCGTGCGATACGGCGAAATCCATTGGTGATGCATGTAACATTCCTAAATTAACCGCAGACCCATTATATAATATGAAGCTTGGTAGCAATTACTTAAAGCAGATGATCGAAAAATTTGATGGTTCTTATATCATGGCCATCGCAGCTTACAATGGTGGACATGTTAAGAAATGGTTGGGGATATACGGTGATCCAAGAACAATGAATAACCCAAGAGAAGTTCTCGATTGGATCGAGTCAATACCATTCTATGAAACCAGAAATTATGTTCAGCGAGTACTAGAAAACTTACAGATATATAGAAGCATTTTGAACGAAAATGCCACTTTAAAAATAGCCCAAGATTTAGTATTAAATAAAAAGAAAGGTGTATAATGAGTAAATTTACAGTAGGTGACTTAGCCCCCGATTTTTCGCTTGAAATATCAGAAGGCAAAACTCTTAGTTTAGAAAATCTGAGAGGGAAATATGTAGTATTATATTTTTATCCCAAAGACAGCACACCTGGTTGCACTATTGAGGCCAGAGATTTTAACTCTCTCAAAAAAGATTTTACAGCCCTTGGCGCCGAAATAATTGGCGTATCAAAAGATCCTCTTACCTCACACGATAAATTTCGTAAAAACCATGATTTACAATTTTACCTTGGATCCGATACAAATGGAGATGTATGCGAAAAGTTCAGTGTTTGGGTAGAAAAATCAATGTTTGGAAAGAAATATATGGGCATTGAGAGAGCTACATTTTTAATAGACCAGACAGGTAAATTCGCCTATATTTGGCCTTCAGTCTCAGCTTTAGGACATGCAAAAGAAGTGCTTAAAAAACTAAAAGAGATTATATAATCTGAGTTCTTCTTATGTCAAACTTAGATTATATATTATTGTCCCCTTCTTTTCTATTCCATGTGAGAAAGAACAAATAAGAGCCTAGAAGAGATGCTGTTATAAAAAAACTAAACGCGCCTGACCAACCGGTTTCATCGATCAACCATCCTACACATACTCCAGAGAGCGCAGAACCGACGTAGCCCATTGTTCCAACAAATCCATTCGCTGTTCCTATTGCCTTTTTGAAGGCAAAATCAGCTGAGGCTACACCTACTAATACCTGTGGCCCATATACAAAAAAACCAACTAAACATAGAGCTATAGCACCCAATTGGTCATACCCATGCGGCATCTGCCAAAAAGTAATCAGAGTTATTGCTAAACAAATCATACAGACTACACCAACAGGCCCCCTTTGTCCTTTAAACACCTTATCTGACAGCCATCCCGCTGCGAACCCACCAAGCAACCCAGCCACTTCATAACCAGCGACTTGCCACCCCGCATGAGTTAAGGATATACCCTTATGCTCCTTCAAAAATAAAGGTCCCCAAAATATGATGCCTATTCTTACAATATAAATGCATATATTAGCAAAACTTATATACCACATATTTCTGTTAATGAAAACCTTACGAAAAATTTCCATTGTAGTCATATGATCTTCACTTGTATCTTCCTCGAACGATTCATCCCCTTTATAGGCCTCCACCAGTGGAAAGCCAAGTTCTTTTGGCGACTCTCGTAGACGATTAAACAATATATAAGAAATAGCAACTGCTAAAATACTTGGTACAAAAAACGCGTATCTCCACCCATAGTTAGCCACCAAATAACCAGAAAACACTAACGTTATAGCACCCCCAACTTGGTGAGAAGCTGCGCCCAAGGCCCATTTTGTGCCAAGCTCCTTGGGAGCAAACCAATGAGTCAACATTCTAGCAGCAGGTGGCCATCCCATAGACTGAAACCAGTTATTTACAATCCATAAACAACCTAGAAACATGAGACTATTTGAAAACCCAAGAATAAAAGTGATTAATGCAGAAGCAAGTAATCCGAATGGCATAAAATACCTAGCATTTGATTTATCGCTAAAATAGCCGTTAACAAATTTACCAATGCCATAAACAATAGATGCTAGGGTTAAAACCCAACCTAGCTGAGTCTTGCTATAACCAAACTCTTCCATATAAGCTGGCATAATCATAGAAAAATTCTGCCGACACAAGTAGTAAGCGCCATAACCTATAATGATAAAACTTAGTATACGCAGACGCCATTTGTTATATATTTTGCGCTCTCGCATAGTCATAAAAAGTTCGCTGTCTTGCTCGATAGGACCTACATAATCATCCTTTACAACCTTTGTCATAGAACTTGCTTAATACCTTTAATCTCTGTGCAAAGATACTAATAAATAAATTCCATATTAGCAAGGTTTTGTTTTAACGGCTATTTTTAAAAACCAGTTGAAAACTTATCGCTTAGCAAGTACAGTGGTGATATTATTAACCTATGTATGAAGTATGCAGCCCCTCGATATTATAGCGCAATTCTTCCTGATATTTGGTCAGGAATTTGTGTTAGTACCTTTGATTATAATTGGGTTTTTAGCTCTAAATAAAAAAACATATGGCAACGCCCTATTTTTACTGCTCTTTACAATGATTTTTAACGCTTTCCTAAAATCTATTTTTCAAATTCCATTAGCGGAGCATCTAAATAAAACCGGATATGCGTTTCCAAGCGGTCATATGCAAACTGCAATAGTATTTTATGGTTGGCTATTTATTGCACATAAAAACACTCTAGTTCGATCAATAGTTTCAATAATACTACTTGGTCTAGGTTTCGCACTAATACAACAACAATATCACAATCTATATGATGTTTTAGGAGCAGTTTTATTTGGCATCTTAACTTTATTCATATATGCGATAGTTCTACAAATCAAATTATTTATGAATAAGCCATTCTTACTAGGCTATATATTGATTGCTCTTTCTATTGGACTCTTGTTGAGCATGGATTCTCTACTAAAACACACTTCAATGGCGTTTATGGTTCTTACTGGATTTACATTGTCATGGACGATTTTTTCTGACTCAATTGAAGTAACTCTATCTTTTATTAGATCAATGATTGGCTCGGTTAGTATAATAGGAATTTATTTTCTAGTATTACAAATTAAGCATTATACTAACCTTGAATATGACATACAGTGGCTAATAATTGGAATATCAATACCATTAACAGCCAATATATTAAAAAGTAAGCAGGGTCATAAGCAAATATGAGCAGGGATTACCTCGAATATATATTAGATTTACTATCCCCATGCAACTCAATTACTTCTCGAGCGATGTTTGGAGGGTATGGTATATACAAAAATGGGGTTATTTTTGGAATAATTGCTCATGACGAACTATATTTCAAAGTCGATCAGTCCAATATAGAACTATATAAAAAACACCAGTCAGAAGCTTTCACCTTTAAAACCAAAGGCAGAATATCCAAGATGTCTTACTGGAAAGTTCCTTTATTAGTTATGGAAGATGAAACCCAGTTAAAAAACTGGGTAGATCAATCATATAACATTTCATTAAAAAATATTAGATAAATATTATTCCTAAAATCAGCATAGCAATAATATATAAGTCAATAGGAAGGTTTACTATGAAGTTTAATTACTCTTATCCAACACTGGGCGTTTAAAATGAAAACATTATTGTCTCAAGAACTTCTTGTTCAGAATAAAGTGTATAACCTAACGAAGTACTCTGTTCTATTTTTTGGCTTCTGTATATTTAGCATCGCTCTGATTAACTCTCACGACGATGTTCAAAAATTTGGGATAATATTCTCTCTAGTTTGTATACCATTATCTTTTTTGGGCTTAGCTAATAATTTAATTAAACCCGATATTGAAGATGGTAGTCTCGAATATCTGCTAACTATCTCATCAGCTCAAAAAATAGCTTTATCTAAGTTTCTGATAATGAGCAGCGTTACCTTCTTTTGTTTCACTCTAATTAGCCCATTATTAGCTGTTTTCTTTAGCCTACAACTAGATCAACTCGTTTTTTTATTATTAACAGCTTTACTTCTTATAGCTTTGGCCTCAGCTTTGATTATATTAATATCATCAATACAAGGGTATTTCCGCTCCAATACCAATTTCTTCGCTATTTTAATTATGCCCTTAATATTGCCTAATATAATTCTTTCTGGAATCCTTATCCAGAACCTACAACAAGCCTATTTACTTGTAATAATGCTTGGTATAAATCTAGTCATTATTCCTCCAGCTCTTTACTTATCCAGTTACCTTATTGATAATATTTACAACATCTGATTTAGAAACGCTCTACTTCATAAGTAAAAAGTTTGTGACAATGCACTCAATAGATTAAGATTAATTTAAAGTGATGTTTATATAATTAATCTATAGCCAATAAATCCATGTTAGATATATTTCTTAGCAAGCTCAAGTTTTTGCTCAAAAGTCCAATGTTGCTTTTTATTTATGGCATTATCAGCAAATGGTACATTATGGTCATGGTATCGGCGGTTATTGTTGTTTATTGGGTACTTCAAGGCCTAACAGAAGCAGGAGTGCTCCAAGCAACAGAAAAAGTTGTGTCTACTGCGCTAAGCGATACAAAATCCGTTGCTAGGTATTGTATTCCAAAAATTACAAGACTTGAAGATTTTTGGGATTGTCTACAAAGCCCGCCTAGATATGAAGCTACTCCTGACGAAATTCACCTCGAAAAAACTGTAAAAAACTTGCTGGATTTTGAGAAATATGATCAAAATAAAGATCCTTATGCAGACAAATAATCAAAGACAATTTTCTAAGTAACGTATTTTTTTATACTAGATAATGATATTTTCTGCGTAAACCAAGCTAAATTATTGCCAATACGAGATATCTCAAGTTATAATAGCTATCAATCTAATTTAAATTTAAGATAACTTATGTCTGAAGATATTTTGCCCGACGATCCAGGTAAGACCACTAGAAGGGATTTTATGACTCTGGCAGCAAGCAGTATGACCGCAGTTGGTGCTGCTTGCACGGCTTGGCCGCTTGTAGACTCATTAAATCCATCAGCAGATGTCTTGGCTATGTCATCTATAGAAGTGGACATTTCTAAAGTAGAACCTGGCCAAACTATGACTGTTAAATGGCGAGGAAAACCGGTTTTTATAACTAATAGAACTGACGCAGAGATACAAGAGGTTGTAAATACTCCTTTAAAAGATTTAGTTGACCCCCAACTTGATTCAGCGCGAGTGAAGGAAGGCCATGCAAAATGGTTAGTTACTATTGGTATATGTACACATCTGGGTTGCGTCCCACTTGCTAATAAGGGAGATTATGAAGGCTGGTTCTGCCCTTGTCATGGATCACATTATGATAAGTCTGGTAGAGTCAGAAAAGGTCCCGCTCCTCTAAACCTGGCTATACCTCCTTATGAGTTTTTATCAGATACTAAAATAAAAATTGGCTGATTATGGATAATAACAAAACAAATAACCAGTCTACTAAATCAACTGGTATTATTGCATGGATTGATTACAGACTACCCATTTTTTCTTGGATGTCTCATTTTGCAGTATATAAAACTCCTAAAAATCTAAGTTATCTTTGGAGTCTAGGTTCAATTGCTGGTATAGCCCTAATGATCCAGATAATTACTGGAATCATACTCGCAATGCATTACACACCTCATGTTGACCATGCGTTTGATAGCGTTGAGAAGATCATGCGCAACATAAATTACGGTTGGTTATTACGCTATATGCATGCCGTAGGGGCATCAATGTTTTTTGTTGCAGTGTATTTGCATATTTTTAGAGGTATATTTTACGGATCATATAAAGAGCCTAGGGAACTTTTATGGATAATCGGTCTAATTATATTTTTAACTATGATGGCGACAGCTTTCATGGGGTACGTACTGCCATGGGGTCAAATGAGCTATTGGGGCGCCACGGTTATTACAAATCTTTTTTCTGCCATCCCGATAGTTGGAGAAAATATAGTCACTTGGCTTTGGGGAGGTTTTTCAGTAGATAACCCTACACTTAATAGATTTTTCTCCCTACATTATCTACTTCCATTTGTTATAGTTGGACTGGTAGTACTACATATTTGGTCTCTGCATACCCATGGATCAAATAACCCTACTGGAGTAAAATTAAAGAAAGAAGATATGATTCCTTTTCACCCTTATTACACCATAAAAGACTTCTTTGGCTTTGGCATTTACTTCCTGATTTTTGCCTATTTTATTTTTTATAAACCTAATTTACTTGGTCATCCAGATAATTATATACCTGCAAACCCTTTGGTAACTCCAGCACACATAGTTCCAGAATGGTACTTCTTACCATTTTATGCAATATTAAGGGCTGTCCCTTCGAAACTTGGTGGAGTTTTGTTGATGTTTGGCAGTATTCTGATTTTATTTGTCTTGCCTTGGCTTGACCGGTCAAAAGTTCGTAGCGCCAACTACAGACCACTCTACAAATGGGCTTTTTGGATTTTTGTAATAGACTGCCTTGTTCTAGGATATGTTGGAGGTAAACCCGCTGAAGAACCTTATCTAACAATCAGTAGAATTGCCGCAACGTATTATTTTTTCCACTTTTTAATTATCATACCTACTATCTCAAAATTTGAAAAACCTCTGCTTCTACCACATAGTGTGGAAGAAGAAGAAAAAGTGCATAAAGATGATATAATTTAGTAATTAGATATGAAAATGTATAAAATCGTATTTCCGCTTCTTGCTAGTATGCTGGTAATTTTTATAACTCCACCTGCCATTGCCTCTACTGTTACACAAGGACACAAACAACTAGTTTGGCCATTTGAAGGGGCTTTTGGAACGTTTGATAGGCAAGCAGCTCAAAGAGGAGCTCAAGTATATATGGAAGTTTGTTCTGCTTGTCACGGACTAAACCATCTTTACTACAGAAATCTTAAAGATTTAGGCTTTTCTGACGCAGAGGTAAAAGAAATAGCTGCCAAAAAAGATGTTAAAGACGGACCAAACGATGTAGGAAAAATGTTTGACCGACCTGCTACACCATCTGACCGATTTGCATTACCTTATCCAAATTCAGAGGCTGCAAGAGCGGCAAACAATGGAGCTCTTCCTGTAGATTTATCTTTGATAATGAAGGCAAGACATGATGGAGCAAACTATCTATATTCGTTGCTAACTGGCTATCAAGAGCCTCCTGAACATATTAAAATGATGCCAGGTTTGAATTACAACCCTTATTTTGAAGGTGGACAAATAGCAATGCCTGCTCCACTCTCTGAAGGTCAAGTAACTTTTATGGATGGTACTCCAGCTAGCGTTGACCAGATGGCGCGTGATGTCACTATCTTCTTGCAATGGGCAGCAGAACCGGAAATGGAGCATCGCAAATCAATGGGTCTGAAAGTAATGATCTTTCTATCTATCTTCACTATATTCTTTTTCATAGTTAAAAAGAAAGTATGGAAAGATATTAAATAGGCAAGGTTTATAGCTAATTCAGATGAATTTGATGCCAGGCGCGAGGATACGAAGCCTATAGATAATAGGCGAGTGACGAGCAACGACGCACGCAAGTTCATATCAATTAACTATAGTATAGTTTTAGTACTCTTGGATCTTATATATTTTCTCTTCTTCTGCGATTATTTGTTTTTCATACACAAATTATCCCTCTAATTCATCTGCCAAGTATTTCACTCATTGCATTACCCTAAACCGTGGCTATACCGCCAGTTTTAGGTCACAATAAATTTGTAGTTAAAGTTAGAAAAAGACGACCTAAGAAATATCAGTAAATCATCGAATTGTGAGGCAAGATTACATAACCTATAATTGTAAGTAAGCTACGCTCGTTCTGTCTTTAGCGCCCATAATCCGAGATAAATTTTTATCCAATATTCATAATAGAAATAAAAAAGCAATAAGGCTCAAAATTGCTCTCGCCTTATTGCAAAATAGAGAATTCAATAGAGTTCTTTTCAAACTTGCTAATGAAGAGCAAGTGCTAGGAGTCTACGGAGCGCAAGACCGCAGCGTACACAACAAGGTACGTGAGGATCCGAGCACCGGAATGACAACGCAATTGCCTTCAGTAGTAGAGTTTGAAAAGAACTCTATTAGTTTTTAGTGGTATTAAACAGCCTTAAGCAGCTCTTACTCTGCCACCACCAGGCTTTCTTTTTCCACCACTATTACCGTTACCGCCTCCGCTACGAAATGGTTTCTTGAAGCCAAAAGATTTCTTTGCAGAACTATTTTTCTTGCTCCCACTTCTTTTTGAAGCTTCCATAGCTGGAGCATCTGGATTTATTAGACGATTAATCGCATTCCACTTCATTCTATCGCCAGGAGTAACAAAACATAGAGATTCGCCTTCAGCACCTGCTCTAGCTGTCCTTCCAATTCTGTGAATATAATCCTCAGGACATTGAGGAAGATCAAAATTGATCACATGCTCAATGTGGGGAATATCCAAACCACGCGCGGCAATATCAGTAGCCACTAAAATACGATATTTACTATTTCTGAATCCCCTAATCACGGTTTCACGCTTACTATGGCGTAAATCACCATGAATTGCATCTGTTTGATGATTTTCGCTCCTTAGTCTTTTTGCCATTTTTTCTGCACCAAATTTAGTTTTGACAAATATAATAATTGAACCAGAACGTTGGTGAAGTTGAGTTAACAGCTGCGGGTATTTTTCCTCTTCAGAAAGATGCACTATATCCTGCTTTATTTTTGGAGCAGGTACTGAAGTAGAACCCATTGATATGCGCTCTGGTTGATTCAAATATGAGTCAGCTATCTTAACAATATTTTTTGGTAAAGTCGCTGAAAACAACAATGTTTGACGTTGCTTAGGCAGGTGCTTTATTATCCTCTCTATTTGTATAGAGAATCCCATATCCAGCATTCTATCTGTTTCGTCAAGCACTAGAAAGTTAGTTTGACTAAAATTCAAATTGCCACGTTCTAGGTGATCATTAATACGTCCCGGAGTACCTACAAACAATCTTGGTCTAGACCTAAGCTGCTGTAATTGTTTCATCATAGAATCGCCACCAATAAGCAGTGTGGTTTTGATAGGAGAGTTTCTGCCCAATAAATCTTGTAGCGCGCTCATAACCTGGGCAGCAAGCTCTCTTGTAGGTGCAAGCACTAAAGCAGAGCTACGTGGATCAGATAATAACTTAGCAATTAACGGAATACCGAAGGCTCCTGTTTTGCCCGTACCTGTTTGCGCTGACCCTAATATATCTTTTCCGCTCAGTGCAATTGGAATTGTTGCAACCTGAATCGGAGTTGGAGTTTTAAAGTTAAGCCTGTCAAGTGATTGAACTAGAGGCTCTGGTAGTCCAAATGTATAAAAATTTTCCATATAATAATTCTTGTCTGCGAGAATATTTTTCTAAAAAGTAAAAATTCCTTAATTAAAAATATTTTCATTGTTTAAATATTTTGTGATTAAGTAACAAAGCTTAAGCACATTTTTTTGTTTTATTGTTCTTTTTGGTAAGTATGCTTGGCTACATTCCTAAATGAAGTTGCCCTATCAAAAAGAGTTATCGTCTTACAAACCTTAAAATTTTAAGGTGTCTTTCGGTATACTCTTATTCAAGTGACTATAGATTAGAAATTGGCTAATCTGACATCTTCGTTAACTTAAGATGAGCTCTCGTGTAGAGCAGCGTATGTAAAGAGTAGTAAAAAACTTAAAGCGAACTATATACTCGTTTACTAAAGAAATCAAGAAGAAAATATTATCACGGATTGAATGAATAACAATCAAGAAATGAAAAAAACATGGTCGGGGCAGAGAGATTCGAACTCCCGACCCTCTGGTCCCAAACCAGATGCGCTACCAGGCTGCGCTATGCCCCGAATTTATGTATATATGCATTGGTATAGCGTACAAAAGACTATAAATCAACAAAAAAATGAGAAATTGCCAAATAACTACAAGACTTCTTGATCCATTCTCAATATAACGATATATTCTTAACAAATAAGCTCTTAAAATTCGTATAATGCCCTGCTTTCATGCCACCATTTTGACCATTTTTCCGGAAATGTTTCCTGGCTCTTTGGCATATTCTTTAGCAGGATCTGCGATGAAAAAAGGAATATGGTCAATCGACACCATTAATATTCGGAATTTTGGAATAACTAAGCATAAAAATGTGGATGATACTGCTTGTGGCGGTGGAAATGGCCTGATCATGAGACCGGACGTACTTGGCCTGGCTCTTGACAAAGCACTAGATCAACGTCCCGGCTCAAAAATTTACTACCCCTCACCCAGAGGAGTTCCTTTAACACAAGAATTATCAAAAAAAATAGCGCAAGAAAAAAACATAATTATTTTGTGTGGACGCTTTGAGGGGATTGACGAAAGGGTGATTGACGAGTATAATGCCATGCAGATTAGCCTAGGAGATTATGTTCTCTCGGGTGGAGAAGTAGCTGCATTGTCAATATTAGATAGCGTTGTCAGGCTTTTACCCGGTGTGCTGGTAAATCAAGAGACTTTGCAAGAAGAATCTTTTGAAGTAGAAGAAGAAGGTTTCAAATTAATTGAACACCCGCTTTACACTAAACCAGTCGAATGGAGAGGAAGAAAAGTTCCAGAAATTTTGTTATCAGGTAATCATACTGAAATAGCAAAATGGAGAAAAGAAGAATCACTCAGAATTACCTTAGAGCGTAGGAAAAGACTGATTTGAGTCTTAAAAACTTATTAAGTACAGTAAAAACATTTGGAGCTAACAATGAAAAACGTAATTGAACAATTTGAAAAAAAACAGATTGAAAAACTTACTGAAAATAAAGAAATACCAGAGTTCAGAGCTGGCGACACAGTAAAAATTAGCGTTCGCGTTATCGATGGTGCCACTGTTAGGCTTCAAGGGTACGAAGGAGTCGTTATAGCTAAAAGAAATAGAGGGGTAACCTCTTCTTTTGTTGTCCGTAAAGTAAGTCATGGTGAAGGTGTAGAAAGAAGATTCATGACCTACTCCCCAATCGTTGCAAAAATTGAAGTGGTAAAGAGAGGCGTTGTACGTCGTGCTAAACTTCACTACCTAAGGCACCTAAGCGGTAGAGCGGCAAGGATTCAAGAAAGAAAAGTTATTAGGAAGAAATAACTAATTTTTGTAGCTTTTTCATCTGCTCAAATTAAGATTTGCATATGATGATTTGAGTGACAAACGCTAGAATTCTATGATTATGGATGGGAACGCGAACGCACGAAAAATCGTATCTGTAAAATTAAGTTCAGGGATGACATGAGTCATAAGACAAAATGGTGGTACTATGGGGTGGCTTTAATTCCACCTTTCATGGGAGCTATGAGCTATGTCCTCTCTAAATATATAATCACCGACATTTCCCCTATCTCATTGTTATTTTACAGATGGATCGTCGCACTTACCATCTTAACACCCTTTGCAATTAAACCATTCCTTGCTGAAATTGTAAATGTACGAGCTCACTTTCGCATTTTATTTATTATAGCTACCTCAGGAGTAACTCTCTTTAATTTCTTTGTTTACTACGCTCTGCAATATACTACTTCCACTAATACATCCATTATTGTCAATATTTTTCCTGTGGTTGTCCTAGCTTTAGGAGTGATCATAAACCAAGATAAGCTACGTAAATCGCATCTTTATTCTATAATATTTTCATTTATAGGAGTGCTAATTATTTTAAGTCATGGCAATATCATGCAAGGCTTGTCATCATTGTTCCATAATATTGGCGACTTTATAGCCCTGGCAGCCAGCTTATGTTGGGCAATTTATGTATTTGCCGTTAAGTACAAACCAACAAACCTATCATTTCGTAGTTTTATTTACTCTACATTTTTAATAGGCACCATCTTAATCTTCCCATTATATTTATTCGATATATTCTATTTAAAGCACACATTTGAACCAACTATGGTCAATATGAGCGTTATTTTTTGTCTAGGATTCGGAGTTTCAATCATTGGCATGATGTCTCTTAACATAAGTATAGTAAAAATTGGACCTAATATTTCTGCCATACTATTTTATTTCGCCCCTTTATTTACCTCAATTATGGCAGTTATGACACTTGAAGAAAAATTGCAATCATTCCATCTTGTTGGCATATCATCTATCTTATTAGGCATTAATTTCCCTTTAGTTGCACATTTTTTTGCTTATAAAAACAGAGGGATCGATTCTAAAGAAGAGAAATTGCTGGATAATTAATATACCGCTACTCACAAACTTAATATATTTTTAAGCATTAGATCAAATAGCTATACAAAACTCTCTATTTTTTCTTTGCATAATTTTTCAACTAATTTGTAGAAATTTTTGACCATGATTGCCATTTCAGCCAGCTCTTCTTCGGTTACTTGATAATATTTTTTATAACGCGCATCGATATATGCCTTGAGAATAAGTTTAAAAATATATTCATCACGCTCTGTTTCTTTTGGAAAGGAACGCAAAAATGCTGGCTCGAGTTTAGCTACTTCCTTTTCAAGTTTAATTAAATCATGAAGTTTGCGTCTATCGTCCTTAAAGACCAAAGATGATGCAACAAACGCATTTTCGCATGCTTGATGTAGCATAAAAGCATTTATATTTATATTTATATTTATATTTCTAACGCTATCATTTGGACCGGAGACACTACGTTGTAAAAAAGTTTCTGCATAACCAAAATATTCTTCATAATTCTCTATCGCTTTGGCTTTTCTCTCGGCCGGGGTGAATTTCTTGGGACTTGCCATTGGATATTGGCCTGAATCGTAGAGCAATCTTCCTTCTTTTTTTATGTCCTTGAAGAAATAACTATTATCAGTGAGCATATAGTTAAAATACTTCACCGTATGAACAATTATCGAAACATCTGGTACTTTATAATATAGGATGGAAATGTACTGATATCTGGTAATTTTCGCTTAGTTTTTCGGATAATAGGAGAATCATCTTGGCATTTTTTCTCAGTGACAATTAATATATCAAGGTCACTTATATAAGAATAATTATGCTTTTCTTCTATATCATAACCACGCTCATACACCCAATCACCTATACCAGCCCTTTTTTGGACTTGGTCATTTCTTCAATTATTATGCCGGCTACTTCCTTAA
>CAMCMD010000002.1 GCA_945875975.1 Rickettsia typhi
GATAAATCTACGTCACTTTCAATTAGTAGATCTACTGCTGCATTGATTTTTGCAATTTCTAAATTATTAGTCATATTGGTTTTCTCTTAAATTATAATTTTTCTGATTATAACTTATGAGAATTTACACAATCAATCGGACAGACCCTAACCATCAGGGCATCAACTATGTTTTTCATTTATATTTTACAGTTTTAGTTTTTAGAAGCGATCTAGTAAAACCTTCAACTTGTCGTAAGCGTAAATTGAATATTTGCCTTAAGGTATATATTGTTTCTAGAGCTATTTTTGAATATTTTGTCTGCCTTCCTTTTGTCTGTATAACTGTATCTTTGATTTCCCAAGTTTTCTAAAGCATCTTCTAATAGCCAAAACGTTATATCTTCTCTGTTCTTTAAGCTCTTATTATACTCACTCCAGTTTTTTACTTTGTACTTACCTTTGCATAACTTTTTCATAATCCTAAAGTTGATTAGCTCAATAATCACCTAGATTACCATCTATTCATCAATAAACTTACTCTTTTATTATTTGTACAACAAAGTTATGTCTAAATTAAGGTAAACTCTAAATAAACGTAAATTAATGATAATTAAATATAAATTGATATATTAAGAAATAGTAACTATAGTACAGTAATATTTTTATTAATTACATTATTCAGGTATTATTATGCACATAAGAGATTTACTAACCCAAGATCAATTAAATAATTTTGATGAATCTATTGCACTAGAATTAATTCAAAAGATTGAAGAAGGTAATATCCAAGATCTATCTTGCAAACAAGCAGGAGTAAGAGCTGAGACTATAGTACTAATAGCAGCTACTCTTGCCAACTGTTCCAATCTCCATACTGTTGATATGAATAATAATTTGTCCAGTGCTGATGCCATAAAAATTGCTAACTTCTTCGCTTATAAGAATAATCCTATTACACTAGGTATCGAAGGTAAGCACAGAGGTCCTATATTGGAAACAATTAGCAATGACAATACTCAAATGCATCAATCTTTCGAACAAGCTATGAATGATACTTTTAACAATACACCTCCAGGTCTATTAGGCTTAATGGAAGGCTATGCTGATTTCTCTATAGAATTTATAGAATAAGGTTATGTGGTTTTGTTGCTCCGAATGGCAGCCTTACAAATTATTTTATTCTCTTTCTAAATTTGCAACAGCGCTGTTTATTTCTATATGCGGCTATTTGTAACAGCGCAGTAATTTTTTTATTTTCAATAAATCAAACCAAGTAGCCTTTTTCTGCATAGGTTGACGTAATAAGTAAGCTGGATGGAACAAGGCGGTGGTAACTATTGGCTCGCTTAAATATTGATTGGTGTAAGAATAGTTATTTCGCCTAATTTGAGTGATACCTTCGTTTTGGCCAAGCAAAGAAATAGCGGCTGTGTTACCAACCAGAATTATAAGTTTTGGTTTAATTAATGCAATGTGCTTTTCAACGAACGGTTTGCAGATGTTAATCTCATCATTTGTTGGTCTACGGTTTGCTGGTGGACGCCAGAAAATTGTATTGGTGATGTATACATTTTGTGCGCGGCTGAGCCCGATTGTGTAGAGCATATTATCCAGTAGTTTGCCGCTTTCACCGCAAAATGGAATTCCTTGTTCATCTTCTGTTGATCCTGGGGCTTCTCCTACAAGTAAGATTTCTGCGTCTGGATTACCATCTGCAAATACTGTATTATTAGCAAATTGTTTTAACTCGCAACCTTGAAAACTTTCTACATATCCTTTGAGATCTGCAAGAGTGTTTGCTTTATCAGCTAGTTGTCTTGCTTCTAGGTAGGCTGGGTTATTGCTAGGATTTAAAAATTCTTTTTGTTGTGTAGTCATTTTTATGTTTTTGATTAATGGCGACTTAATAGTTTGGAGCGTATTAGGTTCATTTTTAGCTAAGGCATGGTAGATAAGAGAATTTTTGCTATCTTTTTGAGTAGAACAGTAATATTCTACTCCCATTGAATTCAACCAATTAAGATGTCCGAGTTTTTGTCGTAAATTTTTCATATATTAGTTAATTTTAATGCCCAAGTACGTATACACAATACCAGATTATTTAGATAAACAAAGATTAGATAAAGCTTTAACTGATTTATGCACCGAATCATCGCGTAGTCAGATTCAAAAAGCAATAAAAAATGAAAAAGTAATACTTAATGGTAAAATTATTTCTAACTTATCTGAAAAAATTAGAGAAAATGATAATGTAGAATTGATTCTTGAAGAAGAAGTTTCGGCAAGTATATTGCCAGCAAATATCCCTCTCGATATAATTTATGAAGATCAGGATCTAATAGTGATAAATAAAAGCTCTACTATGACTGTTCATCCAGGAGCTGGAGATCATAGAGAAACTCTTGTAAACGCTTTATTATATCATACTAATTCTTTGTCAGATATTGGAGGGGAAATTAGGCCAGGGATTGTTCATCGTTTAGATAAAACTACTTCTGGTCTAATGGTGGTAGCAAAAAATAATAGAGTGCATGCTCATTTAGCTGCGCAAATCGGGACTAGTGAATTAATCCGGCGATACAGAGCTTTAGTATGGGGAGTAGTTAAGCCTGTAGCAGGCGTAATAAATATTCCTTTGGGCAGAAATCGGCTAGATCGCAAAAAAATGAGTACTGTCAAAAGTGGTGGGAAAGTGGCGATAACTCACTACAAAACGATTGAAGTGTTGCATAACGGGTTATTTAGTCTTGTTGAGTGCCAACTAGAAACTGGCCGGACTCACCAAATACGAGTGCATTTAAGTCACGGAGGACACTCTATTGTTGGTGATCAAACTTATGGCAATAATGCAAGAAAAATACAGGGAAGTCCAGAATATCTACAGGAAGAGTTGAAGAAAATGAATCATCAAGCACTGCATTCTTTCTACATCAGCTTTATACATCCTGTTAGTGGAATTAGGATAGAGTTTGAAAAGGAGTTGCCTGCAGATTATAATCACTTATTAGAAGTAATTCGTAAATATTAATAGGAAACACACCTTGTATTTTAAAAATTGTATAGAAAAAATGAATATAATTAAATTTGTTATCTTAGTTACTTTATTGTTTTTTATGACCTCATGCTCTGAAAAGCAAGATCAAGACACATGGGTCGTTGCTACAAGTCCAGATAATCCTCCTTATGAACATATAAAGGACGGAGAGATTGAAGGATTTGATATCGATTTGATGATAGCTATAGGGCAATATTTAGGTAAAAATATCGAGTTTAAGAACATGGAGTTTCATGGACTTCTAGCTGCCCTGGCAACTAAGAATGTTGATATGGTGATAGCTGGTATGTCCATAACTCCCGAGAGACTTGCTAGGGTAGATTTTTCTGTACCTTATACTGAAGCAAGGATTGCTATATTGTTTCGAAAAAATGATAGTTATAAAGAACCATCGGACTTAAAAAACAAGATGGTTGGTGCTCAACTAGGGACAATTTGGTCTTTAATAGCACATGATATGTCAATTGATCATTCGTTTAAAACAAAGGCTTTGGCCAGTAATTTAATGCTTGTTGAAGAGCTAAAAACTGGACGTATTGATGCTGTGGTTATCGAAGAGTCGCAGGCTGATAAATTCACCCAAAAAAACCCTCAATTTTCTAGTTTTCGCTTACTTCAACAAAGTTCTTCTTTTGCAATAGCTTTACCAAAAGGTTCTCCTGAGAAGAAAAGTATCGACCAGGCTATTGAGGCTCTCAGAAATAATGGTACTATTAAGTCTTTGAGTAAAAAGTGGGGCTTAGTTGATACAGATTAAGGAGTTTAAAAAAGCGGTAGGTAAATTCCCAACAGGAGTATGTGTTATAACGACTTCCTTTAATAGCTTGTTATGGGGGTTTACTGCTAATTCTTTTGTTTCTGTATCTCTTGCGCCTCCGCTAGTTTCGTTTTGTTTAAATAAAGAAGCTGGTAGTTTCGATGCCTTCCTTGGTTCTAAATATTTTTCAATAAATATACTTGCAAGTAATCAACAAGAAATCGCTAAACAGTTTTCTCAGAGAAGTTCTGATAAATTTACGAATATTGATTATCAGTTGGGTGCTGAATCGAAAACCCCTTTGCTAACTGGGGGCTCAAGTTTTATTCAGTGCAAAAAATTTAAAGAAGTTGAGTGTGGTGATCATTTTATTTTTATAGGTGAGGTAGTACAAATAGCTATTGATGAAAGCAAATTACCACTTTTGTATTTTGCAAAGTCATATAGAGAGATGAAATGACAATTATAAAAATTGGTTTGAATGGTGCTTTTGGTAAGATGGGTAAGGCGGTTGAAGCTTTAATAGATAACGAATTAGAGGGCTATAAATTAGTATCTAAAGTTGGGAGTACGTGTACACAGCAACAAATGGATGAGGCTTGTAAGCTTTGTGATGTAATGATCGATTTCTCTAGTCCCAATAGCATAGAAGCAATTACTGATGCGGCAGGTAGAAACAACTCTTGTCTAGTAGTAGGCACTACTGGACTTAAACCAAAGCATATTGAGTTCCTTAAGTCTCTTGCAACAAAAACGGCTGTCCTTTATGCAGCTAATACCAGTTTGGGAGCAAATTTAATTGCTGATTTATCGGCTAGGGCAGCAACAGTATTAAATCAGTATGATGTAGAAATTGTAGAAGCTCATCACCGATTTAAAAAAGATGCTCCGTCGGGAACAGCTCTTATGATTGGTAAAAAAATTGCCGATGTTAAAGGAATTGATTTTGAAAAAAAGGCAGTCTTTGACCGTTCTGCTAAAGGTGCACGCGAAGATAATGAGATGAGTTTCTCTTCTATCAGAGGGGGAGGGATATTTGGTGAGTGTGAGGTTATTTTTGCTGGGCAATACGAAGTAGTATCAATTAGTTGCCGTGCTCTTTCAAGAGATGCTTTTGCAGAAGGTGCTCTAATTGCAGCAAAGTGGCTAGTTAATCAAAAGCCAGGATTATACTCAATGAAAGACGTTCTTGGGCTCCATGCGCTATAACGCTACAAATATTTTTAAAATTACTACAAAATGCTTGTGTTTTTTGGGGAATTATTCTACTGTGTCATGCGACTTAATCTACATAAGTTTTAGGTTATCACTATAGGATATTAGTGGTTAGTGCCCGCGTGATGGAATGGTAGACATAATAGACTTAAAATCTGTGGAGCCTAGCTCGTGCCGGTTCGAGTCCGGCCGCGGGTACCATTTCTAATTATATTAGTAGAATCATTATGTTTATTCAGACTGAAGAAACACCAAACCCAAATGCTCTAAAATTTTTACCAGGTTTAGAAATTAGTCCAGAGGGACCGATTTTTCTAAATAGTTTTGAAGAAGCTCTTCAAAGAAGTACCTTGGCGGCTAAAATTTTTCAAGTTGGTAGCGTTGAAGCAGTCTTTTATGGCAAAGAATTCATTACTGTTACTAAATCAGAGCAATCACAGTGGTCGGTACTAAAACCAGAAATATTGATGGTTGTTATGGATCATCTCGTTGCGGGTCTACCTGTGTTTGATCAACCTCAGAATATTTTTAAAGATATAGATACAGATGGTATGTCTGATATCGAAAAACAAATAATAGAAATTATTGAAACAAGGGTTAGGCCTTCGGTTGCTATGGACGGAGGAGATATTGTTTATCAAGGATTCGAAGATGGTATTGTGTATCTGCAATTGCGGGGTGCATGTTCTGGTTGTCCTAGTTCCTCAGTTACTCTCAAAAATGGCATTGAATCGATGCTTCAACACTTTGTGCCTGAAGTCAAAGGTGTCAAAGCAGTGGAAGAACAATAGACTTCCTGCATAAGTCGAAAATAGTTGAGGGATTTTTAGGAGAAACGAAGCTGAGCACCGCAATGTACTCAAATGTACATGAGGAGCGAAGGCAAGTTTTGACAACAAAATCACCAACTGGATCGACTTATGCAGGAAGTCTAATACTAAAGAAGCGCTATAGCAAATCAACCATTTGATTTATTATAGTTGAAAAGATCCGGTCAATTGAGTAGACCCAGCATAACCAATTGCTTATACTCTTTATCATTATAGTTAAAGACGTAGTGATATGGAGAAAGATAAAGTTTGGTTCAATCATATTGATTTTAATTCGCAACCGAAGCTTCAGAAGAGTGATTTTGGAATATTAGAGCAAGTTTTATTTGAGTCATTAAAGAGTAAAAAATTCAATCCTAAGAATCGCGTAATTGAAGATCATACTCCAAGAATACTTTTTTTGAGTGTTGCACCTACAAATATTACAGCAACAGTTTTTTGTGAAGGTAGCTTCGGCTTGCTTAACGCCCTAGAAATTTTGTTCGCAAGATTTTTAGAAAATTTTACCGATTATCACGCAGAGGATCTTGTAATAAAGCTAGATATTGTTACAAATGTAATAGAGCTTAAAGATTGCGTTGCTGATAGCAGATATCCTATAGAAAGAGGTTTGCACGGCATTGCTTTTGCGGCTGAATATAATCTTGCTATGTTACCGGAGCAAATTGCCTATAACTTCTTACTGGATGATAACTTAGAATTATATTTCAATAGAACTTATAATTACCTTGAAAATAACCCTTTAGAGGCAAGTAAGTTTTTTGAAGTAGCAAATAGTAAGAAATTTACGGTCTATCTTTTTGAAACTGAAGGGTTTTTAGTAGAGAAGAAACAGCTACATTTGCTTTACAGAGGGCAAAAGATCTACAATGTATTTGATACACAAGATCTAAAACAATCAATAAAACTTGCAGCTACTTATCTCAATGGGGCAGTTGGTACTTCCGGTAGATTTGATTACTCCTATTATGCTGATGCAAACCGTAGCATGAAAGACTACAGCGTGCTAAGGCATGCAGGTACTATTTTTTCAATGGCGGAATATCATGAGGTTTTTAAAGATACCAGTATATTACCTCCGATAAAAAGAGCTCTCTCTTACATGATAAGGTTTTTTGTGCCCGGGATTGAAAATCCTAATACAATATGTTTGTTGGAACGTGGTTCTATTAAATTAGGGGGAAATGGCTTAGCGATACTAGCTATTGCAAAATATACAGAGGTAACAAAGGATAATTCTTATATCCCACTTATGAAAAGAGCCTGTGAATGGATTTTAGAAAAAATGAATGAAGACGGTAGTTTTCCTGGCCATATACAATATTACCCTAAGGGAAACTACAAGAATATGATTTCTGATTATTACCCCGGGGAGGCAATTTATGGTTTGATGCTTGCCAATAAAATAGCACCAGATAAAAGATTTGTTGAAGCTTCATATAAAATTGCCAAATGGTTAATTAATACTAGGGACGGTAACAAAACTGTTCGTGAGTTACAGCATGATCATTGGTTGCTTTATGGTTTGAATGAACTCCACCGTGCAAAACAAGATCCACAATTCGTTGAGCATGTTGCCAAAATATGCAATTCAATAATGAATAAACAGAACCTACTAGTAAAATATCCTGATTATTTTGGAAGCTTTTATTCTGGAGATCCTAGGTCAACCCCAGCAGCTACCAGAAGTGAAGGTTTACTAGCAGCGTACAAACTAATAAGGGATTATGGTGATAATGAACAGCTAGCTTTATCCATTATGGAGTGTGCAAAACGCACAATAGGCTTTCAGTTGCGTACACAATATACTAAACTTACCACAATGTATTTAGCAGTTAGAGAGAAGGCTTATGGTGGCTTTCGTGGTAGTATTAATACGCATGAGATCAGAATAGATTATGTTCAGCATAACTTATCGTCATTGCTTGCGCTATATCAAATTATGAGGAAGAAGTAGTTAATGTTTGACAGTAAAGTTTTTGTACAACAAAAAAAATATAACATTAATACCTATAGGTTTCCGCCTAAGTTGCATTATGTTGGCTTTATAGCCGAATTATCTAATAAGAAACCTCCTGAGCATGAGCTATGGCATTTCCATTTTGACAGGTTAGTACCAATTAGTCAGTATCTGGAGTCAAGAGGAATACAGGTTTTTCTCTATTGTCCAGCAGATGTAGATTTTAAAAATAACTTAGCTAAAGGATATCTCCTTGTAGGAAATAAGTTTTATCCTACCACTATAACCACTCCACAAATAAATGGTGATTGGTCAATAGGTTTGAGAAAAGCCATTAAAAATAAAGAAAAGAGCTATAAAGATTTTTTGGATTGGGTTCAAAAATATCAGATTAAAATATACTCATCTTTTGAATTTTCTAATTTGGTAAGTAATAAAAATAAGGTTTCTTCCATCATTGCTCAAATTGACGGAATTAAGCAACCGGAAGCGGCTGTTTTACAAAACATTGATAGTCAGGTCCCATTGTATCTAGAGAAATATTCGATGATTTTTATTAAACCCCAATATGGTTCTAAATCAGAAAGAATTATTGTTCTAAAAAAAGATGCGATGGGAATAAATTTTTATTATTATCCAACCCAATTTAATTCCCCAGGTCTACGGGTGCACAAAATTTGCAGCACAATTTCTGAGATATTAAATATGGTTAAGCAATATGCTGTCAATGAAATTTTTTTAATACAGCAAGGAATAGAGGTGCCACGTTATAAGAATTCCCCCGTGGAATGCCGTGTTTTGATGGTTAACGATGGGCTAAAATGGCATTCATTGCATATAATATATCTTGGTTTTCCAGATACTCATGTTTCAAACCAACCTCATACAGATCATAACAGTGTGGATACCATAAAGGTGTTAACGTCATTATATGGTCAAAAAGAGGCCAAAAAAATATTAAAGAACTTATTAGATCTATCGGCTGTGATTACTGATCATTTAGAGAAAATGTATCCTGGTGTTGTGCACGAAATGGCTTACGATTTTATTCTAGATCAAGAAAGAAATATATATTTTCTAGAAGTTAACACTAAACAAGCGATGATAGCTCCAACCGCTAATTTAATTAGCCCTATATTCAATATACTTGCTGAGGAACAAGATTCTTATGATCAATATTTAATTCCTCACGGCACTATACTAGGGAAGTTTTTGGAGCAAAGAATAACAGAAGCAAGAAATGAATATTTAAAAAATAACTCTCCGGACATTAAGCATAAATCATCTATTTTTATCCAGTAACGCTACTATATTTTTGACGTATTAGCTTTTGATCTCAGAGATAAAAATGCAAAGCCTAGTTGCCCTATAAAACAGCATATAGGTATTATAGCAAGAGCATAAATGAAGTTATCAGCAGTATATATTGCGCCTCCTGATTCGTTGACTGCTCCATTCCAATTATTTTGAAGAGCATTGCCAATGACCGAATGGAAAAGGTGACCAAAAGACATATTTATACAATTTGTTACAGCAATGGCAAGTCCAGCGCTTGATGGTTCAACTTGGCTGCTGACTACTGTAAATACAAGCACTTGATAGCAACAACAAATTCCTAAGAAAAACATGAGGATAGCACTGCTAGTTAACGATAATGGTGGAAGGTAAAAGAGTATAAGGAAGACAATTATAGTAAAAGTTCCTGTGAGAAATATCATAAAATTTGTAGAGCGTAAAAAGTTTGCAATTAATGCAAGAAATGGCCCACCAAAACACATCCCAATATAAATAAAAGATGTAATGGTGCGACTTTCATTTTTACTCATAGCAAAAATTTGACTAAAGAAAGGTATTGCCCATACGTCAGCAAACCCCTCAAGAGATCCAACCATCAAGCCGCCTGAAATCCCAATTAAAAGAATTTTTGGATTTAATAATAGTTTCATTACGGAGCTAAACGCCGTACTGGCATTACTTTTTGGTGTAGTATCGATTTTGCCTATAATAAGCATTGCTCCGGCAAGTAAAAAAGCTATTAAAGCCAGGGTATTAAATGTATTGTTATAGCCAAAATAATCAAATAATAGTTGCATAGGTGTTGCGCCAAACACTGCCCCTATTAGACCAAAGGTGAATGAAAACCCTAATAAAAGTGAGTGATATTTTTCTTCAAAATATGTTGTAGTAATTTTTGCAACTGACAGGAAGGCCACACCAGATCCAACACCAATTAAAAATCTACCTAATAGTAATAAATTCCAATTATCCGTGGTCACGAAAGTGAGAGTTCCAATGCCAGCTGTAGCTATTGCAATAGACGTAACCAACTTAAAACTTAAGCGATCCAACATAATTCCCAGTGGTATTTGTGCTCCAGAGTAGCCAAGATAGTAATAACCCGCTAAAGTACCAAAACTTGCAGCATCCACAGAAAATTTTTGAATAATATCTTCTCTAAGAATACCAGCTGAAAGTCTCAAAATAAATTGAAAAGCAAAGAATAAATTCGCCAAACACCAAAGTGCTAGGTATTTCTTCTGAAAAGTTTTTGTCATCTTGTGGGCTAATTCATAAATTGAAAATAGCAGGCAATGATACTAGTTTGCTTCTGATAATGTCAACATATTTTAATCATTAAATGTTCTTACCATTCATAACTAAAGTTTTTAACCTAAGAGAAAAATATAATCCCAAATGCATTAGTAATTGCTAACAGGTATTTATTTTGTATAATCATGACTGTGAATTACTCAAACTAAGGTTTTGTAGCTATGACTAGAGAAATTACTATCAAGATTCTTTCTGTATTATTGGTCTTTTCTTCATTAACTAGCTGCCTTCCTGTCATTTTTACTGGAGCTGCTGGTTCTGCTATGGAATTTGCTAAAGATAGACCAGCTAACGAAACTCTTACTGACACTAGAATATCAGCTGGAATTAAAGCTGACCTTATAAAAAAAGATTTCCGTGATTTGTATACAAAGATTAAAATTGAGGTTGTACAAGGACGCGTTTTATTAACAGGCGGAATTGATAAGGAAGAAGATGCTGTAAAGGCGGTTGAAATATCTTGGGCCCAGAAGGATGTAACTGAAGTTATTAACGAATTGAAAGTTGATAAAAATAGTAGGCATTTTGATTTATTGCAGTACACTCGTGATACTATGATTACTAGCCAGATTAAATCTAAAATATTTGTAAATCGCGAAATAAAATTTGTAAATTACACGGTGATAACTATTCACGATGTTGTGTATCTTTTTGGGATTGCCAGGTCGCAGGAAGAGCTAGAGAAAGTTGCCAATATTGCCTCTAATGTTTATGGCGTACAAAAAGTGGTTAGTCATGTAAAAATAAGTGACATTGTTTATACAGATAAATCTAAAAAGTCGACAAACGGAGAAGAAGGAGCTGGCAATTTCATTGATGATGATAAAGTTACAGTCGTTGAACCAGCTATTGTTGAACCAGCTATTGTAGAAGAAAATGATAATGTCATTCAGAGTCAGAAAGATGACTGGTAGGATTTTTGTTTCTCAGAAAATTATTACGTTTTTTATATTAATAATATCTTGTGTGGTTCTTTGCGGGTGTCAGGGAGGGGCGCAATATAGAAAACTATCTAAAGAAGATTCAAAAAATATAAAATACAAAGGGCATTATAAAGTTGGTAGTGAATATACAATAAAAAATGCTACTTATAAACCGAAAGAAGTTAAGAGCTATATGCAAGTAGGTATGGCTTCATGGTATGGTAAACAAAACGGATTCCACGGTAAAAAAACGGCAAATGGTGATCTTTACAATAAAAACACTCTTAGTGCAGCCCATAAAACACTACAACTTCCTTCATTGGTAAAAGTAACTAACCTTGAAAATAATAAATCTGTTGTTGTCATGATTAATGATCGTGGTCCTTTTACTAAAGGGAGAATAATAGATCTTTCTGAAAAAGCGGCAGAAATAATAGATATGAAAAGGAATGGCACTGTAAAGGTGAAGATAGAATACCTTCATGCTGAAACAAAAAAATTTCTAGCCACTATTGGCCTTGAAAAGAAGAGTGGATCAAGGACTAGGCGTCCCGTGCCTAATCATAAATGCTCGGTAAATTGCCACGTTAAGTTAGTGAACCTTCAGCACAAAATTAAAGTGGATAAGGGGTAGTGTCGACTGCACAGCGTATCCTTATGGAAGATTTATAAAATCAGAAGGTTAATATTATGGTGCTGTTGAAAATTTTATTTGAACCAGCGACTTAATTCTCTACTTTTGTTTTAATGCTAATAGCATGCAGTTCTTTTACTAAAACCTCAGCTAAAGCGTCTTTAACAAGTCTATGTTGTTTGATCAGTGATAAGCCTTCAAAAACATCGCTAGTAATTTCTAGAGCATAATGATCTTGATCTCCAGCAGTATCAGTAATTTTTATTTTCGCATTTGGAAAACTATTCTGTAGAATAGATTGGAGTTTAGACGCTGGAATTGCCATATAGCTTTAAAGATAAAATTGTTTTGATATGAAATTTAAGCATAAAATAGCCAACTTGCAAGCATTAAATTTTATGCATGGCCTACCTCTCAGGGTAGGCGTGCTGGGTGGTACATTTGATCCTGCTCATGTTGGGCATTTGATTATTTCTGAGCAAGCATTAAATTTTTACCATTTTGATTTTGTCATTTGGCTGGTGGCTAATCAGAACCCAACCAAGCCTCCGATGCAGCGAGATATATTCATTAGAGCACAAAACGCTCTTAAAGTAGCAACGCATCCGAAGATTATTGTCTCAACTGCTGAGTATGATTTAAACAGTTTCTACAGTTATGATGCCATACTCCTCCTACTTCAGAGATATAAAACAGTTAAATTTACCTGGTTGATGGGTATGGACCTTGCCAACAGTTTTAGAAAATGGTATCGAAGGGCGGATTTAATAAAATTATGTGATATTTTGATTTTTGATCGCCCATGCAATACACGCTTGATTAATACAGCTACAATAGGCTTAAAACCAAAAGCAAACCTTGCTAAAACAGAAAACAACAATATAATAGTTCATAGGGGAAAATTGTGTGATTTGTCATCCACACAATTAAGAGTATTGAAGGAGTTGCATGTTAATGAATAATAATAGTGAAGAGATAAAAGAATTTATATTAAAGCGCTTAGAGGAAATGAAAGCAGAGAATATTTCTTGTATTTCTTTAAGAGGAGAAGTTCCAATAGCAGATTACATGATTTTTGCTAGCGGGCGGTCGGTAAAGAATATTAAGGCAATTGCGGAGCATGTAGCTCTTCAGTTAAAGCATGAGCTTAAATGGAACGCCAGTGTTGAAGGAATAGCTGGATCAGACTGGATTTTGCTGGATGCTGGAGATGTGATTGTACATTTATTTCATCCTGAAGCACGAGATAAATTTAAAATTGAAGAACTATGGGAAAAGAGGTAGTTATACCAAATCTCATTTAATCTGAGGATCGGTATTGTTTAACGTTATACCAATTAAAAAGGTAATTTGTTTATTGATTTAATTGCTATTACTTAGAAGTGAGAAATTATGGGAAACAATGTTCTAGTTATTAATAATGTTCTAGTTATTGTTATAACTTTGATTGCAGCGGCAGTATTTGTTGTGGCAATATTTAAGAAATTAAAATTAAGCACAGTTTTAGGATACTTAGTGGCCGGTGCGGTTATCGGTGATCATGGCTTAAGGGTTGTAACATATAACCAGACATCGTTTCTCGGAGAACTTGGGGTAGTATTCCTGCTTTTTGCAATTGGTCTTGAGCTATCTATTGAAAGATTGAAAGCTATGAGGCGATATGTATTTGGGCTTGGAACGCTTCAAGTTTTAATTACTAGCTTAGTAATTGCTGCTGCGGTCGTTTTGACTACTGGTGATAGCAACTCCGCTATCATTATCTCAGGCGGGCTAGCTCTTTCTTCTACAGCTATTGTAATGCAAGTTATAAACGAAACAAAAAGCCAATCTATGCAGGTGGGTAGGATAGCGTTGGCAATCTTACTATTGCAAGACTTTATCGTAGTACCTTTGCTTGTTATCGTGCCTATTCTTGGTGCCGGAGAAGAGTCTGTCGAATCACTTCCCTACATTTTAGGTAACTCCTTACTAAAGGCTGTATTTGTACTTGGAATTATCTTTATAATTGGCAGAGTTTTACTTCGCCCCTTATTCTCTTTTATTACGCCAGATCATAATGAAAGCAGTGAGCTTCCAATTGCTGTAACGTTGCTTGTAGTGTTGGCTGCTTCGTGGAGTACAGAGCATTTTGGTTTATCTCTGGCTCTAGGCGCTTTTGTATCAGGAGTCTTGGTTGCCGAGACCGATTTTAGAATGAAAGCTGAAGAGAGTATTTATCCATTTAAAAGTTTATTGCTTGGTCTTTTCTTCATGAGTGTTGGCATGAAAATTGACGTGATGGAAATGTATACTCAGCTAACTAATATTATCACATTCAGCATAACATTAATTGTATTAAAGGCTTTGATTATTTCAGCACTATGTATTTTATTTGGCTTTAATAAAGGGGTTGCAATTCATGCTGGGCTACTGTTATCTCAAGGAGGCGAGTTTGCGTTTATTCTTTTTGGCCTTGGTAAAGAGTTTGGAGTGCTAGAAGAAGGTATTGCCAATTTGTTGTTGCTTGTTGTCACGTGCTCCATGGCTCTAACACCATTATTGGCAATTATTGGCCAAAAAATTTCTGATAAATTTGAAAAAAGTTTGGGACGAACGCCAAATCAAATGATAGAATACGGCGCTAGAGATTTGGCCAATCACGTTATTATAACTGGTTTTGGTAAAGTGGGTAAGATGGTAGCAAGAGTGCTTGAAGCAGAAGGCGTTAATTACATAGCGTTAGATGTCAACGATGATATAGTCCGTGAGGAAGTAGCTAACGGGTTGCCAGTATTCAAAGGCGATGCTTCTCAAGCTAGTACGCTTAAAGCAATAGGTGCTGATAGAGCTTTAACTTTAGTAATTACTGTTAATAATGAAATTACTGTAAAAAAAATCTGTAAAGTAACTAATGATAAGTTTGAACACCTTGAATTGATTATAAGATTAAAGGATTTAAAAAATTCTCACGATTATTATAATCTTGGAGTTAATGCTATAATACCCCAAGATTATGAAACTGGGTTACAGCTTGGCAGCGCAGTATTAAAGTCTGTAGGAATCAGTGAATATGAAGTTAGCCGTATTAAGGGGCAATTTAGAGCTGGTAACTATGTGGTTGTAAAGCAAGATGAAACTTTACTTGAAATCGAAGAATATGAATAAATTTAGTTTATTAGTATTTATAAGCTTCGCTTGTATAGCTAATTCACTGGCTGTTCCTAATAACTTCCCAGTTCCCAGATTTGTAACGATAAAGTTCAACGAGGTTAATGCAAGAACCGGTCCTGAAAATGATTGTCCAATTGAATGGGTGTTTGTAAAAAAAAATGAACCAGTAGAGGTCATTGCTGAATTTGGACAGTGGCGTAAAATTCGAGATATCAAAGGTGAAGGGGGGTGGGTTCATTCAACTGTTATTGCGGGTAATCGCTCTGTAGTAGTGGTGTCAAAAAATCCTACTTTGTTACTAAGTTCTCCTGGAAAATATGAAAATGCTGTCGCTAAGCTTTTACCAGAAATAAGATGCAGTTTAAATAAATGTCAAAAAGAATGGTGTCAAATTACTTGTAACTCATATAAAGGTTGGGTATCTCGTAAGCTTTTATGGGGAGTGTATCCTGAAGAGTTCCAACCTTAGAATTAACTCGAATGACATTGATGTTTAGTTTTTAATACTCTCTTTATTCATCTAAATTTCTTTAACAAGATTAGGTTTTCTTAGCTACTGAAACGGCGGCAGGTCGGATTAATCTATCTTTAATTTTATAGCCAACTTGCATAGTAGTGACAATAGTACCTGGTTCTTGGTCCTCTGTCATTATTTGCGAAATAGCGTGATGAGAGTGATAGTCAAATTTATCTCCCAAATTTGGCTGAATTAGCTCTAATGCATGTTTTTTAAATGCATGAGCTAATTCTTTTTGGGTCATTTTAATTCCTTCTACTATGTTCTTAGTTTCAGCATCTAGATGCTGAGGTAGATGCTCCAATGTTCGAGATAAATTATCCATTACTGGAACTAAGTCCCTTGCAAAACCAAAAATAGCATAATCTTTTTCTTCTTCTATAAGCTTTGTAGAACGTGTTCTGGTATTTTCCGTTTCAGCCAGTTGTCGAAGAAGTTTATCTTGAAGTTGGTCAATCTTTTCCTGTAGACCTTGTATCTCGGCTGCATAGTCAATTTTAGGTTCATCATTACTTATTGTAGAATTTTGTGTATTTTCTACAATTATTTCTTCAGTTTGTTCTAGATTCAATTCTTTATCTTGTTTTTCCATATCAGTGTATCTATCTTATTTTTTATGTATTGTTATAGACTAAATATAGTTAGAGATATTCATAATTCAAGATTTAAAGATAAATATTTATGAGACCATCAGGCAGAAAATTTAATCAACTTAGAGAAATATCTATAGAACCTTCTATTCTCAAATATGCAGAAGGGTCTTGTTTAGTAAAATTTGGTAATACGCACGTGATGTGTTCAGCTAGTCTTGATGATTCAGTACCGCGTTTTTTAAAGGGAAAGGGAAATGGTTGGATTACTGCTGAATATGGTATGCTTCCTCGTTCTACTAAAGATAGAATGAATCGTGAAGCTTCAAATGGAAAGCAGGGTGGAAGAACCCTAGAGATACAGAGATTAATAGGTAGGTCAATGAGGGCGGCGGTAGATTTAAAGGCTCTTGGCGAAAGACAAATCTATATAGATTGTGATGTAATTAATGCCGATGGAGGGACTAGAACTGCAGCTATCACCGGGAGCTACATAGCGCTTCATCTTGCAATTCGATTCATGATGGAGAAAAAGATAATTAGGACTAATCCATTGATCGCGCAAGTTGCAGCGATTTCTTGCGGCATATACAAGGGTAAAGCAGTTATAGATTTAGATTATGCAGAAGATAGTGCTGCAGAAGTAGATGCTAATTTTGTATTTAATCAGAAGGGTAATTTGATAGAAATCCAGGGCACTGGAGAAGAAAGTGATTTTACCACTGAGCAATTGTTAGAAATGCTTAAGATCGCGTCTGAAGGGTGTAGCGAACTGTTTAGGCTTCAGAATCAAGTATTGTTGCAAGTATAATTAATTATTAGTAGTTTTTTCTATAAATGAAAAACATTAGAAGCAAGCACGCAGCTAGACTATACCAAGTTATAGCATATTCAAAATGATCATTTCTTACTTTACTTAGGTGCTCTGTTGATAATGGTTTTCCTCCTTCTGGTAGCGTCGTGCTTTGGATCTGCATAAGATAATATTTGTTTTCAGTCACTCCTAGCATTTCATGTGCCATATCCAGGTCTATAGTAAACCAAATTTTGTTATTTTTATCATTCTCAGGCATCATGAATTGCCTAGTTTCGCTAGGTAAAATGATGGCTTCGAACTTATCAAATATTTGCTTCGATGCAAACTCTCTTATATTGTTCTTTACACTTTGAGGAATCCAACCCCTTGAAACGAGATATACTTTACCATTCGTCGCTTCAAAGGCTGAAAGCAGATAATAACCATCTTTTTCAGGTGAAGCAGATCTTTTACCGTATAAGAATATGTTTTTACCAGATAGAAATGTTCCAGAAATAGCTATCTTAGAGTAGATTGGCGGATTTAAGTTAAGCTCTTCAATCGATTTTGGATCGTTTGCAATATTATATTCGATTGATTGAATAAAATTTGTTTTTTCATTGAGGCGCTTTAGTTGCCAATTTCCTAGTAAAATTAGGATACCGACTCCAATTATAACGAATATCATAGGGATCAATTGAAACCGCCGAGAAAAAATTGAAATTTCTTGATTCATATCTAGATCCTGTTGGAGAAATTATTTTATCTTACCCAGAAATACATTATGTTGGGGGCAAGGTTTAATAGAGCTAAGCATATAAACACAAGTAAGCTGCAAGTAGCACCTTACTTGAGGTACTACTCTGTAGTGTAAGTTCTGGCTAGGCTAAGGAGAGTTTATACTTTGACTAATTTGCTGTCTAGAGATATTTTAATGTTTTAATACAAATACTTTATAGATTTTTTTGTTAGAGGAGTTATTGAAGAATAATCTATATTTATAAGCTATAACGTCGTGCCCATTAATGTCGGTTCTCGTGAAATGCCTAAAAGGGTAGAATAACATAGAGCTTATAGTTATCAGTATACACAATGCAATATTAAGCCAAGTAGTTTCAATTGCCGGGAGGTCGTTTATTAAATAGTTGTTAGCTATCAAAAGAATAAATAGAATAAATAATAGGCCAATTATATAAACAATGTTAGTGTATTTAATGGTTGCTGTGTGAAACAAACTAAGTTTATACAAGATAAAGTTAAGTACTATTCTCAGTGAAACTATAAGAGACATGATTTTCTGTATAATACTCCGCATTACTCCAGTCGGTTTCGGAGACATTCTATTCAATCTGATTAACCGTACTCTAAATTTTATGTTTATAAGAACGTTTATAAGTTGTTGACCAATTGGTTGAACTTTCTTAGAGAATAAATTGTCAAATTTAATTCCTTCTTGTGTCTTGATAAGTTTTAATGTTCTGCTGTAAAAGACTCTGGAGCAGCTTATTGCTTTTTCAAAAAGAATGTTTAATTCTCCATCAGAGCACGCTAAGTCTATGTATTTGGCTTTTAATTTTTTCAACAGAATAAAAGAGGGTAAATTAATTTTGCCATTGCAATAGGAATCTAGTAGATCAGATTTTCCTAAAACAATAAAATTACAAAGCAATTCAAAGCTATTGTTACTTTCTTCGCAATCTACTAGTGCTTTAATGTAAGGTTTCATCCTAATGTAGTGTTTCATCCTAGCATAATTTATATTAATCTTTACGTGGTCTCTAAGGTGAAGTTTATATCTATAAGGTTAATAAAAGACTAACCGAACGATAATTAAAAAGGATTTTCACCTTTTAAGTTCGTAAATCTTAACTTTTAGAACAAATTTTAGAATTATAATTGCAGCCCGAAATATTCTCGTATATCATACTTTATTAGAAATTATTATAAAGCGTCAGTTTAGTTACCTTACATTGGCGTATTAAGTATAAGGTATAGGAAAAACTTATGGGATTGGATATTAAAGCGCCGGAAAACATTATTTTAAAGCCAACAATAACAGTTTTTGGAGTTGGTGGGGCAGGCGGAAATGCCGTTAATAATATGATTAGAGCTAATTTAAAAGGAGCGAATTTTGTTGTAGCAAATACTGATGCTCAGGCTCTTAAAAATTCTGAAAGCGTAAACAAAATTCAGCTAGGGTTATCTTCAACAAAAGGCTTGGGAGCCGGAGCCTCACCAGACGTTGGTAAGAACGCTGCCCTTGAAAGCGAAAGCGAGATTCGTTCTTATCTTGAGGGAAGTAATATGGTCTTTATTACTTCTGGTATGGGTGGTGGCACGGGTACTGGAGCGTCTCCTATAGTAGCAAGAATTGCTAAAGAACTGGGGATACTAACAGTTGGGGTAGTAACAAAGCCATTTCTATTTGAAGGTGCAAAGAGAATGAGAGTGGCGGAAAGTGGACTTGCTGAGCTTCAAAAGCATGTGGATACACTAATTGTAATTCCTAATCAAAATTTATTCCGTATTGCAAACGAAAATACAACGTTTCAAGAAGCTTTTGAAATGGCTGATGAAGTTCTTCACTCGGGTGTAAGAGGAGTAACAGATTTGATAACCTCTCCTGGACTTGTTAACCTTGATTTTGCTGATATAGAAACAGTGATGAGTGAAAAAGGTAAGGCTATGATGGGAACCGGCGAGGCAAGCGGAGAAGATCGTGCTATTAGAGCCGCAGAAGCCGCTATTGCAAATCCTTTACTAGATCAAAGTTCTATGTTTGGCGCTCATGGTGTGTTGATTAACATTACTGGTGGAAAAGATATGACTTTATATGAGGTGGATAGTGCTGCGAATCGTATAAGAGAAGAGGTGGGTGATCCAGATGCTAATATAATATTTGGCTCTACTTTTAATTCTGAGCTTGAAGGCAAAATTCGTGTGTCAGTTGTAGCAACTGGAATTGAACATGACGCAATGAATTATGTTAAAGCAGCAGATACTGTTATAGAAATAAAAGATGAGTCAAGCGATGCTAGCCTAGCAAATGATAAATACTCTCTAACTGGTAATCAATCTATAGAAGATCATCAACCTCCAACATACAATGAATATAAAGATAGTGTAGATGATGATGAAGCGGAGATTCAGAAAAAACTTGAGCAAATTGGTAAACAAATTGACTGGAGCGAAGAACAACCTTTAAAAATAGTTGTTACATCTTCTTCACCTAGTCATTCAGCTATTAAGCCAGAAAAATCTTTGTTGCGTCGTATGTGGAATTCATTAAATTCCAATGAAGTTAGCGAAAATGCTAACCATAATCATAGTGACGTATTAACATCTGCTGCTTCTGATAAAACGGCGTCAGTTCAAGAGACACCTGATTTTTTAAGAAAGAGATAGATAATTTAGATGCTTTTTTTACTAGAGTTTTAGTAAATCCTGTCTGAAAGTTGACCTTTTAATTGTCATTATGTTTATAACGTTTTACAATTTCAAATTGAAATGGTTACTCGAAGTAGATTTGGGTAATTGCTGAAAATTGCTAACTTTAATTTCGTTTGTTATGAAAATAGTAAAATGTTTGACTGCAGTACTTCTTCTTTGTTTTTTGCCGGTGCAATGCGTTTTTGCCGATGAAAATTCTGATATAAAATTATTTCAAGATATATGTAAAAAAGACCTTGATTTTATTAGGTTAAAACTCCAAAAAAATTCAGCTCCATTTGCTAATAAGGCGGATACCACCAATTTTCACAAATGGTATAAAAATGGTTACAAATATTCTGTAGATCTAATCAATGGAATTAAAGATAAAGATGATTGTCACTATGTGATAAAGTACTTTGTTAATGGGTTTGATCAATCTCATATTAGTATGAGAGGGTATATACCTTTGCCTATTGATATGTACCCAGGAATTATTAGTGCAAAAAATGGGGATAAGCATTATATTTTTTATAAACATCCAGCTCTTGAATATTTAAGGGATGTAAGCGTTGGAGATGAAATCACTCATATCAATAATATTGAGATAGGAGAGTATTACAAAGATTATTTGGAGCCATTTTATGCCAATGATGATTCAGAACTAACTCACGTTTCCGCGAGTGAGTATGCGCTTATAATTGATGGAAATAGATTCAAGCCAAATCCTAAAACAGCCACAATTATTCATGATAATAAACCTATAACAATTGAGTTGAAATATACAGAACTTACGGGCAATGCTCTTGTAGCAGTAAAAAAACTTAGACAGCCAGAGAGTAATGAGTCATTCAAAGTAGAAATGGTTTCAAATGGTGTTTGGATAAAAATCCCAAGTTTTTTCCCAAGTCGTAAGGAAGTTGTATACTTTACTGGTATGCTATCTGTATTAAAAAAAGATTTAGCAAAAGAAGATTATATTTTATTTGATATGCGAGGAAATAGAGGTGGGGCAATAAAATGGTCTGTTCCCATTATCCGAAACCTCTGGGGTGATGCCTACCTTAAGTCTCTAGGAGCTGCACATGATTATAATAAAGAATGGGTAAAAAAACTCAGGGTTAGTAAAGATAATTTTGCTGAATTTCAAAAGACATATGGACCTGAGGCTAGTAAGGCGTATGCCTCGTCTCTTAAAAAAGGAGAAGATTTTTTTGTTAAAAAATGGAGTATTTATGGGGATGAGGACAATCTTTACACCAATGAAGATAGCTCCCCTTTTAAAGCTAAAATATATGTACTTACGGATAGCTTTTGTCGTAGCACATGTTGGAATTTTGTAAAGGAGTTAGGGCAAATTCCTGGTGTTGTTCATATTGGGAAGCAAACGGCTGTTCAGAGCATCTATTCTTATGCTAAACAAGATCGCTCCCCGAGTGAGCATTTTGATGTATTCTATCCGACACAAATCAGGGTTAAACCAGAAAGTAACTTAGGCGAAGCTTTGGTACCCTTACATGTATACGAAGGAAATTTAAAAGATGAAGCAAAAGTTATTGATTGGGTCTTGTCTATAATAGAAAAGGATATTTCTTTGTAGTTAAAACTATTAGTAAAAAATATATAGAAATTAAGTTTCAGGGGCTACCTAACACTTGATTTCTAATCCTAAATCAATGTCATTCGGAGTTGATTTTGGGAGGACTGGTGTTGTTTATAAAATATAACTCTCCAGCAGAGAGAGTAAGAACTATTTTTTTTAGTTCTTGACTAAATGTACTTGTGTATCTAATATACAGACCTAGCCGATGGGAAAACATTTGGGTTAGAGCTATACTTATGACGCATATTTCAGAAAACGACTCGAACGTAACTAAAATTTCTGAAATTATTTCTCCTACATCTTCAAAATTTATAAAATTCCTAGATTATATCTGGCCAGTTTATAAGAACGAACTGCCGAAGTTTTTATCTATTACGCTGCTAATGTTCTGTATATTGGGAATTCAAAACCTAATCCGTGCAATGAAGGATAGTGTAATCAACACTATGATTGGTGTAGAAACAATTTCGTTTCTTAAGTTCTGGGGAGTGCTTCCTGCTTCATTTATAGTGGCAATTATCTATGTTAAGTTAGTAAGTGTCATGAAGGGAGAAAATATATTCTATCTTATAATGTCTGTATTTCTGAGCTTCTTTTTCTTATTTGCTTTTTATCTATTTCCTAATCACGACCTAATTCATTTATCTCCGGAGACTGCAAATAAATTGGTAGCCAGTTTTCCGAATTTAAAATGGTTTATATTGCTTTTATCTAATTGGAGTTTCTCTTTATTTTATGTAATAGCAGAGCTATGGCCAAGCGCTGTGTTTGCTCTTTTATTTTGGCAATTTGTGAATAAAATTACATCAGTAGATGAGTCTAAAAGATTCTATCCTCTTTTTGGGTTGTTAGGGCAAACAGGGCTGTATTTAACTGGAACATTTTTAGTAAATTTGCAAGTTATAAATGATTACTTCACTAAGATATATGGGCTGGGGGGGAGGACAAGTGTAGTCTCAATTCAAATAGTTATGTCTGTTGTTACGATCCTGGGAATAATAGCGCTTGGATCATTTTGGTTCCTGAATCATAAGATTTTAGATGTTGCTACAGCAGAAAATCTTCAATTTAGAGTCAAGAAAAATCAGCTTACTTTAAAAGAAAGCTTTAAGATGATTATTCAATCAAGATATATAAGGTTGATCACAATTTTACTTATTTGCTATGGTATCGCCATTAATATGGTTGAAGGACCGTGGAAAGCAGAAGCTGCCAAAATATATAAGACTCCAACTGAATTTGCGGCGTTTATAGGCAATTACCTAAGTTACACTGGCATATTGACAATTTTCTTTGTATTGCTTGGCTCAAATATTGTGAGAATGTTAGGGTGGTTTTCAGCTGCAGTAATAACTCCCATTATGGTTTTGGTTACAGGTTTTGGCTTTTTTGTTGTTGCAAATTTTGATCCTGTTGCTACTTATTTGATGATGTCATTTGCCTTTACTGATCCCATTATGCTAGCCATTGTAATTGGTGCAATTCAGAATGTACTTAGTAAATCAAGCAAATATACTTTGTTTGATTCTACCAAAGAAATGTCATATGTTCCGCTTGATGAGCAGCTTAAAACTAGAGGTAAAGCTGCAGCTGATATGATTGGCACTAAGCTTGGCAAGTCTACTAGTGCGTTGTTACAATCAATGATATTTGTTATCTTTCCAACCGCTACATACTCTTCAATCTCGGTATATTTGATGTGCATATTTGCAGTAGTGTGTATCATCTGGGTATGGGCAGTGCTACAACTAAATAAAGAATATATTAATGCCTGCAACTCTCGTGGCGATGAGAGTTTTTTCTAAAATTAGATTACGATTAAGGCTAATAGGGGCTTAGCGTAGGATATTCTCTGAATCCCAGCGTAGCCCTAATAAACCCTCCTTATGATCCTAATAATAATTTTATAGGTGAGGGGTAATTGTCGGTGTAAAGCTGAAGATCCAAAGATAAATTTAATATTCCAAGAAGATGCTTCCAACCAAAAATCAATTGGATAATTTCTTCGCTTTGGCAGTGGTGGCAACATTATAATTTTTTAAACCAAAAATACTCTATTTTGATTGAAGGAAGATAATAAATATTGTATAAGCTGCTAGAGTTCAAGACGCAATTACGCATTTTTATAGTATCTTCTTATTACAAGGCATTTTCCATGGACAAGCTAATATATTATTTCAGCAAGTCGACGTCGGATGGGGACTCTTCAATGAAAAATATACTGGGAGGCAAGGGAGCTAATCTAGCTCAAATGTGCAAACTTGGGCTTCCAATACCACCTGGATTCACTATATCAAGTGAACTTTCTACAAAATGTACTTCAAAGCACTTGCATTTAACAGAAAAATTTCTGAAGGAATTACATCAATATATCAATAAATTAGAGCAAGAAGTTGATAAAAAATTTGGGGGAAGCACAAATCCATTGTTGATCTCAGTTAGGTCCGGAGCTAAGGTATCAATGCCTGGAATGATGGATACTATACTTAATCTTGGTATGAATGATGAAGTTGCGGCAGCATTGGCAAAGACAACATCACATCC
This sequence comes from Rickettsia typhi, assembly GCA_945875975.1. Classification (GTDB taxonomy): domain Bacteria; phylum Pseudomonadota; class Alphaproteobacteria; order Rickettsiales; family Rickettsiaceae; genus Megaera_A. The sequence continues at coordinate 24,595 of CAMCMD010000002.1, forward strand.
TAAATTTGCTTATGACAGTTACAGGCGCTTTTTAGAAATGTTTGCTACTGTTGTTTTTGAGATTTCAAGCTATCATTTCGAAGAAATCCTTGCAAATCATAAGGATAGCCACAATATCAGCAAAGATAGTGACTTAACTGAAGAAGATTTAAAAGAGATAATTATTGAGTATAAAGCTGTAATTAAGAAATATACGGGAAAAGAATTTGAATCAGATCCAATCGAGCAACTCAAATGTGCTATTGAAGCAGTACTAAAATCGTGGATGAGTCCAAGAGCAATAGCTTACCGTGCGATTCACAATATTGACGATGATATGGGCACAGCAGTAACCATTCAATCCATGGTATTTGGTAATAAAGGTGATGATTCTGCTACTGGTGTGGTATTCACGCGAAACCCATCAACTGGAGAGAGAAAAATTTTCGGTGAATTTCTTATTAATGCACAAGGCGAGGACGTCGTTGCAGGTATTAGAACCCCTTTTCCTATATTAGCATCTAATGGTGGTGATGGTGGATCAATGCAAGAGCAAATGCCCCAGCAATATGAAGAACTAGTTCAAGTATGTAATAGGCTTGAGTTGCATTTCAAAGATATGCAAGATATTGAATTTACCATTGAAGAAGGTAAATTATACATTTTGCAAACAAGAAGAGGGAAACGATCAGCAGCATCTTCTGTAAAAATAGCTGTTGATATGGTAAATGAGGGAGTCATAGATAAGTGTGATGCTTTGATGAGAATAGAGCCTGCTTCTTTGAATCAATTACTGCATACGGCGATTGATTACTCGTCAAATCCACAAGTGATTGCAACTGGCTTGCCTGCCTCGCCTGGTGCAAATACTGGTATAGTTGTTTTCTCTCCCTATGACGCAGAAGATTTAGCTCATCATCACAAAGTAATTTTGGTACGAAATGATACTAGCCCAGAGGATATTAAGGGTATGCATGTTTCTGTTGGAATAGTTACCGCGCGTGGGGGCATGACATCTCACGCTGCTGTAGTTGCAAGAGGTATGGGCAAGCCATGCGTATGTGGTATCAATGGCTTGATAGTTAATGAAAAACAAAAGATATTTACCACCGATTCTGGTTATCAAATTGCTCAAGGTGATGCCATAACGATAGATGGATCAACTGGCCAAATTATTATTGGTGATGTGAAATTGGTAGAACCAGGGTTTTCAGCGGAATTTAATACTATACTCGAATGGGCTGATCAAGAAAGAAGACTGGATGTTAGGGCTAATGCCGAAACTGCTCTTGATGCGACTGTAGCACTGAAATTTGGTGCAAGTGGTATAGGGCTATGCAGAACAGAGCATATGTTTTTTGACAATAAAAAAATTCCGCTGGTCAGAGAGATGATTATAGCACAAAGTTATGAACAAAGAATCAGTGCTATTGAAAAGCTAAAACCACTGCAAGTGGCTGACTTTAAATCTTTATTTGAAATTATGGCCGGCAAGCCTGTTAATATTAGGCTTCTTGATCCGCCACTGCATGAATTTCTGCCAACTGAGGAAAAAGATAAATTAGAGCTAGCTGATGCTTTGAATATATCGATTTCTGTTATAGATCACAGGCTGCACGCATTACATGAGATAAATCCTATGCTTGGTCATAGAGGATGTAGGCTTGGTATTTCATATCCAGAGATATACATCATGCAAGTAGAGGCAATACTTGAAGCAATTGTTCAAGTGCAATCCGAGCACGGGACTCATTGTATTTTAGAGCTAATGATACCCTTGATTTCCGAGGTAAGAGAGTTAGAGAGAATCAATAATTATGTACGTGAAGCTATTAATTCAATAGAAGTAAAGTATCAAACAAAGTTCAATGTAAAACTCGGGACAATGATCGAATTGCCTAGAGCCGCACTTACAGCTGATAAAATCGCAAATCACGTTGAGTATTTTAGCTTCGGTTCGAACGATTTAACTCAGACTACGTATGGTATATCAAGAGATGATATTAGCTCATTTTTACCTGATTATATAGACCAAAAAATATTTATACAGGATCCATTTTCTCAGATTGATATTGAGGGTGTAGGCGAGCTTATCAAAATGGCTATTGAAAAAGGGAAATCAGTTAATCCAGGTCTTACAGTTGGGGTCTGTGGCGAGCATGCTGGTGATCCTTACTCAATTGATTTTTTCCACCTTGCTGGTCTTGATTATATTTCCTGTTCTCCATACCGTATTCCAATAGCACGCGTTGCTGCTGCTCGAAGTAAAATTATGTCATCAAGAAGGTACAAATGAGCTTTGAAGGGAATTTAGATAAAATTTTGCAACGACAAGCTGAGCTTTCAGAAAAGCTTTCTAGTGGTATCAGAGGAGATGATTTTGTTCAAGCGTCTAAAGATTATTCTGAGCTAGAACCAATTGTTGAAAAAATCTCTGAGTACAAAAAGGCAATAACTGATCTTGATGGCGCAAAAGAGATAGTTAATGATTCTGATATTGATGCTGAAACAAAAGAATTGGCAGAAGATGAAATAAGAGAGCTGGGAGCAAAGCTAATCCAACTTGAACGTGAGGTAAAAATTGCTCTACTACCTAAAGATGAAGCCGATAGTAAGGGAGCAATAATTGAAATACGAGGCGGTACTGGAGGAGAAGAAGCGGCTCTCTTTGCAGCAGATTTATTTGCTATGTATCAAAGATATGCAGCCCTAAAAGGATGGAAATTCGAGATACTTTCAATTTCTGAGATTGGTGTAGGTGGCTACAAAGATGCTTCTGCTCTAATAAAAGGAGATGGTGTTTTTTCTAGGTTAAAATTTGAATCTGGTGTACATCGTGTCCAGCGCGTACCGCAAACAGAATCAAGTGGGAGAATTCATACTTCAGCTGCCACTGTTGCGGTTCTTCCTGAGGCAGAAGAGGTTGATATTAAAATCGAAGATAAAGATCTTAGGATTGATACATATAGGGCTTCAGGTGCAGGGGGGCAGCACGTAAATACCACAGATTCTGCTGTGCGAATTACTCATATCCCAACTGGAGTTGTTGTTGCAATTCAGGATGAGAAATCACAACATAAAAACAAAGCAAAAGCAATGAAGATTTTGCGCTCTAGAATTTACGAAGAAGAGAGAAGAGCAAGAGACGCCGAGCGTGCAAGCTCAAGAAAAGAGCAAATCGGATCAGGAGATCGATCAGAACGTATTAGAACATATAATTTTCCGCAAAGTAGAATAAGTGATCATCGTATTAATTTAACATTATACAAAATAGAAGAAGTGCTAAGAGAAGGAAAACTAGACGAGTTCATCGATGCCTTGATTTCTGATGATGAGGCAAAAAGACTTGCTGAGGTTTAGTTTTCGTCCAAAAGTTCTCCTAACATATATTATTGTTCCCACTTAAATAACTTTTCCCTAACACTGCGGCTGCTAAGGCAGTAAATTTTCCTGACAGTTTATCTATTGTTGCGTTATTTTTAATCAGTAATTTAAGAATATCTAAATTTATATCTATCCACTTTTCTAATGGGTGATTAAAAGCTAGTTTATTAGCAGATGCTAAACATAAGACGGTATATTCTTTTCCCAGATACTTTACCACACTATCTGCAATAGCTTTGCTACCCACAAGACATTGAGCTGCTTCAAGTTGATCGTGCATTATAGCTACTTGAAATGGCGTTAAACCTTCATCATTATAATATTTAATTACCTTTTTCTTATGTTGCTTACATATTGCATTTAGTGCAGCTATATTGCCAACTTTTGCAGCTTCATGGATTGGAGCATACCCCTTTGTAGCTAATATTTTCCCTTGCGCTATATATTTTTTTTCACATTTATCATTTAATGGAATACACGGCACTAATAACTCTACTATACCGACTATACCGTTGTGTCCTAGGGATATGGCTATATTTAATATAGGATCATCAATGTATTGTAATAAATTCTTTTCTATTATTAATTGTACAACTCCAGAATAATCCAACTCCACTGCATCTAAGGCTAGTTTAGATAATGCTTCGTTAAATAAGCTATTTACATCCTGCTTTAGAATAATACTAGGGTCAGAAGACTTAATATTATTAATTGTTTCCTGCATTGTTAACGCATCATTACTACCGTGAGCATTATCAAATGCAATTTGTATTTGTAGAATATTCTCAACTCGTGCTAGCTCTTTTTGTACTTCAGCTTGCTTTTTCTTTTCTTGTGGAGTAATCCCTCTTGCAAATTTTTTTGCCTCTTTAGTCCGTGTTCCACTATGCTGTTTTGCCATATTGATCTTAAAATCTACTAATTGAAATTAAGTAAGATAATATAGAAATAATTATTAATTGTCTATAAATATTAATAACTTAACTTAAATTAGTGCTCCGTAACAGAACTTGACGCTGTTGCAAATAGACGTATATAGAAATAAACTAGTTAATATCAATTCAAGATAAAGAGTAGATTTATGAATCTCTTCAAGCATCGACATTTCAAAAAGTAATTAGGCGCAAACACCTGTTGACTGAACGCCATTTAGAAATTAGCCTGAAGTAAAGAGCTTAGGGAATGTATTATCTAGCGTCAATAATTTTTGCTGAACTTCGTTGTACAATCTCTTCGAATGTAACAGAGTCTATCTTTTTAATAAGCTTTATCACGTCTTCGCCAATATCAAAAACGCCGATATCAGTAATAACTCTGTCTACCACACCAACACCAGTTAAGGGGAGGATGCATTTATCAACAAGCTTAGGAGCTCCATCTTTAGAGTTATGAGTCATCAAAACTACCACTCTTTTTATATTGGCTACAAGATCCATAGCACCGCCCATTCCTTTAATCATTTTACCAGGCACAGCCCAGTTAGCTAGGTCTCCATTTGTTGAAACTTCAAGTGCACCAAGTAGGGTAAGATTGATATGTCCTCCACGAATCATTGCAAATGAAGCGGCGCTGTCAAAGTAACTGCTTTGAGGTAGTTCAGTAATAGTTTGTTTACCAGCATTAATAAGGTCAGCCTCTTCTTCGCCTTCATAGGGGAAAGGCCCCATTCCTAGCATACCATTTTCACTCTGGAAGCTTACATTAATGCCTTTAGGTATAAAATTTGGAATACTCGTCGGTATACCAATACCAAGATTAATAAACTGCCCATCTTTCACTTCCATTTGCGCTGCAATTTGGCACATTTCATCTACTGACCAGGACATTACTTAGCCTCTTTAGTTCTTACGGTTATTTTTTCAATTCTCTTTTCATAGTTTGTTCCTTTAAACAATCTATGAATATATATAGCAGGACTGTGAATGTTAGCTGCGTCAAGCTCTCCAGTTTCAACGATCTCTTCCACTTCGCAGATAGTTAACTTAGCTGCCGTTGCCATTATTGGATTAAAGTTTCTTGCAGTTTTATTGTATATAACATTACCAAATTTATCAGCTTTATAACCCTTGATAATTGCAACATCTGCTAAAAGAGCTTTTTCCATAATGTATTGTTCGCCGTTAAATTCTCTAATTTCTTTTCCTTCGGCGACAATTGTTCCAACACCAGTTCTCGTATAAAAAGCAGGAATACCTGCTCCAGCTGCTCTGATGCGTTCAGCTAGAGTTCCCTGCGGATTAAGTTCGAGTTCCAGAGTGCCGTCAAGGTACATTTTTTCAAAAGTTTTGTTTTCGCCAACATAGGATGATATCATTTTTCTAATCTGACCATTTTGCAGTAAAAGGCCTAAGCCAAAATCGTCAATACCACAGTTGTTGCTGACTATTGTTAAATTCTTCACTCCAGATTTTACTATTGCTGAAATTATATTTTCTGGGATGCCACAAAGACCAAATCCACCTGCATGTATAAGCATTCCATCTCGGAGTACGCCTGCTATGGATTCTTCTGCATTATTAAAAAACTGTGTCATTACGGATTTAGGCTCGTTATTGATTGTAATTCACTATTATATACCTAAGCGATACCAGAAGGCAAAATTCTATTGTTAGAGCTATAGTTGTTTATTGACTTATAGTGTTTTATTGTTTACCAATTACATATTCTGCGGATGCTTAGAAAAATTAGGTATATTAATCATGAAAAACCACTACATAATAAAGAAGGCACGAGCAGATAATGTTGAAGTGTTAAACGATATAATGAAACGTTCTATTGCGATTTGGAACTATTCTGCCAAAGAAATTGAGGAAGCAACCAAAAAATTAGCAATTACAACTGAATCTATTGATAAATCAATATGTTGCATTGCAGAGTTAAATGGGTTAATTAAAGGTTTTTTTTGCATAGAGCCTAGTAAAAATGAGAAAACCAGTGAAGCGAAGTTTTACATTGAACCAGATAGTATTAGAGAAGGGCTTGGAACAATGCTTTGGAAGCAAGTTATTTCCGAACTAAAAAATAAAGAAATTAAGCATTTCAAAATCTTGGTTGATAGAAACGCCCAAGGGTTTTACGAAAAACTAGGAGCAGTAAAAGTTGGTGAGCAACCTTCAGAAATAATAGAAGATTATATGATTCCTATAATGAATTATAATATCACATAAAATAAAATGGTTATAGATGCAACTTGACAAAAACATACCGAATTATTTGACTATAATAAGACTGGTATCAATCCCAATTATAGTAATGACATTTTATTTCGATGATTCGAAGTTCGCTCATAGGGTTGGTGGGATTGTTTTCGCTTGCGCTAGCTTGACTGATTTCTTTGACGGCTATTTGGCTAGAAAATATAACCTTATTTCTAGCTTTGGCAGAATGTTTGATCCAATAGCTGATAAGGTTCTAGTTGGATGCGTATTAGTTATGTTAGTAAAAGATAATAGAGCGGATGAAATACCCTGCTTACTTATTCTTGCCCGTGAATTTGTTGTTGCTGGTTTTAGGGAGTTTTTAGCTCAAGTCCAAGTTAGTGTACCAGTGAGTAGACTTGCTAAAGTCAAAACAACCATACAGATGGTATCTATGACAATGCTTATAGTTGGATCTGTTGGTTCAGGCATAGTAATTCTCGATTTAGTAGGGCATATAAGTCTATGGATAGCAGCTATTTTGACTGTGGTAACAGGTTATTCTTATTTACAAGCATGTAGTAGGTATTTCTGATGGATATAAAAAAAATCTTTGAACAAATTAATGGTAAAAATTATATTGCAGGGAATTGGCTTTCTGAAAAAGAGATAATTCAGGTTGATAATCCATCAAGCGGCGAAATAATTGGATATGTGCCGAACTTATCAAAAGAAAATTTGCTAAAAGCGATTAATAATACATGCCAAATGGCAAAATTGTGGGCAGCTTCTACGGTTGATCAACGTTATAAGATATTAAGAAAATGGCAAGAATTACAGCATAAATACTTAAATGAACTGGCAGAATTGCTTACTCTAGAGCAGGGCAAAACCTTAGACGAGTCCAGGAAAGAAATTTTGTATGGAGAGTCTTTTATTGACTGGTTTGCTTGTGTTATTAAATCTAGCAGCACATACGTAAGATCGGGAAATTCAAATGAACATAAAATCATTGGTGAAAAAGAACCCATTGGCCCAGTAGCAGCCATTACTCCTTGGAATTTTCCTTCTGCCATGGTAACTAGAAAAATTGCACCAGCACTTGCAGCTGGTTGTAGCGTAATACTAAAACCATCTGAGTTTACACCTTTTTCTGCATTAGCACAGGCTATACTCCTTGAAGAAGCAGGTTTGCCAGCTGGAGTTTTAAATATAGTTACTGGTGATGCTACATTATTTGGCGACACTGTGTGTCAGGATTTTAGAATTCGTAAGTTATCTTTTACTGGATCAACGATGGTAGGGAAGTTGTTGTACGAAAAATCAGCAAACTCTTTAAGAAAACTCTCTCTTGAGCTTGGTGGGAATGCACCATATATTATATTTGCTGATTCTGATTTAGGTAAAGTATCAGACGATTTAGTAGCGATTAAACTACGTTCAGGAGGCCAATCTTGCACTTCTCCGAACCGGATCTTCATAGAAAACTCGGTTTATGATAAATTAGTTGAATTAATAGCACAAAAATTTAGCGCCTGCAAAGCAGGAGATGATTTCATTGAATCAAATAAAATTGGCCCTCTAATTAATATACAAGCCATTGAAAAAATTAATCTTTTACTTAAAGATGCTAAGCAAAAGGGGGCGAAAATAATGTGTGGTGGTGAACATAAGGGTAACTTTATGGAACCATCTGTTATAAAAGACTGTACAGACGATATGAATATTTTTAGTACAGAAATCTTTGGCCCCGTAATTGCCTGTTATTCATTTTTTTCAGTAGAAGAGGTTCTTGCTAGGGCGAATAATACAGAATATGGCCTTCAATCCTATCTATATTCAAACTTGACTTTAGTATGGTATCGATTAACTCCTCATTTCCTGCAACAACAAAAGCTCCATTTAGCGGCAGAAAAGCTTCTGGGTTTGGAGTAGAAGGATCTCATGAAGGGCTTGATAAGTAGAAGGATCTCATGAAGGGCTTGATGAGTATTTAGTAAGTAGAAACATGGGACGTTGACAGGTGTGGTTACATATATTTGATTACATAATCCATAATCCATATTATGGAAAGTAATGATTTAGATCCGTTTCTCCATATCCATAGTGAATTTGTAAAAAAATTACTAAGGTTTGAAGCAAGTTCAGAATAGAATTTGGGACCGATGATGCCCTCTTCTGAAATTAGAACACATCTTAGAGCTCATGCCTTAAGTAGTATTTTTGCTATTGAAGACTGATAGCTCTCGGAACTTTCTCGCTAGCCTTCTCAACCACCTAAATTGATCTCAAGTATATTTCTTCAGTCACTGGTTTTTCAGAAGTCGAACTCCTCAAACTCAAAAGCAAAATTTAAAGATTTTTCTTTGCCTATTTAGAGTGTACCCCAACTAGACATCACCGCCCTGCCCTTATCTCCATTCGTTTAGGGCCCTTTTTATCATTAATTGACAGCTTCCGTTTGAGGTCATAGAAGCTATGTTGACATATTTATAAAATAGGCACAACATTTCATTATCACATACTTAATTTAATATATCTATACAAATATAATATACATATTTTGTAAAATAATATACTATTATAATTAGTATGCATAAATAAATTAAACACTATTATATATTATGATCAGCAAAACTCTTTCCATAGGTTCTAGGGGACAAATAACGCTTCCTAAGAAGTTACGTGATTTATTTAAAACTAATACCATAGTACTTGAGCTAGTTGATAATCAGCATGCTGTAATTTCTCCAGTTCCTGATGTGGGAGGAGCAATTTCTGAATTTAAGAAAGAAACAGATTTTTCTTTCGATGAAATACGTAATAATGCATGGATTGATTCTACCAAAGCAAGAGAAGATCAGAGATGAAAAAATATATAGTAGATACCAATTTTATACTTCGTTATTTACTCGCAGATAATAAAGACCAATATAAAACAGCAAAAACTATCTTTGATCAGGCAAGAGATGGTAGGGTACAAATTGAACTTGAACAATCTGTGTTTGTGGAAACTATTTTTGTCCTGTCCTCATTTTATAAAATCCCTAAAAATAAGATTATTGAAATCATGCATGCGTTTTTATCTTATAAGGGCATAGAAACAAAAAAAGATTTATTTCATAACGCCTTAGAGATATATCAAAACCATAACATCCATATTGTAGATTCTATTATCGTCGCTAAAAGTGTACTAGATAGCGTTCTAATACTGACATTTGACAAAAAACTAGAACTAATACTGCAAAAATGACCGGCAAAAATATAAGCTATATTTGCAATAGAACCTATTTGTGTTAGTATATGATGTTGTGCAGGAAAAGTTGCACTTTTTCTTCATATGTACCTTAATCAAGAGAAATTGCTATTAATTATAGGAGGTATACATGAAAGGCTCACATGCAAATACAGAACCTAACATAGGAATCTTAGAACAAAAAGAATCAAGTCCATTGAATCTTGCTATACTGAATAATACATCAGAACATATCGACCGCGCTGAAGCTGATAAAGGGGTATATACATTCCGGGAAATATTGCAACTGTCATTACAAGATAAAACAACTGTATCAAACAACGGAATCCCTGAAGATATTCAAGTTACCGGAAATACATCCCAACCAACAGAATACTGTTGTGAGTGCGTGATTTTATGATTGCCACATATACTTATGATAGTATGGTATTACAAAACACCTTAATCGCATCGTCTATAAATCCGCCAGAGTGTTGGTTATTACTACTTAGAGTGGGTTAATAAGGGGCATGTCTTCTAAGGGCTCAATAGCAAACTCCTTGTTTCGGTTTAGTAAGCGTTCAACAAATTCCTTTTTTGCTCCCATAGAGAATATCTCTTTTATGATATCTTGTTGTTCAGCATAACGAGCTATAATAATAGCTCTAGAGGATTCTTTTTGAAACTCTTGTTCATTTCCAGTTAACTTATAATAATTCAGTATTTCTTTCCCTAACCCTATATTCCCTTTCTGACAGACATCGAATGTTAGTGTATGCTGCATATCTTTTTCGAATTGTCTGCCCATAATTTCTTTACATGCCTCTAAAAACAACTGTGAAACTTGGTTTAAACCTTTATTATACAGAAAATTTTTATCTAGAAATTCTACAAGTTTAATCGATGGTTTAATTCCTTTTTGTAAGAAAACATTCATGGCAAGTTTTTTATTGCCAATAATAGCTAAAGCTATACCTTTCTTCATTGCTATTGCTATTTCTTCAGGAAGCAAATCATTTTGGGAAATTAATTGATTAATCACGTCTACATCATCTTGCCATACAGCATCTGGTAAGTGTTGTTGTAATGCTAGAATTTGTGATCCAGAGTCATTAGAAAGTTTTGACAGATTATTTTCTCCATACAGTAATTTATAGTTTTATGTACCAATCTATTTTTTACTGTTACCCCTTAAAAAAATATTCTAAGGTTGTAACTAAGCGTATCTTTTTTCGTATACTTTTTTTCTCAGCTTGAGAGTTACTATATTCATCGTTTCTATCTCCACCATCTGCAGAACTCATTGTAAATGTTCCTTGATTAGCTCTTTTTAGGCTTCCTATTTCGTTCCCTGAATCCTCTGCAAATTTTAGTGCTGCCTTTCATGCATTCTTAATTGCTTCTTCTAACATTTCTGGCTTTATTTCGTTAAACTTTGTAAATTCGTAAGATAAACCATCATAACCATCGGCACCTATTGCTACTCCTTGTTGCACTAATAAGTTCTGTAATTGAGTTACCTTTCTAACTAATTCTACTTTTGAAGTTTTTAAAATTATACTGGCGTTAATTATATAACGAAACTCTTCAGAAGTAGTATTTCTATAAGTTTGGGCTAATAAATCTGTAACCAAATAGCTTCCTATTTCTACTTCATTTGTTTGAAATCCCTGTTTTATCAAAAAATCCATTACCGTATTCCTATCAGTATTAATTTTATTATTAACTTCATTTAGGTTGTTTCCTGTTGCTTTAATAGTAATATTCCAGATAGCTAAATTAGCTACTACTTCCCTTTCACTTAATCCTTTAACGGTCACATATCTATCCTGCAAACGAGTTTTTAGAAAAGAATTACCTATGAAATAACCTCCTAGTGCTATACCAACCGCTAGGATAAAAGCAGCAATTATATAATCTATTTTACATCTTATTGATTTTTGCATAGCTTTACCTTTATTAATTAAGTACTTATATGAGGCGTTTATTTTCTCAATAATTAGTAAGTTTATCATAAAAAGAAGTTATTAAATTAAACTTATTTCAGTTTTACTACTAATTTTTTGTTAGGAGGTCAAAAAGTAGCTTCTTTCGTAAGTCATTTTTATATTGCTACGTAATGTTCGCACACTCTATCCTTCATGTTAGCTATATTTTCCCTTTATTTGATTTTTAAACTGTTGGTTATTATTTATTTGTTAGTACCATAAAATTAACCCTATTTTAATACTATTTAGATAAAGTACAATAAAAGACTATAGAATTACTTTATTTTAAAAAGCTAACTATGTTGGAAATTAGGAAAGAAATAGACATAAAATAATAGATAGAGTGATATGCACGGTGATAATTATAGTAAAATGATAAAGAGAGTTCTTGGCCTGGCAACAAGGCTTGGTAAGATTGAGTATAGGATAGGAGAAAGTCTAGTAGGTCTTTATAAAAACCAGATTTTGTTTGGAAAGATAGAACATAATATGATTTACTTGCTTAATTCTCACAATGAATTCGATAAAATAGATATAGAGTTGCTTGAGCAAGAAGACCTTTTTACAAAGCAGGCACAAAAAGCATATAGTTATATTGAATAACAACTACTTCTACACTAAATGTAAGACCGAATCTTTGTCAACACTAAGTTCATTTGATGATGGAGAAATTAACGTCATAGATAACTCTTTTACTTCTGAATAAAGGCATCCTCCTCCCCCCTTATTACTAGGTGCTTTTAGTCCCTATAAGAAAGCGCTTCTGGTTTTAAGATTATTAGTATTGCTATAATAAAATAACATAAGAGAAATAGAAAATAACATTGCAAATAAATAAGCAAAGTTATTTATCGTATTGCTATGAAAGGTTGAAATCATAAAACTAACACCTGCCGTCATCAGATAATACATTGCGCCGAAGATAGATCCGGCAGATCCCGTTACCTTTTGATAATCTTCAAGCGCATGGCGTAATAGCATTGGTACAACCATCGCATGCCCCATAAGATGTATTGCCATTGGTCCAAAAATTAGCAAAGCAACATATGTTGCTTCATCTGTATCAATCTGTGATCCAATTAATAGCATAATACAGCCAACTGCACTCAAGATAAAGCCAGCCACCCTGATTTTAAGCGTACTAACAAATTTACGTACTAAATATCTAGTGATTAATCCTCCTGATAGGTTGGCAACGCTCAGAGCTAAAAACAGTTTGCCATAATTCGATGGAGACATTTCTAATCTTCCAATAAAAATAAATGGCGCTTGGATATAAAAACCAAAGCAAATTCCGTTATACATTCCTACTATAAAAGCATAGGTAAGAAGCGTTTTGTCTTTCAATGCAACTTTTAAGACCGTAAAAAATCTATTATTTTTTGTGGACCCAATATATACATTAGTTTCTGGAAGAAATTTTATATATATGCCAAGTAATATAGTTGACAGCAAAATAAGAAAATCGAAAATATATTGCCATTGCTCAAAATACTCAATGATATAGCCACCCAGCGCTGAACCTATTGAAGGTACAAATGCCATAATGGTTGAAACGCTAGCATAAATATATGACAATTCCCATCCTTTATAGGAATCACGGGCCATAGCCTGAGCAATTACTGATCCTACACTTGCTCCGTAGGCTTGAGTAAATCTAAATAAAATAAACATTTCTATATTAGTCGATTTACTTATAAGAAAAGTAGCTATAATATAGAAGCCTATTCCAAATATTACCACAGGTTTCCTACCGTAAATATCTGATATTCTCCCTAAAGTAAAAATTCCTAAGGCAAATCCAACATAGTAAGCACTGGTAGATGACTGAGCAATACTGCCATCAGTATTTAATTGCCGCGCTATTTCAGGTAAAGCGGCTGAATAAACTGTTTCGGTTAAGGTCGAAAGAGATATAAGGCAATAAAGCAAAATTGGTGGAACTTTTCCTATTACTTTCATAACTTAATTACATTATTTTGCTAAACATTAAACCTAAAATGTACAACATCTCCATCTTGCATAACATAATCTTTTCCCTCAACGCGCATTTTGCCAAGCTCTTTTGCCCTGGCTTCGCTTCCAATTGCAAGATATTCTTCACAGGAAATAACTTCAGCTCTAATAAAACCTTTCTCAAAATCCGTATGTATAATACCAGCAGCAGCTGGTGCAAGAGATCCGGTTTCAAAAGTCCAAGCGTGAGCTTCTTTAGGCCCGATAGTAAAAAATGACTTTAAGCCGAGGAGAGAATGAGCCGATTTTATAATTTTGCTAAGGCCTGGTTCTGATAAATTAAGGCTTTCAAGAAATTCTTGTTTTTCTATTGGATCTTCTAGAATAGATATTTCTGCTTCAATTTTAGAAGAGATAATTACTACGTTTGCCCCTTCGGAAATTGTTTTTTGCTCTACCAGTTGCGAATAACTATTGCCAGACGTGGCTTCTGATTCAAGAACATTACACACATATAAAATTGGCTTTGAAGTAAGTAACTGAAGAGCAGCTAGTTCTTTTGCATCAACTTTACCTATTAATGATCTAACAGGCCTCCCCTCCTCTAGCACTTTTCTGCAAATTTCCAGAAGTTCTACTTGTAACTGTAATATTTTATCAGTCTTAGCCTTTTTTATTAAATTAGGCAGGCGTTTATCTACAGAATCTAGGTCTGCGATAATTAACTCAGTTTCTATTACTTCTGCATCTTCAACAGGATCAATTTTACCATGTACATGCGTAATATCTGGATCCTCAAAACAACGTAGAACATGAATAATAGCATCAACCTCTCTAATATGAGATAAAAATTTATTACCTAATCCTTCTCCTTTACTAGCGCCTTTAACAAGACCAGCTATATCAACAAATTCAATAAACTCTGGTATGATTTTAGCCGAACCGGCAGTTTTGGCTAACCTGTTAAGACGAGAATCTGGTACTGGAACAACACCAGTATTTGGTTCAATCGTGCAAAAAGGGTAATTGGCTGCCTCTGCATTGCTACTTGCAGTTAGGGCATTAAATAAAGTTGATTTACCAACGTTAGGTAACCCAACGATTCCACATTTAAGTCTCATAATTATTTCCTTACTTATATTTTTTGAATTAATTGCTATAAAACTTTAGAATAACAGAGGATTTTCTTATATCAGAATCCATATTTTTTAACATTTAAACATAACATAAAAAGCTACGGTTTTCACTAGTTTTAAACAGAAATAGCTTTTTTAAATGCTTCAATATCACCTAAAATTAGCAGCTCCATATTGCTAGTTAGTAAATCAATATTTCTTAAGATAAATAATTCTTCTTCTTGAGAAAATTTTCCAAGTACAAAGTCTGATATTTCGTAAGCTTTATCTTCTGGCCTACCAATGCCCATTCTGATTCTGTGATAATTTGACCCAATATGTTTATCAATAGACTTTAAACCATTGTGTCCACCTGCTCCTCCACCTATCTTATAGCCAATCTTGCCAAATTTGAGGTCTATATCATCATGAATGACTATAATTTTATCTAAAGGAATTTTATAATATGAACAAATTGACTGCACCGCTTCGCCAGATAGATTCATGTAAGTTTCTGGTTTGCAAAGTGCAATATTTTTAGATTTATGTTCTCCAAGCGCAAGTTGAGAATTAAATCTAGATTTACTTTGAAATAGTAAGCGATATTCTCTAGATAAAGCATCTACAGCCGTAAAACCAATATTATGCCGGGTGCAGCTATATTCTCTACCAGGGTTACCAAGGCCAACAATTAGAAACATTCTACTTAAACCGATACATCAAAAATGGTTTGCAAAAGTTTTTCTTTCCGTTTTTGTCATTCTACACAAAGCTTAGATATCGGTGGCAGAACGATCAAAGAACTAGCTTCGCATACATGAGAATGATATTCTGGCTCTTGTATACTTTTATTTCTTAGCAGCTTCAGCTGGAGCTACAGCTTCGTCAATGTCATCAGATTTACCTTTTTTACCAACAATTGATGCTATAACAAAATTAGCATTATCTAAAAGTTTAGCACCTACTGGAATCGATAAGTCTTTTGCTTTCAAAGATGAACCTATTGGCATTGCCACTACATCAATTTCAATTTTACGAGGCAAGCTGCCCACTGGACAAAGAATTGTGGCAAATCTTTTTACTATGTTGAAGTAACCGCCTCTTTTAACACCTAAACAACTTTCTTTGTTTAAGTAAACAATTGGTATCTGTATTTTTTGCATTTTATTTTCTAAAAATACAAAATCAACATGACTTACAATGTCAGTTATTGGATGTAATTGAATTGCTTTTGGCAGAACTTTAAATTTCTTTTGACCAATTTCAAGTTCAAATAACTGAGAAATATACTGAGGTTTTCTATAATATTTGGTTATTTCCTTCTCTTCTATTGCAATAGATAAAGGCTCTTTACCTGCGCCATAGATTGTCGCGGGCACCATACCTTTTTTTCTTAAAGCCCTAGAAGCCCCTGTCCCTAATTCTTCTCGTAGTTCTGCTGCTAGAGTTAATGCTTCACTCATCTTTAAATATCTCCAAATTTCTTATGTAAGCCCTGGTGAGCTCTGTATTGTTTTAGACTTTTTAAGCCTCGTAATATATAGCGTCTGTCCCAAACATTCAAGAGTTTTTTATATAATTAATGTAACATAGTGAAATAGCCAAATATTCGGTAGATTGATTTTGAGTAAATGGTTATAATGAATTTTTACAAACCAACGATAATATCAGACTAAACAACTTTAAAAATTATATATTATGGCAGTATTTAGTCTAGTATTTTTAAAAGTATTATCGTCGCTCTTGAGCGTATTAATTGGCTATTTGTCGGGCAAGTTCTCAAATGTAGAAAAAGATAGTATTGCTTCTTTACTATTTTATTTCGTTGCTCCTATTGTGTTTTTTGCTATTCCAACAAGCACCGAACTAACATTTAGTTCTCTTGGAATTTTAGCACTAACTTTTGTTTTATGTACAATGCTAAGTCTTTTTAGTTACTGGCTATATGGAAAAGTATGGCAAGATTCACATAGAAATATTTTAGCTCTATCTGCTGGAACGGGAAATAGCGGTTACGTAGTTTTGCCGATTGCAGCTGCTCTATTTGATGATCACACCCTCAGTATTTATGCGCTTGGCTTGATTGGTATTTCTATTTGTGAAGCCTCAGTTGGGTGCTATTTTTGCGCAAGAAGTGTAGGCACATTTAAGCAAAGTGTGTTGCGGGTAGCAAAATTACCACTTTTAAATGCATTCTTCTTAGGCTGCGCAATGAGTTTTTTAGGCTTCCATCTACCCGATTTTTTTGATGATTTTATTAGCAATATGAAAGGCGCTTTCTCAATATTGGGTATGGTAACTATTGGACTCGCTCTATCGAGTATTAAAGAATTTGATTTTGATATAAAATTTACTGCTGCTGCCTTTGCTAGTAAATTTCTATTTTATCCGGCGCTATTTAATATATTTATTTTACTGGACCGTTTTTATTTTAAATGGCTTGATGTCAACTATTATAACGCTCTACAGTTGCTCTGCGTTGCACCAATGGCTACTAATACAATTGTACTAGCGTCACTGTATAAAATTTATCCGGAGAAAGTAGCAACTGCGGTATTGCTTTCTTTGCTCTTTGTTTTACTATACATGCCCATTATGGCGACGATTTTCCTTGAAGGAATTCTTACTACATAGTCAATCACAACTTAAAACACGGTAAAGTATGGAACAATCTATTACTAAAACTAAAATCCTAATTATTGGCTCAGGACCAGCAGGCTTAAGTGCCGCAATTTATGCAGCTAGAGCTGGATTAGAACCAATTTTGATACATGGAATGCAACCAGGTGGTCAACTGACCATTACTACTGACGTTGAAAATTATCCTGGATTTGCCCAAACAATACAAGGCCCATGGCTAATGCAAGAAATGGAGAAGCAAGCAGAAAAAGTTGGTACTAAACTTGTTTATGACTATGTTGAAAAAATTGAGCTTAATAAAAGACCATTCAAAGCTTATACAGCATCAGGAGATATGTATGAAACTGATAGTGTAGTAATTTGTACAGGAGCTCAAGCTAAATGGTTGGGGCTTCCATCTGAACAGGAATTCCAAGGCTATGGTGTGTCCGGGTGCGCCACATGTGATGGGTTTTTCTTCAAAGACATGGATGTTGTAGTAATAGGTGGTGGAAATACTGCTGTTGAAGAAGCCCTATTCCTTACTAATCATGCTAAAAAAGTTTATATTGTTTATCGCCGAAATCAATTCAGAGCGGAAAAAATGCTTCAAGAAAGATTATTTAAAAATGATAAGATATCAGTGATTTGGGACAGTGCATTAGACGAAATTGTTGGTACTAATAACCCTAAATCTGTAACTGGTGTAAAAATTAAGAATATTAAATCTGGCGAAGTCTTCGATTTGCCATGCTCTGGTGTATTTATTGCAATTGGGCACAAACCGAATACAGATATTTTTAAGAACCAACTAACTATGGATGAAGAGGGTTATATAATTACAGCACCGGACTCAACTAAGACTAATATACAAGGGGTGTTTGCTGCTGGAGACGTTCAAGATAAAATTTATCGTCAAGCAGTAACTGCTGCAGGAACTGGTTGTATGGCGGCTTTAGAGGCTGATAAATTTTTAAGAGACGTATAGTGGAAAATATAAGTCAAACACTACTAGAACATGATTTGTTAAGAAAACTACCTGCCAACGTGCATGCAGAGCAGATGTTGCTTGGAGCTGTTCTTATTAACAGCGATTTAATTGAGCAAATTAATGAGTTCTTGAAAGCAGATCATTTTTATGAAAAACTTCATCAAAAAATCTATCATGCTATAGAAATATTAGTTGAAAAAGGTTTAAGCGCCACTCCTGTTACTATCAAATCTATGCTTGAGAAAGATCCTTTATACCAAGAACTAAACGGTAATGAGTATATTATTAGATTAACAACAATCGCTATGGTTGTAATTAACCCTTATGATTACGGCAAAATAATCTACGACTCGGCAATTAAGAGAAATTTGATTACTATCGGTGAAGAAATTGTTAATGATGCATATAATTCCACTCTAGCACAAGAAGCTCCAGAACAATTGGAAATTGCAGAAAATAAGCTTTATCTTCTTGCTAGTGAAGGCATGAAAGAAAAAGGCTTTATTGCAATGAGAGAGTCAGTTGCTGAGTCACTTAGTAGCATAAACAGAGCTATGAAGAATACTGACCATATTACAGGCATCTCGACAGGTTATCTTGACTTAGACAATAAGCTTTCTGGTTTTCAAAATTCTGATCTAATTATAGTTGCTGGTCGTCCATCGATGGGTAAAACAGCCTTTGCTATTAATTTTGCTTTCAATGCTTGTAAAGCTTTGCAACGAAAGACTAACGAAGGAGAGAAGCCTCCCGCAGTAGGCTTTTTTTCTTTAGAAATGTCTTCAGAACAGCTAGCAAGTCGTTTGCTTTCTATGATGGCCAGGGTTGATTCAACAAATCTACGTAATGGCAAGGTAAATGAAGAGCATTACAACGATCTGCGCAAGGCAGCTGCTGAATTATCAGAGATGCCATTTTTTATAGATGATACCCCTGCTCTATCTATTTCAGCTGTTAGGTCTAGAGCAAGAAAACTTAAGAGAAAACATAATTTAGGTATTATTTTTGTTGATTATTTACAATTACTTACTGGGTCTAGTAAATCAGAGAACAGAGTGTTAGAAATCTCTCAAATTACTCAAGGTCTTAAAGCCATTGCTAAAGAATTGAATATCCCTGTTATTGCTCTATCTCAGCTTTCAAGAGCAGTAGAACAAAGAGAAGATAAAAGACCCCTACTTTCAGATTTGCGGGAATCTGGTTCAATTGAGCAAGATGCTGATCTAGTTATGTTCTTGTACAGAGAAGAATATTACTTACGCAGAAAAGAACCAGCCCCTGGTGATCCAAAATATTCTGAATGGCAAGCCGCTCTTGATAGAGCTCATAATATAGCAGAAATATTGATTGCAAAACACAGGAATGGGTCAGTTGGCAATGTTCAGCTATATTATGTTGATAAATTCTCCAGTGTTGGTAATCTAGACAGATCGCATAAACAAAATTAAATAATCTGGATAATATTATGATACCAATAATTTTCGGTATTAGCGGCACAAAGTTGACCCAAGAAGAACTAGATTTATTTAGGGTACATCAAGTTGCTGGATTTATTCTATTTTCTCGCAATGTTGAGTCAAAAGGTCAAGTTATTGAACTAACCAATATGCTTAAAGGATTGTATTCTGAGAGAGAAGTGCCTATATTTGTTGATCAAGAAGGCGGTAGAGTTGCTAGAATCAAGCCTCCGATCGCTGCTAGGTTATACCCTTCAGCTGAGCATTTTTCCAACATTTATAATGACGACAGATTAAGAGCAAAACTTGAGTTAAAAGCTAACTACATTCAACTGATGTCTGAGTTAAAAGAGCTTGGCATAGATTCACCATGCGCTCCCGTTTGCGATTTATCTTTTGAAGGAGCGAGTGATGTCATAGGAGATAGAAGCTTTGGCCGTACTCCGGAAAAAGTAATTGATTTATGTAAGTCCGTTATAGCTGGTATACAGCGTTGTGGTGGTTTGCCATTTATCAAGCATATTCCTGGGCATGGGCGGTCTATCGTTGATAGTCACTTTGATTTACCAATTATAACTGCTACCCTTGAAGAGCTGGAAGCAACTGATTTTAAGGTTTTTAAAGAATTAGCTTTGGAAAAAGTATGGGCAATGACCGCCCATATTGTATATACATCAATTGACCCAGATCTGCCGGCTACGACATCGAAACGAGTTATAGACTATATTAGAAATAACATAGGTTTCAAAGGCAACTTAGTATCCGATGATTTAGGTATGTATGCTCTGCATGGTGACGTAGGGAAAAAACGCTCTACGCTTAAAAAAGCAATAGCACTTGCGGAAGGTAATTTAGAGTGGAGGAAAGATTATTCCGAATCTTTAAAGAACCTATTCGACATAGAAACTGCTCAAGCTACTAATTTGGCAATAATCGAGCTATGTAAGAAGAAATTAGCTGAATCTAAGGTTGAATTTCTTGCAAGCCTTGCTAAAATAACTAGAATGAGCCTTGATGCTGGATGTGATTTGGCTCTTCATTGCAGCGGCGACATAGATGAAATGCGCACCATTTGTAATATAAAATAGGAAATTAACATGACATATTGTGACTATTCTAACCAAGAGAACTATCCTTTTGAATTACCTGAATTACCATACGAAAGAGATGCATTTACTCCTAATTTCTCTTCGGAAACATTTGATTACCATCATGGCAAACATCATAATGCTTATGTAACTAATTTGAATAACCTCCTAAAAGATAATAAAGAATTTACTGAAATGGATCTTGAGCAAATAATTACCAAATCTTGCAATTCGAATGCGGCAATTTTTAATAATGCATCTCAAATCTGGAACCATACATTTTTTTGGCATTCAATTAAGCCCAATGGTGGTGGCAAGCCTCATGGAAATGTTGCCGAGCTTATTAACACCAATTTTGGTTCTTATGACAACTTCGTTACTGAATTCAAACAAGCTGCAGTATCTCAGTTTGGTAGTGGGTGGGCATGGTTGGTACATAACCCAAAAAATAAGAAGCTTCAAATCATTAAAACAGCAAATGCAGAAACTCCATTAACCCAAGGGTTAGATCCGTTGATTGCTTGCGATGTTTGGGAGCATGCTTACTATATCGATTACAGAAATAAACGCCCAGATTATGTATCTATTTTTATAGAAAAAATGATAAATTGGGATTTTGCAGAGATGCACTTAAATCGAGCAAGACAGTAGGATATATTGAGTTTAAATTAAAAGCTATTTCCTGGATTCTAGGCAACAAATTAGGTATTAATGCCACAAGACATGCTTAATTGTCATTTTAGCTGAGACAAAAATTCAGAGCAAAATGGTACAAAAACAAGTTTTTCCTAAGTAATAATAACAAGGTAAAAGCGATAATAACAATTAAGGCTACATAAATGGAAAGTTACTCTACCCTATTTCTACAATTGCAGAAATTTATGCCTAAGTTCATTTCAGGCATTTTTGCTATTATTCCTTTTTTAATACTATGGCTGATCATCAAGCCTGTATTTAGTAAAATTATTGCTAAGTCAGAAGTTTCATCCAAAAATTCGTCCATAGTTTATTTAGGCAAATCGATTAGCATAGCAATTTGGATTACTGCTCTATTAACTGTCCTTGGTACTTGGGGAGTTGATATCAGCGCTTTAGTTGCAGGGCTAGGTTTGACAGGATTTGCCATTGGTTATGCTTTAAAAGATGTCTTAGTAAACGTTGTGGCAGGAATAATGATAATATTTTATAAAACAGTAGAAATTAATACACATGTAGCCCTTCTAGATGTTGAAGGAGTAGTTATAGATGTAGATCTTCGGTACACTACAATTCAGGGTGCTAAAGCAAAACATCTAATTCCCAACTCTCGGCTATTGTCAGAGACAATTACAATATTTAATAAAAAAATTACTCATAATAAAAAAACAAAGTAAAAACACCTATCCTACTGAATATAATCTTATGCATTAAACCAAGATCAGTTTATTTACTAGTAATTGAGTACATTAATTTTCCAATTAGGTCTTCAATATTTAGAGATGATTGAGTAAATTTTATCTTACCACCATGGACAAAATTATCATTAGATGCACCAGGGGTGATCCGAATATATTTTCCACCTAAAAGGCCGTTACTTGAAACCATTGCGCTAGAATCATTAGGGATATTTATCCCATCATTCACTTTTAGATTCAAGATTGCATAATAGGTATCGTCTTCAAGAGTAAAACTATCCACAAATCCAATCTTAATGCCAGCAAGTTTTACATCTGCTCCCTTAGCAATTCCGTCGATGTTTTGGAAATTAGCCGTTAATAAATATCCTCCATTTGTCTTTGAGAAATTGCTTGTATTGTAAGCAAATGCAAAAAAACTGAACGCTACAATCAGTACAAAAAAACCTACCAATGTTTCAATAATTCCTTGTTTCATTTTTTTATACCTTAACTATTAATTATTCTGGTTTCCAACTGGAATAAGTCTTTATCTTCGTATATTTCGACTTAGCTGGGTCATAAGCATATTTAGTTCCAGTTACATTTGGCAAATGTTCTTTTTGCCAAATGTATTCTGTAGGCTGATTTTTATCTGGTATAGCATCACTTAAGTAATGCAACCAAGAATGCCACATCGGTGGCACTTTTGATCCGTCATCAATGCCATTATATACTATATATCTTTTATAAATATTTAAGTAGTTTTTACTCTTGCCAACATAATAAAAATTACCAAATTGGTCTACGCCGACCTTTTTACAGAATAATTTAATCCACAATTTATTAATTTGAAACATCTGTAAGCATTCTCTTTGCAGTTTCTTTGCCAACAACGGCTAGTCTATCAGCGATATTATTCCCCTCATTATTAGCATGCCCCTTTACCCAACACCAAATGATATCGTGTTTTTTCATTTCATGCTGTAAATTTTGCCATAAATCAAGATTTGTCACTGGTTTATTGTCACTTTTTCGCCAATTATTCTTCTGCCAATTTTGCATCCATTCAGTGGCGCCCTTTTGAAGATATATACTGTCGGTATAAAGTTTTACTCTACATGGTTTTTTCAAATGTTGTAGAGCGTAAATCGCCGCGGCGAGTTCCATTTGATTATTTGTAGTTGCAAGTTGGTACCCAAAAATTTCTTTTCTTTTATCATTAAAGATTAATAAAGCTCCCCAACCGCCTGGTCCAGGATTAGTGGCACAAGCTCCGTCGGTATAAATTTCAACAAAAGGCATGGTGTCAGCAGACATATATAAACTGTCCTATTTGCTTTTTTTTCGAAACTTATCAATCGCAATAACTTCACCAGCTTTTTGTAACTTATCTTTTGGAAGGGCTTTTGTTTTTGTAGCTAATTTAGGCTGCATGCGCTTAATTTCCTTGTCATTATCTAAATCGGTAGCAAATGTTTCCGATTCCCAATCAACATTTTCTTTACCTCTATTGAATTGCAAACTAAAATTCGTGATCGGGTCAATGAAGCTTGTGAGAACGGAAAAAGGAACTACAATGGTTTCTGGAACCCCTCCAAATGCAATATTAACGGAGAATCTATCCTCTAAAACTCTTAAGTCTTTAAATTGATATTGCAGCACTATGGTAATTTCTTTAGGGTATTTATTCCTCATATTTCGAGATAATACGACCTCAGAATCATCAGTTTTAAAGGAAATATAAAAGCTCTGCTCACCAATTAATCCCGTTTCACAGGTGCTGATGAGCACTTTCCTAACGATGCTAAGCATTGCTTCGTCTATTAATAATTGATAGTCAATCGACATATAATCTTTATATAAAATAGTGGGACTTTTCTGTTGCCAGGTAAGTCCCGAACCCCGTGGCTAGCTACGTTTAAGCAGCAGCCGCAAGACGATTGTTATCGTTTGCATTTACTTTTTTTGATCCATTCTACAGCAGTATCATACTGGGTAAAAATTATTTCTTTATTAAGCACGTCGATCCTACTTCGCTCCCAAAAATACTAACTCTAGAAGGAGTCTACACAATGGTGGAAGCGCCGGGTACCGCCCCCGGGTCCGCAACCCCTATTCCAAACAACGTTTATCACCATAGTTACCTAAGTAACAACTCTATTATAAACCATGTTCACTAGCATTGTAAATAGATGATGGTTTAATTATGCTATTTTCTTATATACGCTATTTTCAATATACAATCCTGAATTTGATTCAGGATCTCATGCAAATAATTCTATAAACACTAGTTTTGAATGGACAAACATATTTTTTTTGATTATAAATTGCACTCATATCTGGCCAAGTAGCTCAGTCGGTAGAGCAAAGGACTGAAAATCCTTGTGTCGGCGGTTCGATCCCGTCCTTGGCCACCATAATTCTTAATTTTTCTTAACTATTATTTTTTCTAGTGAATAAAAATGCTTAATGCCTGTAGCAATTATTTAGCTACTTAAAAAGCGCCATTGCTTATCTATTGCTTTTTTTATACCTATTCGGGAAGTACTACTATACGTTACAGAATTTATACCCTCAGTAAAGTAAAAATTACTGTCAGTTACAAGATTAATTCCATTGTGCTCTTTCGTTATTCCTAAATATTTACATATTTTCCCGGGCCCATCCAAATGAATATCGGGCAATTTTAAACCACGTATAAGTACAGCACTTGGAGAATTTTCTTCTTCAGTAACGATGTTTAAACAATAATACATACCGTAAATCAAATAAATATAGCTATACCCAGAAGGGCCAAACATTATTGAGGATCTAGGGGTAAAACTAAAGGCATGAGAGGCTTCATCATCCGTTCCCCTATATGCTTCTGTTTCTGTTATAATTCCTTTTATTTTTCCAAAAACCAGAGTTTTGCCTAAAAGATTTTTAGCAACTTCCACCGCATGTTTATTATAAAAGCTATTATTTAATTTTAACATTGTAATAATTGATTCTGCCAATTTTAAGAAAAGACAAAAATAGATACCGAATCAAGTTCGGAATGACTCTTATTTATTCAAGTCTTCTTGAACATTTTTAGACATACGATAATAGATTGTATTATATTCTTCCTCCCTACCGGCATGTTTTCTTTTTCTTACTGAAAGGCTACCAAAACCTCTTACCTCTACTCTATTACCCACTGCAAGCTCGTCCTTAATATAATTTAATATACAATTAACTGCAAAATTAGCATCCAACTCACCAAGATAACTAAGCTTTTTCGTAATATTTTGTTCTAAGTCTTTTTTTGTTGCCATTATAATAAATTACAGCCCTTACTAAAATGTTTATTTTTTATCTCTTAATATTCTGCCTTGTTCTCTCTTCCAATCATCTTCTTTAATTGACTCTCGTTTATCGTATTGCTTTTTACCTCGTGCCAAGCCCAGTTCAATTTTAATTTTATTTTTATGGTTAAAATAAAGTGATAATGCTATCAAAGTATAGCCCTTTAATTTGATTTTACCTATTATTTTTTGCATTTCTCGTTTATGAACTAGTAATTTTCTTGGTCTAAGAGGTGCATGATTAAAACGATTAGCTTTTTCGTATTCTGCAATATGACAATTATACAAGTATAGTTCACCAGCGCTCTCTGCAGCATGAGAATCAGCCAAGGACACCTTTCCTTCTCTAATAGATTTCAGTTCACTACCAGTGAGTATAATCCCCGCCTCTATGTTTTCCTCTATCGAGTAATCGAACAATGCCCTTCTATTTTTTGCAACTACTTTCTTATATAAATTATCAGACATCTTTTTCTAAACCTACAATCTCGGACATAAGGTCACTGATTTTTCTTCTGGTATCTTCGCGGGCTTTTGTCAGTGGTAACCGAATTTTATCACTACATAACTTAAGTTCATGAGCTGCACATTTGATGCCAATAGGATTACTTTCAGAAAATAAAGCTGACATAAATGGCATCAAATTTTGCTGCAGCTCTCTTGCTTTATCAAGGTTACCAGAACTCCATGAGCTTTCAATTTTTTTACAAAGCTTTGGAAAAATATTTGCTATGACCGAAACGCACCCAACACCTCCATGTGCACTATAAGCTAAAAATCTATTATCATCACCGGCCAGAAAAACAAAAGTTGAATTTACTTGCGTCAAAAGTCTTAATGGCTTTTCAATATCGCTACTACAATCTTTTAATGCTACTATTTTATCAAGGGCTGAAAGTCTGATTATTGTATTGTCTGACATATCACAGCCAGTTCTTCCTGGATGTAGATATATCATTATAGGCAAGGTACTAGCATTATTTATGGCTTGGAAGTGTTGATATAACCCTTCTTGCTCTGGTCTAATATAATGCGGAGCAGTACACATTAAACCGTTTATATCCATGCTCGAGAGAATAGATACTTTTTCGCATACCGACGCAGTACTAACCCCCACTATGCTGGCTATAATAGGAATTCTTCCTTTTGAACAATCTATTGCCGTTTTAATTAGCTCATAATATTCTTCATCCGAAAGACTGCTTCCCTCACCAGTAGACCCCGCTACCACCAGGCCATTAATCCCAGAGGCTATTTGTCTCTCTATAAGAGGTTCCAGCGTTCTAAAATCAATATTGTCATTTTCATCTAATGGAGTAATAAGTGCCGTTAAAATTCCCTTGAATATCATAATATTTTGCCTACCACTTTAGCATATTCTTGTTGCAGTCTTGTTACTAGGTTGTTATTAGGAAATTCTACCTTAGCATTATCATATGATATTGAAAAAACTCCACGTATTTCTGCAGAAGTGCCCGTTAAAAAACAAGAGTCATACCGCCCTATATCTCCCACCAACAATCTCTCTTCTTTAACTTCTATACCAATATTTCTTGCAATTTCCATAACGGTTTGGCGTGTTATACCATTAAGAAAACGATCAGCTATAGGAGTCACGATCGTCCCCCCCTTACCAAAGAAGATATTAGTCGTAGAACTCTCGGCAATATCGTCATACTGATCTAATATTAGCGCATCATCATAACCAAGGTCTTGAGCCAGTTTCTGCGATACCGTCATCATTGCATAATGAGCTGAGGATTTACATTGTGGCGGCATTGCATCAACCCCTATTTTACGCCATGGTGTAACATATAACTTCATACCATTTTTAAAAGTTGGGCTCGATTCCGTAGCTAATACGAGTATGTTACATTTTAAAATTGGATTATAAGCCCCTAGTGTTTCTGCACCTCGCCAAATAAGCGGGCGTACGTAAGCATCTTTTAGATTATTCAAACGAAGCACTTCATGGGTAGCTTGATTAATCTCATCAGCCGAAAAATTTACTTTTAAATGCATCGCTTCTGCTGAACGGAGCAGTCTATTTGTATGCTCCATCAATTTAAAAATCTTGCCATTGTAAGCACGCTCTCCCTCGTATACTGCTCCAGCATAGTGTAAACTATGAGTAAGAACATGAACATATGCTTCATCCCAAGGCACAATTTCACCATTTATCCAAATATAGTCGGACATTTTATTTGATAATTTAAAATTCATAAATTCCTTCAAAATATTATAGTCAATTTGCTTAAATAGGATTATATTACTCGTAAGAACTAAATATTTTCTAAAACCTGTTAATAATTTAGTACAAATGGATAAAAAACCACATATTCTAATAGTTGATGATGATAACAGAATACTAAAACTTTTGAAGAAATTTCTTACTCAAAATAATTTTTTAGTCTCTACAAGCGCCTCTGCGAGAGAAGCATCAGAGCTGCTGTCAAATTTTGTATATGATCTAATTATACTAGATGTCATGATGCCTGAAATTACTGGAATTGATTTTGCTCAAAGAATAAGATCAAATGGGATGATAATGCCCGTAGTTATGTTAACCGCTCTTTCTGAACCAGAAGATAAAATTAAAGGTTTAGAATCTGGGGCTAGTGACTATGTTACAAAACCTTTTGAACCAAGAGAGCTCCTTTTGAGAATTAATAATCTAATTAACTCTCACAAACGATTTAAAAAAGAACAGGAAATTATCAGATTTGGTAATAATACGTATAATCTAATAACCAAGGTTTTAATACAAAATGGCACCGATATTAAACTCAGTTCTGCCGAAGAAAAACTTCTAGGCACTTTAGTCAAATCAGAAAATAAGGTTATTTCTAGAGAAGAACTTTCAATAGAACTCGGGGGGTTAAATCTAAGATCTGTAGATGTTCAGATTGTTAGACTCAGAAATAAGATAGAGCCTGATCCAAAAAATCCTAAATTTCTTAAAACAATACGAAACAAAGGATATGTCCTCTATACTTAGCTCTTTACCTAAAAATTTATTTCCTAAAAGCCTATTGACTCGGTTCATGCTAATTATCATTGTACCAGTATTAATCAGTCAACTTCTTGCAGTATATTTGTTTTATAAAAGGCATTGGTATAATGTTTCTCAAAATACAAGCTACCTAATAGCTACAGAAATTTCGGAGCTTATTAATAATCTTAATAATAAAAAAATACCTAAGCATGGCACTTATCTCAATCTCGAATATTCTATTATTTCTTCGAAATTACCAGATTCCACTGGAAAAAAATACATAGAAGAGCTAGAGATTTTTAAAAAATTACTGCAAGAAGCACTTGGGCAAGAAGGAGTAATTGTTTTTGATCAGAGCAAGAATGTCGATTTATACCTTGAAATCAACTCAGAAACCTTGTTGATTAAGTTGCCTTATAAAGCTCTTTTAAATCCAACAACTAGTATTTTTGTATTATGGATTATTTTTCTTACTATATTGCTACTTTCAATTTCGCTAATATTTTCAAAAAATCAGATAAAATCAATTATTGAACTCACTGATGCGGCCGAACGTTATGGCCGAGGAGAAAAAACGGATAATTATAAGCCTTCGGGTGCAAGGGAAATTAGACAAGCGGGGCTAGCTTTTTTAAAAATGAGAGACCGCATTGAACACCAAACTACAAAACGCACTCAAATGTTAGCTATGATATCTCATGATCTCAAAACTCCTCTTACTCGTATGAAACTACAAGCCGAACTCATGGATGAATCGGAAGAAAGGGAGGAATTACAGTATGATATAGACAGTATGCAACACATGATTGACTCCTATTTAGATTTTGCACGTGGAGAAGGAGGCGAAGATTTTAAAGCAACAAATCTTAATAACTGGATTTCCTCTTATATCAAAACTAAGTGGTCTGAGTATAATATCACGCTGGATATTAGCCCAGAACCAGTTATAACGCTTATCAAACCACATTCTTTTCAGAGAGCGATTTCTAACCTCGTTGGTAACGCTTTCAAATATTCATCTAAAGTCAAGATTTCTATATCTTCAAGCCCAGACGATGTACTCATCATTATTGAAGATAATGGCAAAGGCATCAAAAAAAATGAACGAAGCTCAGTGTTTAAACCATTTTATCGTGCTGATAAGTCAAGACCCTTAGATAACTCAGCTGGTGTTGGTCTGGGCCTAGCTATTACAAAAGAAATAATCAGTGGTCATTATGGCAGCATTACGCTAGGTGAAAGCAAAATTCTCAAAGGACTACTTGTACAAATTAAATTACCAGTAAAAAAATAGCTTTATGAAACAAAATTTAAATCACTTAGCAATAATTATGGATGGCAATGCCAGGTGGGCAAAGCTCAATAAAAAATCTAAAGCTGAGGGGCATAAAAAGGGAGCAGAAGTTGCAAAATCTCTAATTCCTCACCTATCAAAATTAGGGATAAACTATCTTACCTTATATACATTTTCATCCGAAAACTGGCAAAGACCGGCTGAAGAAGTCTCTATTTTAATTAATCTTTTGAGTCACTACGTCTTGCATGAAACAAAAATTCTTGCCAAACATGGGATTAAGCTTAAAATTATAGGCCATCTGGAGAAATTGGCTCCGTCGCTTCAACAAAAAATAAAATTTGCTGTTGAAAGCACTAAAAACAACTCCAAAGCTACTGTCTGCATAGCTTTTAGCTACGGTAGTAGAGCAGAAATGGTAGACGCCTTCACCAAAGCGATTAACTCTGGTATAACAAAAATTACAGAAGACAATTTTAGAAATTTCTTATATGATCCAGAAATGCCAGATGTAGATCTTTTAATTAGAACTGGCAGCGAATACAGAATTAGTAATTTTTTGTTGTGGCAACTAGCCTACGCTGAACTATATTTTTTGGATAAATTTTGGCCAGAATTTGATATAAACGACCTAGAAAAAGCCATAGAAAATTACTCAACTCGTCAAAGAAACTTTGGTGGTAGATAGAAATTGTATACTAGCTTATGAATAAAAGAAATTTATTGATTCGTTGTCTTTCCGGGTTGCTACTGGGATGTTTTTTTATTGTAGCAATTTTTGTTTTTAGACCGCTCTTTTATATCGCAATTTATGGCATCGCGGCTGTGATGCTTCTTGAGTGGTATAATATCACTAAATCATCATTATACCATAATCTGATTGGTCTAATCGCAATACCTATTCCTATAGCTTCCTTATTGCTTATTTCCTATATTGATCGCACGGGTTGGCTATTAATGACATTTTTCTGTATAATTTGGAGCGTTGATGTTATGGCAATGTTTGGGGGAAAGCTTGTTGGAGGCCCTAAATTAGCTTCTAAAACTAGTCCAAATAAAACTATTAGCGGCCTAATTATTGGCGTTTCTAGTGCGATAATTAGTCTTAATATTCTGACTTTAATTCCAGCATATAGTCTTCCCTATATGATAGCTAAATCAAATGTATCATTAAGTTTTTTTGCTCTAATTATTGGAGTTACTGCGCAGATAAGCGATTTGAGCATATCATTACTAAAAAGAAGATTTAAAATCAAAGATACAGGAACAATTATACCTGGTCACGGTGGAGCGCTTGACAGATTTGACAGTATTATTCTAACTGCCCCATTGATTGCCTTGTACTTGCTTAATAACGTTTAGTATATCTATAATGATAGAGAAACCTTCAAATAGCTTTACTTTTACTAAGAAAAAAGCCTTTAATATCGTAGTGTTTTTAATGCTATCTTACTTTGTCTTTCATTCAATTTATGGTAGCAGAGGGGTATTGGCCTATTTTAAGTTGCAGGCAGAGCTAAGCAGCTCGCACAAAAAGCTTGAATTTTTAAGAGCAGAACGACTAGAAATTGAAAACAGAACAAAGCTATTAAGACATGAATCTATAGATAAGGATATGCTTGACGAAAAAATTAGAAATGTGCTTGGATTTTCTGCCCCAGAAGAAAAAATATTTAAAACGCCGCTTAAAAGCGATTAACTTAAGAGAAGAAAATATTATGAGAGTTGTTGTATATAAAAATGATTTACCTGATGATCTTCACTTAGCGGGAGATATTGCAATTGATTCAGAAACAATGGGTTTGAGCTTCCATCGAGATAGGTTATGTGTATTGCAAATTAGTAACGGGGATGGGGATTCATATTTAATTCAATTTGATCAAAATAACTACTCTGCCCCTAATTTAAAAAAACTACTTCTAGATGAAAACAGAGGCAAAATATTTCATTATGCTAGATTTGATTTGGCGGTTATCAAGAAATATTTGGAAATAGATCTGGTGAACATCTTCTGCACAAAAATTGCATCAAAATTAGTTCGAACCTATACAGATTACCACGGATTAAAAGATTTGTGTCGAGAATTGCTTGGCATAACTATTTCCAAACAACAACAATCATCTTATTGGGGGGCAGCAGAACTAAGCGAAGACCAAAAAGAGTATGCTGCAAAAGACGTAGTTTATCTTCACTCTCTTAGAGCAATACTTATAGACCGTCTCATTGAATTAAATAGAAATAAAATTGCTCACAAATTATTTGAATTTTTACCAATTAGAGCGGAGCTTGATTTAATTGGCTGGAATGATATAGATATTTTTTCCCACGGTAGTTAAGATGAATTATGTAACCTTAGCAAAAGATAGCATACTAGATCAGTCGAAAGCTCTGCATGTTTTGGCCCATGATATTCCACATGATTTCTCAGATTTAGTTGAATATATACTAAAATTTAAAGGAAGAGTCGTTCTTATGGGGATGGGGAAAAGCGGCTATATTGCTAAAAAAATTGCCGCCAGTTTAGCCTCCACGGGTACTCCGGCATTCTATATTCATCCCGGGGAGGCAAGTCACGGCGACCTTGGCATGATTACTGAAATAGATATGGTAATTATGTTATCTAACTCCGGAGAAACTAAAGAATTATTTGACACAATAAATTATTGCAAACGATTCAATATAAAAATTGCAGCAATTACTATGAACAGCAACTCTACTCTCGGTAAAAGTAGCGATTTTCTTCTAAAATTACCGACCCAAAGTGAAACATCTTCTATTTCAGCTCCCACAACTTCTTCGTTAATGACATTATCGATAGGAGACGCACTAGTGACTACTCTGCACCAGTCCAAAGGATTTACAAAAGAGGATTTTAAGATATTTCACCCTGGTGGTAAGATAGGAACGAATTTATTGAAAGTATCAGACGTAATGAAAGGTGAAGGAGATCTCCCAATAGTGCAAGAAAGCACTAAATTTACCGAAGTACTAATTACTATGAATGAAAAATGCCTTGGGTGTGCAATCGTTTTAAACAAGGATGATGGCATAATAGGAATAATTACTGATGGAGATCTTAGAAGACATATTAATGAGAGTTTAGGTAGCAAGAAAGCCAAAGATGTGATGACTAGTAATCCAAGAACAATAGCTGATAATGCACTAGCAACAGAGGCGATATCCATCATGAATCAAAAATCCATTACTGTTCTTCCTGTGACTCGAGAGAATCAACTTGTAGGAGTAGTGCATATTCATGATATACTGAGACATGGAGTTGCATGAATCAATTAAACCACAATCAAAATAAATTTAAACATTTTACAAGTTTAATTGTAAAATATCTCTTTCTTTGTTCGGGAGTATTAGTACTCATACTTATTTTTATTACTATTATATATTCTTCTAATCCATCACAAAATAACCAAACTATTAAGCAAGATATCCTTAATAATAAACCTTACCTTACAAAAGATTATTCGTTAGGTATAGAGAATCCAGTTTTCGAAGGGATTAGTAATAATTTAGTCCCCTATAAAATACTCGCCAATACAATGGTGAAAGATAAATATAACAACTACATCCTTCAATTCGTATCTGGCAAATACTTCTCAAGCGATGGCGATATAATTATAAAATCAAATGAAGCTACTCTTGATGATCTAGCAAAAAAAATTATACTTAAGGATAATGTACTGGTAATTTTTAATGGTATTAAATTAAAATCAAATCAATTAAATCTCAATATTAATAATCAGAATATAAATAGCGAGGCTCCAGTAATAGTAGATTTTTCTAATTCATATATTAAAGCTGACAAACTTGACTCTGATGATTATTCTAAAATCATTAGATTCAAAGGTAATGTAGAGTCAGTATTTGACATAGATGATTTCTAGATAATGGCAAAATTTCTAATTTTTTTATTGATGATTTGTACAAGCCAGACTTTAAGAGCCAGTGATAAAATTCAAATAACATGCGATAATCTCACACTTAACAAAAAAGACCTATCAGCTACTTTCGAAAATAATGTAAGAGTTGTGTTTGAAGACCAAAATATTTCTACCAATAAGCTAATTATCTACTATTCTGATCTAAGTCCCAAAAGAGAAATAATAAAAATTGTTTTTCCTACAACAATCAAAGCTATTAAAAGCAACAAAAACAATGTTGATGTTATTATTGCTGATAGTGGTGAATTTGACAATTTAGCAAAAAAACTTACTTTACTTGGAAACGTTCGGATACAAAAAGATGCTAATATACTAGTAACAGATAAAATGGTATACTTTGCTAAACTAAAATCTATAGAAGCACTGCCTAATGCAAAATAAGCTTGTAATAAAAAATCTGTCAAAATCTTACGATAGAAAACCGGTCTTGAGAGACATTAACTGCTGCCTTTATCAAGGAGAAGTGGTGGGGCTTTTTGGACCAAATGGGGCTGGGAAAACTACTTTATTCAGCATTATTATCGGCTTAATTAGGGCTGATTTAGGAGAACTATCTTTAAATGATCAAGATATCACCAATTTACCAATGTATTCAAGATCAAGACTTGGTTTAGGTTACTTACCTCAAGAATCATCAATTTTCAGAGGGTTATCGGTAAAAGATAATATCCGTGCTATACTTGAAATAACTTTAATTAGCAAAGAAGAAATAGAGTCTAAATGCGAAGAATTAATGGACGAATTCTCAATTAGTCACTTAAAAAATAAGTCATCTAGTACTTTATCTGGTGGTGAAAGACGAAGACTTGAAATAGCAAGAACACTTGCATCTAACCCTAAATTCATTCTTTTAGATGAACCTTTAGCTGGTATTGACCCTATCGCAGTTAAAGATATAAAATTACTCATCTCACATTTAAAAAATCGTAATATTGGCATTTTGATTACTGACCACAATGTTCGTGATACTCTAGATATAGTGGATCGAGCTTATATTATTTATGATGGAAAAGTATTGATGGAGGGTAAACCTTCTGAAATAGTTGGAAGTTCAGAAGTGCGTGAAGTGTACCTAGGTCAGACTTTCTTAGAAAGAGATTATAAGTAGCTGGATTGAACTTCTATGAGCAAAGAATCAAATGCACCTATAGCACTCTCCATCATCGCCCTATTTTTTAGTATGCTTCTCTTAAGCTTTGCTGCGGTACCAATTTACAACCTTTTCTGTAAAGCAACGGGATTTGGTGGAACTACTATGCGAGATAAAGCTTTTTCTAAAGTTAATAAAGGTCATCGCAAAATTAACATTGAATTTGATGCCAATGTTGATAAAGACTTGCCATGGAGATTCATCCCCAAACAAAGACGAACTAATGTTATTACTGGAGAAACTGCGTTAATATTTTATGAATCGGAAAACATCGGTGATAAGGATATTATTGGTACATCTGTGTACAATATCACTCCAATGAAAGCTGGTAAGTACTTTGTAAAAATACATTGTTTTTGCTTTGAAGAACAGCTTCTTAAACGTGGCCAAAAAGTGCTTATGCCAGTTTCTTTCTTTATTGATGCAGACCTTGATAAAGACCCAGAAATGGACGACATCGACACCATAACTCTATCATATAGTTTTTACAAAGTGCGAGACGTAGAGTAATTTGTAAGAAGTTTAATGAAAAGCGTAATGTTACACCCAACTATGGTTAATTGTTATATAGTGAATAAATAATAGACAATAATGCTTATTATTGCTTATAATTCAAGTTAAAATTAATCTAAAGACACTAAAAAAATGGCATCAAATCAAGAACATCCTTTTCACTTAGTTGCACTGAGTCACTGGCCTATTGCTACTGCATTCTCATTGTTTGCTCTTACGCTAGGCATGGTAATGTTTATGCATGAGCACACTGGGGGTAAATTTGTTTTGGGGCTTGGCTTAGTTTCAGTAATTTACTGTGCCTGGAACTGGTGGTCCGATGTAATAGAAGAAGGCAGATCAGGCAAATACCATACTGAGCGTGCTAGAACTGGCTTAAGAATTGGTATGTCATTGTTTATTATGTCAGAAATAATGTTCTTCTTTGCCTTCTTCTTTTCATTCTTTTCTGTAAGCTTATTTCCAGCCGGAATACTTGAAGGCCCTTGGGTAGTGGCAAAAGGTGTATGGCCCCCAGAAGGAATTAAAACTTTTGATCCTTGGGACATCCCTTTTATCAATACTTTAATCCTATTATTGTCCGGTACAACTGTTACTTGGGCTCACCATGCAGTACTTCATAACGATAAAAAAAACTCCGTTGCAGCACTAGGTATAACAGTTTTCTTAGGCATTAGCTTTACAATGCTTCAAGCTTACGAATATCACCATGCAGCATTTAAGCTAACCGATGGTGTTTATGCGGCCAATTTCTATTTAGCAACAGGCTTTCATGGCTTGCATGTTATGCTAGGGACAGTATTCCTAGCTGTGTGTTATTTCAGGGCTAAGAAAGGACATTTTCTACAGGGAAATGGTCATCTTGGCTTTGAATTTGCTGCTTGGTATTGGCATTTTGTTGATGTTGTTTGGCTTTTCCTATTCACGTTTGTTTATGTTTTAGGCCGATAGAATAACGCGGAGTATCAACTACTTGAGCGCCAATTGATTTACTATTGCTACCATTTTGACTTGATAGTTCAGGGAATGGCTTTTTTCTATACATTGTAAGGGTTAGATAATATCAAAATTTTAGATTCTAATTGCTTAGTTTCGTCACCGGGCATGGATGAATAACAGAGGTAAACTCTACCTTACGCATAAAATAATGTCCCAGATAACAAAATGGCGTATCTAATAAGGCAGCCAGTATTTTAAACGCTAGACTGCCATATATAACTATAAAAAACTGACCTACTGGAATAATAGAAAAAATCGATAAGATAGAAACGACTGTAATGGTATCTACAAATTGTCCCACTATGGTGCTTACATTATTCCTTATCCACAAATGCTTACCATTAGTCAAAGTTTTTATGTGCGAAAAAATGTGTATATCAATAAGTTGCCCTATGTAGTTAGCAATAATAGAGGCAAAAGATGCTACTCCATACGCATTAAATACTTGATGAAAAGTACTATCGTCTACTACCGACCAATCTGTTGCAGGCAATAAGTCAGCAATCGTAATTAGGCAAAGTACAACAAGGCTACAAATCACCCCTGTTCTTATCATCAGCTCAGCATTTTTCTTACCATAAAATTCTGTTACAAGATCTGATATTAAAAACGTAATGGGATATAAAAAGACACCAACAGAAATTTCAAAGCTTTGAGAGAATAGATCGAGAATAATAAATTTCTGAAATATCAGGTTTCCAGTTACGATTATGGCACAGAAAATGCTACATAATATCACGTATAATTTTATCGAAGTAGACATAATAAACAAACCTATTTTTCCAATTTGTCTTTTATAGCTTCAACCTCAAGCCACTCTGTTATCTTGTGATCTAGCGTTTCTTTCGCTTTTAACAAGCTAGTTGTAAGCTTATTAAATTTATCATTATTCAACACATACAAGTCTTTTTCAAATAATTTAGACTCAATATCTATTATGTTCTTTTCTAACTGCTCAATTTCGATTGGTAATGATTCAAGCAATCTTACATATTTATAACTTAATTTCTGAGGTTTTACTGCATCTTCTGAAATATTTTTAATAGTTTTTTTCTTGATGCATTTTTCTACCTTTATATCCTTTTTATGATAGGTTAAGTAATCAGTGTACCCACCATAAAGATTAATAATTTCTTCACCAGTAAAGACTAATGTTCTTGTGACTAAGCGTTCTAGAAAGTCTCTATCATGACTAACTATGATTAGCGTACCCGTATAATCTGCCAAAATCTCAAGCAATATTTCTAGCGAGTCCATATCCAAATCATTTGTTGGCTCATCAAGGATCAAAAAATTTCCTGGATTTATCAAAGCTTTTGCGAGAAGCAACCTATTAGCTTCTCCGCCTGAAAGAGTAGATACTTTGTCTCCAAGGATCTTAGGATCAAACATGAATTTCTTTAGATAACCAGCGACGTGCATAGCCTGATCCTTAAGAAAAACTTGGTCTCCACCAGTTGGGCATAATGTCTGTTTCAAACTGTGTGTTGGATTAAGTTCTGACCTATATTGATCAAAATAAGTAATTTCAAGATTAGTGCCATGCTTAACTTTGCCCACCTCTGGCTCTATATCCTTGATAAGTATTTTAATAAACGTCGATTTACCAATACCGTTTGGACCGATTACGCCTATTTTTTCACCTTTTTTTACTTTAAAAGTAAAGTTATCAAACAGTTTTTTGCCAGGAAAATTGTAAGAAATATTCTCAGCTTCAATAATAAATTTAGTTTTTTGCATTTGCTCAGCAAGCTCGATCTGTAGCTTAGCTTTTGCGCTTTGCAAATGAGATTGATGAGCTTTGTACGATTCTCTTAGGCGGTGCAAATTAGCTAGTCTTTTTTGGTTTCGCTTTCTTCTGCCAGTAACGCCAGCATTAAGCCACCCCTTCTCTACTTCAAGCTTTCTATTCATCTTTCGCAAAGTGGCTTCTTCACTATCAATGATTTCCTCTCGCCACTCGTCGTAGTACCTAAATCCTCTAGAAGATTTGCGCAATATACCGCGGTCAATCCACCAGATTTTATTACTTATATTCTCCTGAAATGTGCGATCGTGGCTTATACAAATTACAGCTCCATTATAGTTCTTCAGATAACCTTCTAGCCACTCGATTGTCAAGATATCAAGATGATTCGTCGGCTCATCCAATAATAGAATATCAGGACTATTGATAAGAGCTTTAGCTAGACAAACTCTTCTAATCTGCCCACCAGAACAATTTTCTAACGCAGCGTTGCCATCAACTTCAAGTTGTTTTAGAATAATATCAGCTTGGTATTTATTATTATCATAGTTATCTTTAAACGATGATAATACAAAATCATAAATCTTGCCTTTGGGTAGCAATTTCATATCTTGTTTTAAGTAACCAATTTTAATCGCTGGATCTTCAAATAGCTCACCAGTATCAAGCTCATATTCGCCGTCAATAATTTTCATTAAGCTTGACTTACCACAACCATTTCGGCCAACTAAACAAATCCGATCGCCACGCGTAACGTAAAGCTCAAGATCTAATAGGATCCTTTTATCAGCAAAACTCAGATTGCCTTCTTTAATATAAAAAATTGGTACCATTTTTAGTTATTTGGTATAAAAATTGTTTTTTACAAGCTTCAGGGGATATAATAAACCAAAATTCCCTGAAAACTATATTTATTTACCCCCCCTTATGCCCAAATAAATTTAGACATTTCAGCAATTGCTCCCAGATTATATCTATTTTATTTTTACTCAACACAACATCTGTACCTATGCAAAAAAAACATACCCATTCTAATCCCCATTCATATCACTATTTTTACTTATAGCACTCTAATCCAAATAACAACAATCAACTATATATAGTATGTCAAGTAAAAAAATATACTATATCTATAAATTTACTATTGAATAAAAGACTGAACAGAACTATCCTCATC
Source organism: Rickettsia typhi (assembly GCA_945875975.1). Taxonomy (GTDB): domain Bacteria; phylum Pseudomonadota; class Alphaproteobacteria; order Rickettsiales; family Rickettsiaceae; genus Megaera_A. The sequence continues at coordinate 64,080 of CAMCMD010000002.1, forward strand.
TTCGACAATAATATAAATTAAACAGGATTGGCGAGGAAACAAAAAGCATGTCTAACGCTAAAAAAACTAAGTACACTATCAAAATCGATAAGAGCAGAAATGATTTTCTTACTGATTTTGGTAAAGCAGTATTGCAAGATCGTTATCTGCTGAAAAACGAGGATAATCAAGATTTGTTTGCCCGAGTAGCTTCATATTACGGCGATAATCCAGAACACGCTGAAAGAATGTATGGCTATATAAGCAAGCTTTGGTTTATGCCGGCTACGCCAATATTAAGTAACGGCGGTACTGATAGGGGCTTACCTATTTCATGCTTCTTAAATGAAACTGGTGATAGTTTAGAAAGTATAGTTAGCTTATGGAACGAGAACGTCTGGCTAGCCGCTCGTGGTGGTGGTATTGGCAGCTATTGGGGTAATGTACGATCGATTAACGAGACTGTTCATGGGAATGGCAAAACTTCGGGGATCATACCTTTTCTAAAGGTACAAGATTCAATGACTTTGGCTATATCTCAAGGATCACTCAGACGAGGAAGTTCCGCAGTATACCTGCCAATTGATCATCCGGAAATTGAGGAATTTATAGATTTAAGACGCCCTACTGGTGGCGACGTAAATAGACGAGCCCTTAATATCCATCATGGTGTAGTAATACCTGATGCGTTCATGTTTGCTGTTGAAAATGATGAGAAGTGGGAACTAATTAGCCCACTAACAAAGAAAGCTATAGGCTCAGTGAAAGCAAGAGATTTATGGACTAAATTACTTACTACTAGAATAGAAACCGGAGAACCATATCTATTATTTATTGATACAGTAAATAGGCATATACCAGAGCACCATAAAAAACTAGGGCTGAAAGTTAAAACTTCAAATCTATGCTCTGAAATCACTCTTCCAACTGGAATAGATCATCTCGGCAACGAAAGAACAGCAGTTTGTTGCTTGTCATCGGTAAATCTGGAATATTACCAAGAGTGGCAGAATGATAGTGATTTTATTCCCGACGTAATGAGTTTCCTGGATAATGTTCTCCAAGATTTTATTGACATGGCACCAGAAACAATGTCAAGAGCAAAATATGCAGCTACTAGAGAGCGCAGCATCGGGCTTGGTGTAATGGGGTTTCATTCATTCCTCCAAGCACAGAATATACCCATTGAATCGGTAATGGCTAAAGTATGGAATAATAAAATATTTGAACATATAAGTAAAGAAGCGGATAAAGCTTCAATAATGCTAGCAGAAGAGCGTGGCGCTTGTCCTGATGCAGAAGAAGTTGGTGTAAAAGAGAGATTTAGTAACAAAACCTCAATCGCGCCCACGGCTTCTATTTCAATTATTTGCGGTAATTCATCCCCTGGAATTGAACCCTTTGCAGCCAATAGCTTTACACAAAAAACACTCAGTGGTTCTTTTACAGTAAAAAATAAAAACCTTATTAAATTACTGGAAAAAAAGGGCTTTAATAATGATCAAGTTTGGTCCTCCATTTCAACTCACGAAGGTTCTGTACAACATTTAAGCTTCTTAAGTGACCATGAAAAAGATGTATTTAAAACTGCCTATGAAATAGATCAACACTGGCTAATTGAACTTGCTGCAGATCGCACTCCTCACATCTCTCAAGCGCAGTCGCTAAATATCTTTATGCCGGGAAACGTAAGTAAGCAATATTTACACGAAATCCACTTTAAAGCATGGAAGAAAGGGGTTAAAAGTACATATTATGCAAGATCCACTTCAATCCAAAGAGCAGATAAAGTGTCGCACACTGTAATACAAGCTCAAGAAATGATTGATTTAGAAAAAAGTAATAATATAAAATCTGATCATACTACAACAAAGGATGATAATGAATACGACGAATGTCTGTCTTGTCAATAACTAACGAGTAAAGGGAAAATAAATATGTCTTTATTAGATGCAAAACCTATCTACAAACCATTTTCATATCCTTGGGCTTATGAAGCTTGGCATACACAACAAAAAATTCACTGGTTACCAGAAGAAGTGCCGCTTGCTGACGATGTAAAAGATTGGAAATATAACTTAACAGCGGGAGAAAAGCATTTACTCACTCAAATTTTTCGTTTCTTCACGCAAGCAGATATTGAAGTAAATAATTGCTATATGAAGCATTATTCTCAAGTGTTCAAGCCTACTGAAGTGCAAATGATGTTATCCGCGTTTTCAAATATGGAGACAATTCATATCGCTGCCTATTCTCATCTTCTTGATACTGTTGGTATGGATGAAGGCGAATATAGTGCCTTTATGAAATATAAGGAAATGAAAGATAAATACGACTACATGCAAAAATTTGGTGTCGAAACAAAAGAAGATATTGCAACCACACTCGCTGTATTTGGAGCCTTCACAGAAGGTCTACAACTTTTTGCTTCGTTTGCAATTTTACTCAACTTCCCAAGATTCAATAAAATGAAAGGGATGGGACAGATTGTAACTTGGTCTGTGCGAGATGAAACATTACATACCAATTCAATTATTCGCCTATTTAAAACATTCGTTCAAGAAAATCCAGAAGTATGGACAGAAAATCTTAGAAGCCGTTTATATGAAGCATGCGCAACGATTGTACACTTTGAAGACGCATTTATTGAGCTAGCATTTGAAGTTGGTGGGATTGAAGGTCTTACAGCTCGTGAGGTTCGTCAGTATATCAGATATATAGCAGATAGGCGGTTAATGCAGCTTGGTTTAAAGGAAATTTATCTAGTTGACCATAACCCACTTCCTTGGCTTGATGAAATATTAAATGGGGTTGAACATACTAATTTCTTTGAAAATAGAGTCACTGAATATACAAAAGCAGCAACCACTGGCTCTTGGGATGATGTATTTAAAAAAATGGATAAAAAGAAAACCGTTAAAGATAAGGATAGTACCGTTTCTGCTAAATAATTAACTCTTAAACTATAGGATGAAGTAATAAGTTATATTTACAAAAATAACTTATTGCCTCATCCTATAACTTGTTGCATTAATTTAATTTAGTAATAGAAGACACCTGCGACCAAAAATCTACTTCATTAGGTTGCGAGACTGTCAATAAAACAGATGATGACGCTGCTTAAAAACAGGCAAATAGATAAATAACAAATAGTTTTTTATCTTATCGCTACATTGACCAGGAAAATAAATTATGTTAAAAGCTTTGCATAAATTGCTATCAAAAGATACGCTTAGGTGACCTGGTGCCTCATAAAAACTATATTAATTTATCTATGAATAACTCAAAAGATCCTTTATCCCCATTTAAAATAGGGTCAGGCACCTCGTCTTGGGACATTGATCCTTACTTAGACCTAGAATCAGAAATTTATAAACTTAAAAAAGAGTTGAATGCTGTAATTCTTGCGCATTACTATCAAGATTCAGAAATACAAGATATTGCCGATTTTATTGGAGACTCACTTGAATTATCAAGAAAAGCTTCCGAAACTAATGCTGACATTATTATCTTTTGCGGCGTTAAATTTATGGCAGAATCTGCGTTAATACTAAACCCAGGTAAAAAAGTTCTACTGCCAGATTTAAATGCTGGATGTTCTCTGGAAGAATCGTGCCCAGTCGACGAATTCAAAAAATTTAAAGAGCAGCATCCAAATCACATTTGCGTTACTTATATTAATTGCTCAGCAGAAGTAAAAGCACTGTCTGATATTATCGTCACCTCATCTAGTGCAGAAAAAATTATCAACTCTATTCCCAAAGATAAAGAAATTTTATTTGCACCAGATAAGCATTTGGGGAATTACTTGATTCGTAAAACTGGCAGAACAATGACTCTTTGGAACGGCACATGTGTTGTGCATGAGAATTTTTCTGAGCGTGAATTAGTACGCTTAAAAACTAATTATCCCGCAGCAACAATTATTGCTCATCCAAAATGCCCTGCTCCATTACTTGAATATGCAAATCATATTGGCTCAACTTCTTCCCTGCTTAAGTATGTAGGCGAAAATGTTGGCCATGAATTTATTGTTCTAACAGAGCCTGGAATAATTCACCAAATGCATAAAATAGCTCCAACTAGTAAGTTTTACGATGTTCCTTCCCTAGATAAAGCTGGGTGTTCCTCCTGTAGCGAGTGTCCATACATGCGATTAAATTCATTAGAAAAAATATATTTATGTATGATGAATAAAGCTCCCAAAATCCAACTTTCACCTTTGGTTTTAATAAAAGCTAAAATTGCTCTAGATAGGATGCTGATAGGAAAATATGTGTAACCTTTATTCTCTATTTTGATTATTTAAAGTAAATTATTAGAGTTCTTTCCAAACTCGCTAATGAAGAGCAAGTGCTAGGAATCTACGGAGCGCAAGACCGCAGCGTACACAAGGTACGTGAGGATCTGAGCAACGGAATGACAACTCAATTTCCTTCAATTGGCTATGTTGCAACTGAAAAGGTTAGCAACAGAACCTTTAAAATAAATGTTCTTTTGCAAATTTAGTAAGAGAATAAAAGTAGAGTTTCGAAAGAACTCTATTGTATACCTTTTGTTGTAGAATATTCAAAGTGCAAAGCTTTACCGTCAAATACTCTAGCATAGGCGTGATGAAGGCTGGCTGCAACTTCGGCAAATCCAGTCAGAATTAATTTTAATTTACCATCATATGTGACTATATCTCCTACTGCATAAATACCTGGGATATTAGTTTCAAAGTGTGGATAATCAGCTTTAATGTGATGAGTTTTAACATTAAGGCCAAACTCCAGTAACGGCCCTAAATTCTGCGCCAGCCCAAAAAATGGCAACAAAATCTCTGCTTTAATACTTCTTTTATTCGCGTCCAAATCAGCTACAATTACCTCACTTAATAAGCCATTATCACCAACTAGCTCATCAAGTTGGCAATCAGTAATCAAATTAATTTTCGACTGAGAACTCAGCTCATGTAGTTTTTGAACACTTGCTGGTGCTGCTCTGAATTTTGGCCTTCTATGCACCAAGCTTACATCTGCAATAGCTGATAGTGATATCGCCCAGTCAACAGCAGAGTCACCCCCACCAGCAATCACAATTTTTTTACCAGCAAACTCCTCTCGCTTAGATACTAGATAGAATACTGACTTTCCTTCGTAAGACTCGATATTTGCCAGCGGCGGCCTATTTGGACCAAATGAGCCTGCACCAGCTGCAATTAATACTGCCTTTGCCTTAATTACATCGCCCTTGGAAGTGCTAAGTACGAAGTCATTTTCATTCTTAACTAAGCTTATAACTTGCCTAGAAAAAAGATATGTTGGTTGAAATGGATTTGATTGTTCTAGAAGCTTATCTATCAGGCCTTGAGCCAATATTTCTGGATAGGCAGGTATATCATATATTGGCTTTTCTGGATATAGCGCACTACACTGTCCCCCAGCAACATCCAACGCATCTATAATGCATGATTTCATACCCAACATCCCCGCTTGAAAAGCACCAAAAATGCCAACTGGACCAGCTCCAATAATTGCAACATCTGTTTGCATTATAACTCCTACATAAGAAAAAGCCTATCTTACAGCAAATAAGATAGGCTTTCCATAACATTTAAATAGTTTTTTTCTTATACCGTTTGTGACAGGTGCTTATTTTCGTGCGCCCCACCGTGATTATCGTCATAATCTTTTAGCATGTATCCGCGACCCCAAACCGTTTCGATATAGTTCATACCACCAGAAGATTTTGCCAGTTTCTTACGCAACTTACAAACAAATACGTCAATAATCTTAATCTCTGGCTCATCCATACTACTGTACAAATGATTTAGGAACATTTCTTTAGTAAGTACTGTTCCCTTACGCATAGCAAGAAGCTCTAATATTGCATATTCTTTATTAGTTAAATGAACTTGTTGGCTATCAACTTCAACAGTCCTAGTGTCTAAATTTATAGCCACTTTATCAAATCTAACTACTGATTCTGAATGACCTTTAGAGCGACGAACAATAGCCTGTATTCTTGCAATCAATTCTCCTCTATTGAACGGCTTAGTTAGATAATCATCCGCGCCAAACCCTAAACCTTTTATTTTTTGATCTACAGAAGTAAGACCAGATAAAATTAATATCGGTGTCTTAACTTTTGCAGAACGCAAACGAAGTAAAACTTCATAGCCATCTATATCAGGAAGCATAAGATCTAGGAGAATGATATCATAATCATAAATCTTGCCAATCTCAATTCCGTCAGAGCCAACCTCTGCTGTATCGCAAATTATACCCTCTGCAGCAAGTGCTAGTTCAATCGACCTAGCTGTTGAAGCATCGTCTTCAATAAGTAGTACTCTCATTACTCTATTTATCTCCTTAACAAATATTTACTTTGTAAAGTATCTCACTATATCTGCTAAAAATCAAGCATTTTTTACATAATTGTTAATTATCTTGATTAATTAGTATAAAAACTAAACTTACAGCGAGAATTTTCCTCCCAGAATCACTATATCTCCCTTGCTTTTGTCTCTTCTAATTAACCCAGTTGTTTCATCAATGTACTTCCCTTTAGCTTGAAAACGAGTGACCTGTAGATAAGCCTTGATTCCTTTTACAATTAAGTAATCAAAACCAATATTAGTGGCATCAAATTTATTCTTTTTATGGTTACTACGGAAATGATTTAGGCTTGCAGCGTATTTACTATCAAGAAATTTATATTTTATACCAACAGCATATATATCCGTTTCTCTGCCAAAAGTATCAATAGTCGCATTGGATAAACTTTTGTTATAACTCATGAATGAACCAATAACACTAAACTGATTATAAGTAACTTCGCCACCTATATTATAGGTATTTAAATCTTTAAATTTTATATTCGCTTTACTGCTATCAGTTTTCTTAAAAGCAATTGGCTTACCTCTTTCGCCGGTAAACGCAACCTTTGCTGATAATTGATCTGAAAATTTACCATCATAGGTGATACCATACGCCACACCATCTTTTATTGCAAATTTATAATCATAAGCAGCTAATACCCCATGCAAATGAGCTTTGTCTATATTATCATGCCCTGCATTAGAACTGTCGGGCGAATAGGAAATACCTAGTTGAAATTTATGATCTTTAGCACCAAATTTAGGTGTGTAATATGACACTTTTCTTGAATAGTCAGAAAGCATACTAGTACGCGTCTTTGCATCTAAAAAACTACAAAAACTTGTTACATAAGGAACTTTAGGATCCTTACCTTTTTGTGGAGATGAAACTATAAAAGCATCCCAACCACCACCAACACCGCTAAAACCTGTATATCCTGTGAGCATCATTCTTGCTCCAGCACTTTTGTCTGAACCGGCTTCAATTTTACCATATTTAGACTCGGTATATATAGCAAAAGGAACTCCTCTATCATTTCTAGTAGTTTGCTGCAAACCTATCTTGGTACCATATTTCCAACCATCTTCTGCAACAAGTTGATAGTCTACAAAAAAGTGTCCAGCCGAATACAAGCCACGATTTTTGTTATGCATAGAAAATTTTCTCTGCGTAGCATCTCCACTCGTGTTGTAATGAATACCTTGAATATCAATTACACCGCCAATTTTAATCTGATTCTCAATAGCGAAAGAACTAGTGGCTATGCCACAGAATAAAATCCCAATACTAATTAAAATATTCTTTTTAATGTTTCTTTTTATCATCGTACAGCTCGCCATCTTGCATCATTTTTTTACTGTATAAAACACCAAAGTCAACGGGATCTATCATCAACGGCTGAAAACCTCCATCTTGCGTTGCATCAGCAATAATTTTTCTTGCATAAGGAAAAATTATTGATGGGCAGTGAACCGCTAATAACATCTGAATTTGTTCTTCTGGAATATTTATTAGGTTAAAAACCCCTGCATATTTCAGATCCACTACAAAAAGAGTTTTCTGATTCGATAATGCTTTAGCACTTATAGAAATCTCTACTTCATAATAATCTTCTTCTGGAAGCTTTTGAATATTCAAATCTAAAGATAAATCAATTTGAGGAGATTTATCCATAGTAGCGAGACTTCCAGGAGCTCCTGGGTTTTCAAATGAAAAATCTTTAATATATTGTGCATTAACTGCGATGTGTGGCGCTTCACGCTCTTCATTAGAATAATCTTGCATAAAAAGTCCTGTTTTTAATTTTTTTATTTATATTTTAGGTAATGTTACACCAGTTTGATGCATATATTTCCCAGCGCGATCAGCATAAGTTGTTCTGCATTGCTCGTTCCCCTTTAGGAACAAAAACTGGCACGCCCCTTCTCCTGCGTATATCTTTGCTGGTAGAGGAGTGGTATTTGAGAACTCTAGTGTTACATAGCCTTCCCAACCAGGTTCAAGTGGAGTTACATTTACAATAATGCCACATCTGGCGTAGGTCGATTTTCCAACGCAAATAACCAACACATCTTTTGGAATCTTAAAATATTCCACTGTTCGAGCGAGTACAAAACTATTGGGCGGAATAATACACACATCAGTCTCTTTATGAACTAAACTATCATTATCAAAATTTTTAGGATCAACTATAGCAGTGTTGATGTTTGTAAAAATTTTAAACTCGTTAGATACCCTTGCATCATATCCATAAGAAGATACACCATACGAAATTATCTTGCCCGAAGCATGTGATTTTATTTGCGTCTCAACAAAAGGATCAATCATGTCTTCGTTGTTAGATTTATCGATTATCCATTTATCAGACATCACGGCCATAAAATAAGCTCTTAAGTTAATTATTAGTTTTGTTTAGTTATTAGGTGAGTAGTACAATACTCTATTTAATCTAATCTGCAATCACAACTTAGATGATACTAAATATAAAAATATTTTAACTTAGAGCTATTTCAAAAATTAAAATTTACCTAAACAAGGGCATCTTGCAAAGAATTAAGTGATATATTTGACACTTGTTACTACCTCTAGAGGCAAAAACAAGCAAAGCTATATAGATAAATATCTTGAAGTAGAGTACAATATTTCTTAAATAGAGACTCAAAAGAGTTTTGTATTTATTTTTTTTAGTTCTAATAAACCTAAAAAAAAACAAATAAAGGTTTCAACTAATAAAAATCTTGGTAAAACGATGAAAATAAAAAAAATTATAGTAACAATAGGGGTTGTTTCTCTATTTATGTCTTCAGCAATGGCAACAGACAAAGTTTATGCGGACAACACTCCTGTCGTATCTGATTTAGAGCTAAAACTTTCTGGCTTTGCTCATTTTCAATCTGGTTTAAGGACTCAGTCTAAGCTAGATGGTGATGAAAAAAATGTTTCAAGCAATCGAAAGAATTTCGCTTTTTTTAATGAAGCTGGTATGATGGCTGACGCCTCAAAAGAGATAAACGACATAAGATATGGTGCTAAAGTAGTTTTAGTACCTACAGCTAGTAGAAAGGGTTCACCTGACTATAACGGATCACATATATATCTAATGAGTGACTTTGGTAAGATAGAAGCTGGTTCACCAATTGCTCCTTCATCCCAAATGATGATTGACGGTAGCACCATTGCCGCTGCTACATTTGATGATTGGAATAGATACGCAGATTTTTCAACTAAGCATTTGATGCAGGACTCAAAAGTCGAACCTTCTTTTACTACCTTTGCTGAATTTTTCTTAGACAGCAAGCTAACGACAAAGCTTGATACTAGAAAATATAGCAGTGAGCCAGCAAGGTCAGTGGTCTATTATACTCCAAACTTTGCATTGGGTTCATCTACAAAATTACAAATAGGGGTGGCCTATACGCCAGATTCTAGCAACACTGGCGCGGACAACCCTAGAACTAACTCTAGCGGCGAAGATGTTAGAAAAGTTGAAACTGGAGGTATTGATAGGTTTGTAATAGACCGTACTGTTAAGGACGCTTTCTCTGGTGGTGTAACTCTAGAACAAAATTTTGCTGATGGTATTGATGCAAAGCTTGCATTAACCGGAGAGTATGGAAAATCAGCTGGTCGTGCAAAAAAATTTGCAACGACAAATGATACTAATCCAGAACTATTTAAACTCAGTAACCTAAGAACATTTAACATAGGCGCTATATTGAACGTTGGAAACTTTTCCTACGCAGGGTCTTTTGGATCTTTAGGAAAAAGCTTGACCACCGCAGAATTCCATAGGGCTGGTCGTAAAACTGATTACTATTCTGGAACAGTCGCTTATAAGCAAGGGCCTTTTGCTGCTTCAGTATCTTACTTCAAGTCCGATCAGTTCAAGAATACAGTTGATGCGGTTTCAGTTGGCACTAATTACCTTCTTGCTCCTGGATTTAAGCCGTACGCTGAGATTTCTAGCTTTATTTTGAAAGGAAGACCAGAGTTCAGACCTGATCTTTCTAAAAAGAAGACTCGTGGTACTGTGGCGCTTATAGGAGCAAAACTCAGTTTATAGATGTCAAAATATTAATTACTCAGCTGGTTCAAGAGTTATTCTCGAACCAGCTTTGTTTATTCACATATCAAATGATTACATCCAAATTTAGATTTTTATTACCAAAATCCTTTGTACTTCTCTTAGCCTTGGCATGCTCTACTACATCTTTTGGCGCGGAGCTAGATATTTCAGATATAGAAAAAGCCCTTAGCTCTGACCTTAAAGGCGAGCAGAACACTACCGTCGTTGATTCAGAATTATCTACCTCAAAAAGTGAAAGAGAAAAACCCACAGAAAGTAAAAAAGTCCCAAATACTGTAATATATACCGAACAACAAAACAAAATTACCGCAGATTCGTCAAGTCAGAACAATTCCTCTAAACAAGCTGAACCTTTATCACAAGCAGATAGGGGTAAATTAATAATTTTAAACAAAATTACAACAAAATCAACCGAGCATATATTAAAAATTGGCGAGGTAAAGTCTTTTGGTAATTTGTCGATTAAACTACATAAGTGTATCAAAGGTACTGATCCTTATAATACAAATAATTGGATGTTATTGACTATATTTGATAATAAAGTCGAGAAAGAAGCTCTTACAGTTTTTCATGGCTGGGTATTATCGTCAAACCCCTCACTATCTACACTGGAGCATCCAGTGTATGAAGTTATTCCTTTGGACTGTATAATAAGTAGCAAGAAGTAATTATTTATGCAGCAATTACTCAATTATCTCCTTATGCTCATTCCAACCATCGGCCTGATAGCTGGATTATCTCTTGGCATTACAATTCCATTATTTTTAGCTGTATCACTATATTTAATAAAGGATCAAGTAAAAATTCATTGGATTAAAATCAGACTTGAAATAGTTTTTTTTATATTGTTATGCATCAGCAGCTTATGGTCTAACAAGCCACTAGCAAGCTTTGTATCTTTTTTCTCAGTACTTTCTATCTCAATAGTTATATATATTTTGATTACCAATGTTGATTTATTGATAAACAAACTACAAATAGAAGATACTTACTTAATAATTGGCTTACTTGGAGCAATTCTATTATTTTATATAGAATTCATTGGTAACGGCTTGATAACCACGTTATTCAAAACGACTTTTCAAACAAAAGATAATTATGATTTCTATTTATATTATCTAGATCGGGGGTGCGCCCTACTTGCCTTATTCGCATGGGTAGTGATCGCTTCGTTGATAGGGAATGAAAAAAATATACAGGCAGTTTTGGTTTACTTACTTGTACTATTAACTCTTGGAATATCTGATAATTTAGCTGCTTTTATATCTTTTTTTGTTGGAGGAATAGTATTTTTGGTAACTAGGTATCACTTCTTTGCAAAACCAAAGCTATTATCCTTTTTACTGATCTTATCTACTTTAACTTTCGTGGGAATAATTACATTAATAACTCCATATAAAATTATAGAAGAAGCGAGATTTCTACCAATTTCTGCTAAACATAGATTGTTCATCTGGGATTATTCTATACAAAAAATAACTCAAAAACCATTTATTGGGTGGGGACATGGAGCATCAAGAAACTTTGCAGATGAAGATTTTATTGAATATGAGGGGCATAGATTATCTGTTTTTCCTACGCATCCACATAATAACATAGTACAAATCTTGCTAGAAAATGGTATTGTAGGTTTATTTATTTATTTAGCTCTTTTATGTAAATATTTATTTTGTTGGAACAAAGTATTTTTACAGTATCAATCGAAAAGACTTAGAAATATTAGATCTGCCGGCTTTGCTTGCTTCTGGACATGTTTAATTATATCAATGATCTCGTTTAACATGTGGCAAAATTGGTTTTTGTGTAGTTATTTATGGATTGCTCTAATGCTATATTTTGTAACTAAACAAGTGCTCTTACGCGTAATTCATAACGATAGTTTAGAGAAAGACTTGCACGATTATTAGCTATGCCGGAGTTTAATCTAGATATCTGCTCGCCCAAGCTGCAAGAACTGCTGCAACATACTTACTGTCAGCTGGACTTTTCATTAGCAAATGATCTGCTTTATCAAGAGAGATAAAACTCTTTGGATGCTTAGCAAGTTCATAAATCCTTTGAGCATTCTCTATGTTTACTGTTTCATCGATAGGGGAATGCATAACAAGTAAGGCTTTTTTAAGATTCCTAATTTTCCCTGGCATATCTTGATTAGAAATATCGTCAAGGAATTGTTTCTTTATATTAAATTTCTTCCCACCAAGTATAACCTCAGCTTCCCCTTTTTCATTTATTTCATCTATATGATTTATAAAATTATGCTGCACATGAGCAGTATCACAAGGAGAACCTATTGTTGCAACAGCTCTGACTTCAGCAATTTCGGAAGCTGCTGCAATCGCTGCAGTGCCACCTAAGCTATGCCCCACCAAAATTTGTGGAGCTTGATAATGATCTCGCATAAAATCTGCCGCCGCTATAATGTCTTTTACGTTAGAGGAAAAATTTGTATTAGTGAAATCTCCTTCACTGGCTCCAAGTCCGGTATAATCAAATCGAAATAATGCTATATTGGCCTGATTCAGAGCTCTCGCTATCCTGCTAAGTGCTGTTATGTCTTTATTACCAGTAAAATAATGGGCAAATAAAACATATGCCTCTGGATGTTGTGGGGAATCTAATCTAGCAATTAAAGTGCTACCTAACGAGCCCGTAAAGGCAAGTTTGTTACTAACCATTGATGATAACGTCATAGTAATTTACAAAATTTCCTTAAAATTAACTTATGCACTTTATAGTGAATATTGAGTAAGGTCAATAAATCGTTATCTTGTTCAAAAAAATCTTTTGTTTACAGATTATTAATTATTCAGGTCTAGAATTAAACTAAGTGAGTTAAATTCAAACTTAAACCCCGAGGAAAAATGATTATTTTTTTAATGTTGGTATCTATTATAGCCCCTATTCTACTACTATTTTCTGATAGAGTGATTGAGAATATTAACCCTTATGGTGATTTTGCAAAATTATCCGATGAAACAGACAATATTATGACCTCGGTGAACGATAATGAAACTGCCACGCAGAGATGATATAACAACATAACAGTACTTATCTAAAGAAGTGACAGAATAAACTGGTTTTACGCTTAATTAAGTTATCCAGGCAGAGTTAAAACTTCTTTCTTGCCATTACATCTATAACATCCCAATGAATCATTACTCCTTCTCCATCAACTTTGTCATAGATACGCCGAAGTATATATATTATCTTAAACCGATTAGATTCAAGCAATTTGACGACCTCTTCCTGCTCCATAGAGAAAGCAATGTTTTTTTTAACAGAATCATGTTCTGGTCCAAAAAAATTTAGAGCTATTAGAGTATCTTTCTTGCTATACAAAGACATGCGTCTAACTAGTTTTTGCACTACCTTCTTATCACCAAAAGGGAAAGCAAAGAAAGAGAAAAAATAATCATACTGCCCAGTAAGTTTTATTGAGGCAAAATCTACATTTTGAAACTCAAATCGACCATGAAATATTTTTGCTCTCTCGGTAATTATCGCGCCAGAGGATGGATTAATATCATTTGAAGTTACTACCCACCCTTTCTTAACCAAATCAATCTCTTCATTTCCAGACCCCGAACCAAAAGAAAAGGCGCGACAATTAGGACATTGACTTGGAAACAGATATAGTGCACTTTCGTGTAAATAATATAGTGGAGCTCCAACATATTGATTAATGTAATTGCTCTCAGCTAACGCTGAATTTATTAAACAAAAATACATTATTACAATATTCCTCACTATACTCATCACTTCTTACCTTTTTCTATAAATAAACGCAGCAGGTTATTTTATTATATCATAAAGCTGAAACTGTACCGTTTCCTTATCTTGCCATTTATTTGCCTTGAGCTTACCTAATATAGATAATTTGTGTGACTTTGGTGATAGCAAGACTTTCTCAAGCTCAGTGCCAACCACATTAAAGGCTATGGCAGAAAGTGGTTTTGAACTATAAGACTCTTTAGTTGGAGCAAAAATTACTTTAATGTGCTTTGAGCCCACAATATCAGCCCTAAGAACGTAAACATCAGAAAACCTAAATACGGGAGCCGGATTTCCGTTTCCAAAAGGCTCTAGCTTATCGATCTGGGCGAGCAACTCAAGAGTAGCAGCAGCAGTTGAAAGATCAATGTCGTAAAACTCATGCAAATGAGAATCTGTAGATTGTAAATCTTTAGCAATTTTTTGGTTTAAAAATTGTCCAAGCTCATGAATTAGTCCTTCTTCTACAGTAAATCCTGCCGCCATGGCATGTCCTCCTCCGGCAACTACCAATCCCTTTTGTTTTGCCTCTATAATTTTACAGCCAAAATCAACACCTTTAATTGAACGACACGAAGCTTTGCCGATACCATCATTCAAAGCAATAATTGCCACTGGTTTATTATATTTCTCCTTTAATCTGCCAGCGACAATACCGATAACACCAGGATGCCAGTTATTACCAACTATAAAAAGGCTAGGATTATTAATCTGTGCCTGAGCTAAACTTAGCGCTTCTTCCAGAACCGTATATTCTATAGCTTTGCGCTCTTCGTTATATTTGTCAAGCTCAGTAGCAATCTCTAATGCTTCTTGCTCAGAAATTGTTGACAGAAGATGTGCTCCCAACCAAGATCTACCAACTCTTCCACCAGCATTTATACGTGGACCAAGGATGAATCCAAGATGGTAGCAATTAGGCGATTCTTGAATATTAGCAAAGTCAGATAAAGCTCTATACCCGATATTCACCCTATTTTTTGCTACTTTCAATCCTTGCGCAACAAATGCGCGATTAAGTCCCGTCAATTGCATAACATCACAAACTGTACCTAATGCTACTAGGTCAAGATACTGCATAAGATCAGGTGGTTGAAGGTTGTTTTTATTAAAAAAATTAAGTTCTTTAAGCGATTTGCATAACGCTACTGCAAATAAAAACGACACCCCAACTGCTGCTAAGTTTTTGCATTCACTTGTCTCATCCAAACGGTTGGGATTAATAACTGCGACAGCATTTGGTAGATTATCCATACTTATATGGTGGTCTATTACTATTACCTCAAGACCCAAACTAGTTGCATACTCCAACGCTTCAAAAGCCACTGAACCACAGTCAACGGTAATAACCAGTTTTGTTCCTTGCGATTTAATTTTTTGCATGGCTTCCAAGCTTGGACCATAACCTTCTGTAATACGATCAGGAACATATATACTGGTATTAATTTCAAGTGCTCTGAACAGATTTTTTAAAAGAGCAGCAGAAGTCGCTCCGTCTACATCATAGTCAGCAAAAATGCATATTTTTTCATTATCATTTATTGCCTTGATTATTCTATCGACAGCTTTTTGCATATCAAGTAGATGGAAGGGATTTGGAAGTAAGGACTTAATCCTGGGATTAAGAAACTGTTCCGCCGAGGTAATAGAGTTTACACGCGTTGATATTATTCTTGCAAGAAAATCATCTATTCCAAGATAGCGTTGAAGTTCAGAAACAAAGTTCTCGTCATAAGAATGCGCTGACCAATATTTTCCTGAAATTGACTTGTTCATACTATCTACTCAATAATATTCTGTATTATTATGGTCAACAAAAGCCTCCTGTGCAATCGTAAATACGCGTTGTGCATATCAATGCCAATTTTTTAGTTTAAGTAAGCAATTTTAGTAGAATATTTTTAAACTTTCATGTATTTTCTGCTACAGGATTAATATGCAATATACTACAAAATATTAATATTTGAAGGTATTTTATGAATAGTTATTTGCTCTGTGCATATTGTTTTACATTTACAATATTATCTTTTATTTTAATAAAAACCCTTATAGATTTCAAGTCTAGTGAATCACAGAAAAAGAAATAGGATATTTACAATCTTAATCATGCTTTCTCTCTGTTCAATAGGAGTATATATTATACTATCAAGTTTGAATGACAATATAGTATTCTTCTACCCTCCTTCCGAAATTTCTAAGATTAAAGAAAATACTAAAGTCCGAGTGGGTGGAATAGTTAAGAATGGCTCGATTACAAAAGAAACAGATAATAAAATACGTTTTATTATCACTGATTATTCAGAAGAATTAGAAATTATCTATCAAGGAATTTTACCAGCTCTTTTCCGTGAAGGACAAGGAATTGTTGCAGAGGGAACCCTACAACCTGCTAGATCATTTTTAGCAATAAAACTACTTGCAAAACATGACGAAAACTATATGCCTCCACAAATAAAACAACACATTGATAGTGGCAAGCATTAAGAATATCTAAAGATATAGCCATTGCAAGCTGAACAAATTGTCAGTCATCATACTGCCTACCATATATAACTTTTGATGAAATAACTAGCTATTAGTCGGCATTATTTTCGATGCTATGTTACCCAGCGTAATAATATTAAAAGAGAATATAATTATGTTTGGTAGTTTTTTAGCCAATATTGGCAGTAGCCTTGGAAAATATTTTGGCGGCGGCATATT
The DNA here is from genome assembly GCA_945875975.1 of Rickettsia typhi. GTDB lineage: Bacteria > Pseudomonadota > Alphaproteobacteria > Rickettsiales > Rickettsiaceae > Megaera_A. The sequence continues at coordinate 80,985 of CAMCMD010000002.1, forward strand.
GTCAACCATAGGTAGGTATGGTGGACGATTGTTAGGTGATTATCTTGATAGTCAATGGCTTCATCGAACAAAAACTGTTCATAAATTTACCAACGTTAAAGATAGTTTTTCTATATGCACAGCAAAATATGGCTCACCTATTCCTTTAGTATTTGGTCGCATGAGAGTTCCAGGCCAAATTATTTGGGCTGATCGAATCACCGAAAAGCGTCATACTTCAAGCACATATAGTCACTTTAAGAATAAGCATTTGACAATAGAACGTCAAACAACAGAACTTGAATATTTTGCCAGCTTTGCCATGGCGATTTGTGAAGGAGAAATTCTAGATATTGGCAGAGTATGGCATAGCAATGAATTACTCGACCTTAGCAGATATAATTTTAGGCTGTATAATGGAGATGAAGAACAACTTCCCGATCCATTGATAGCCTCTAAGTCTAAGGAACCACCGCCGGCTTATAGAGGAGTTGCTTACATTGTTTTTGACGAACTCCCCCTTGCTGATTTTAGTGATAATATTCCTAATTTTACCTTCGAAGTCACAAGAAAAGCTAATGTAAAACAAGATGCCTCCGTTGAAGATCTAGTGAAATCTATCGTTATGATTCCTGGATCTGGGGAATATGTATATGATACTAAAATTCAAGAAAAATCTGTAGTTACGCCCTTTGGTGCAGTTATAGCTACCACAAAAATCAATTCCCATAATCATTACAATATCGCAAATAGTGTCTATAGCCTTAACCAGCTACAAATGACTTGTCAAAATATTCAATGGGTCTCTCCTGTTGTATGTTGGTTTGGCAATAGCTTAGACGCTAGGGAATGCGTTATTAAACCAGCTATTGAGTTTAAAGAAAATGATTTGAGATATTCTGAAGAATGGATAGTAGGGAAATATAATCGAAACACTGCCTATGAAATAACTAAAGATGAACACCAAAACCCCATCTATGGAGGCAGTGTCAATGATGCAAGTGTTGTTAGATATTTGATTGAGCTTAAATCAAGAAAATTAAAGATTATGTTTAACCCTATGTTTTTTCTTGATGTTCATCAAAAACCCTGGCGTGGCAGATTAACATGCAAAGCCCAATATATTATAAATTTTTTCGAGAGAGAGCATGGTTACAATGACTTTATTATACATTATGCAAATCTAGTAAAAGATCATGTAGACGCATTTATCATTGGTTCAGAGCTTATCGGACTAACAAAAGTCAATGTTGATAATGTATTTCCGGCAGTTGATGAATTAATAAAACTAGCACAAAAAGTAAAGCAAATTGTTGGACCGCACGTTTTTGTCTCTTACGCAGCAGATTGGTCAGAATATCATCACACTGAAGGTGGATGGTTTAACCTTGATCCGCTATGGGCTTCTAAAGATATTGATTTTATTGGTATTGATGCGTATTTCCCTGTTACTGAATCTGTATTATCTGCCATTACTCCTGAAGAAATTGCCCTTGGATGGACAAAAGGAGAAGGATATGACTATTACATAGATAACATAGATCGCAACATAAAACATCCGTTAAACCAGGCATATGCATGGAAAAATTTACGATACTGGTGGGAGAATACTCATAAAAATCCTAATCAAATAGTTACAGCTTGGATACCACGCTCAAAGCCTATTTGGTTCACTGAATTTGGTTTTCCATCAATTGATAAAGCACCTAATCAACCAAACGTATTCTTTGATCCAAAATGTATTGATGGTGGTGTGCCACACTATTCCAATGGAGAGATTGATTTTTCCATCCAAAGAAGGGCTATTCGTGCTTTCTTAGAATATTGGAATACACAAGAATATATCGAGCAAATGTTTCTATGGACTTGGGATGCAAGGCCGTACCCAGCATGGCCTCATATGAATGTCTGGAGGGATGGACATTTATGGGAAAAGGGACACTGGGTGAATAATTTGGCTCATGTAGCGTTGCATCTATCATTCTTGAAATATCAAAAAAATGCGGCATTGATACTAATCGTGTTGAAGTAGCTTCTGTAGATCAACCAGTAGAAGGCCTTTTGCTCAGTAATCGCATTACAGCTATTGATGCAATCAACACTCTGCGTGCATCATATTTCTTTGATATTAACGCTAATGACCGCGACATAATAGCTTTTGTAAGCCGACTTTATGGAAAAGAAATTCTTATTGACTCTGCTCAATTCTTAAAACTATCAAATAATTCTTACATTGAAGAAATAGAAATACCTAAAAACATAACACTAGGAGAAATAGATTTATATTTCATTAATCAAGATGATAATTATAATACTGCATACAAATATACAAATAATGAAACTAACTCTTATTCCAATAAGATAACACTTCGCTTACCTATTGCAATGACAGAGGCAGAAGCTCAAAGAATTTGCCAAATGCTTATAAGCAATGCTTATTATGAAGATAGAGTGCTAAAATTTGTCTTAAACTACTGTGATTTAAAATTAAAACCTAGCGACTTTATTATATTCATATATCAGGACAAAAGATATTTTGTAAAGATAATTAGTATAGTTTTACAGAATTTACAAATGGTAGTTACTGGCATTGTTGATAATAAAAATTCCTACTCAAGTATACCTTTTGCAAAAAATAAATTAGATACTGAATTTAAAGAAACTAAAGAAATAAAATTAATTATCCTTGATATTCCCTTTTCTTTAAGTGGCTCTAATATACCGGAGCTATATGCTTATTTCCAAGGCGGCTCAAACACTCCTCTATATGTAAAATTAAGCAAGGATATCAATGCTAGCTGGAGCAGAGTAACTAACATATTACCATCAAATTCGATCGGTACAGTCGTAAGCTTTCAGCAAATATCAGCCGCCAATATCTTTCACATTGACGAGGAAAATTTCGTGCTAGTTAGAGCTAATGATCTTGATATATCAAACTCAAATAATTCCAGTTATGCAATGGTTGGTAATGAATTGATCTGCTTTAAATATATAGAGAAAATACAGGCTAATTTATATAAAATATCTCGTCTAACGCGTGGGATAATGGGAACCGAACAATACATAACGACACATGATTCTGAAGAAAATTTTATTTTATTAAATTCTGACATGAGCATAATTCCGATATCAGAAAAATTACAAAACCAGTCTATAGATTTTAAATGCTGCGATTATGAAACTTCTATTCTTTATCAAAACAAAGCACAACAACCTCTTTCTCCTTATATCACTAAACAAGAATTAGCAGATAATAATTTATTCTTAAGCTGGGTACCACACGAAAAAGATGATGGGAATTGGCAATTCTTATCAACAACAAAATCTTATCAATTTACTATTACCGTTACCGCTGGAGAACAAAATATTATCCTCACTACTGATTTATGCAAAATTACTATAGATATAAAATCGCTTGATATTAGTGCAGGATATAAAATTGCTATCATTGCTATAGCTTCTTAACTTAATCAGGAAATAATATGAAAACTACAAATTTTTCTATGGATCTCATGATTCCATCACAATTAAATAAGGATATTACCTTTAATGAAGCTTTGTTAAAAATTGATAGCTTCATGGGTCTCAGTGTAATTAATTTTATTGATCAAAAACCAGAGCAATTAAAAGAGGGAGAGAAATTTATTATCTCAAATGGAGAACATAAAAACAAAATATGCTACCAACCCATCGAATCCAAGACAATACTTTTACATGAACCAAAGGCTGGAATGATTGTGTTTGTTATAGAGAGCAGTTTTTTTCTTATATTTGCTAATGATGAGTGGAAGAAAATAGCTCTATCTGGTACAAAACTAGATGAGTTAGTAGGCCAAGATAAATTTATTAGTATTAGTCAAAAATTTTTACTTTCTGCAAAGCAATCTCTTCATTGTTTATATCTAGATTCCGATACTGAGATCACTGTTGAAAGAAAAATGCTGCCCGAAATTTCTGTCATTATAAAACAATCGTTCAATAATTCGTTCAATATCAACTGGCCACCAAATATTCTTTGGGAAAACAAACAGCCTCACATCATGAGTAAATCTCAAAATTCAATGGATTTAATTAAACTATATCAGCTCCCAGAGAGTCAACATATGCTTGGGAAGATTATTGCTCAAAATTTCAATTACTAAAGGTCAATTTAATGATTACATTACTTGCATCGATTGCCGGCTTCATTAGCTCAATCATCCCAGAACTTATTAAATATTTTAAGGACGTAAATGATAAAAAACACGAACTTAGCATTCTTGATAGACAAATAGAATACAATAAAGCAAATGCCTCTAGAACATTAGAGGAAATACATATTTCCAGAGAAATTGCAGAACAAGCTTCTTTGTATTCAAGCTATAAGATATTAGATGGGTAGATATGCTAAACGGTTCCGTGGCCAGTGCTTGCATACAGCTTCTTCTTTATGTATATGACAGTAAAGTACTTGCAATATAAAGCAATAATAGCTTCAGCTCACCTTATTGAATATTTAGAAGTATTATGGAACATCGACGATCAAGCAATTTTTGCAGGTGTGATTAGTTTTTACTATGGCCAAAGAACTTTCAGGAATTTCTGGAAAAATAAATATGGTGAATTTAAATAAAAATATGCATAGATTTACAAATACTAAAGGCATTGAATTAATAAAACATTTTGAGGGTTTTAAAGCAGAAGCCTATATTTGCGCAGGTGGTCATTTAACCATCGGCTATGGGCATAAAATCCGAACTGAAGAAAAGTTTAGAACTATATCTTTAAATGAAGCAGAAAATATTCTTATGAAAGATTTACTTTGTACAGAGAGAATAGTAATAAAATACATCGATACGTTATTACACGATAATCAGTTTGCTGCCTTAGTTTCTTTTACGTTCAACATGGGCAATGCAGCGCTACAACGCTCAATTCTTAGACAAAAAGTTAACTATGGTCTAAATAAAGAAGCTGGAAGAGAATTCTTAAGATGGGTGTATGCTGGCGGCAAAAGACAATACGGCTTAGCACTAAGACGATTAGCTGAAAGAAATTTATTCTTGTCAGCTTGTTAACCCTCTGACAACACTTTAAGCTGATTTATTAAATTAAACTTTTGCGTGTATATATTGCCTTATTATCAACTTGTAATTGAATGACTTCTTAGTTAAATTTGAATTATTAATTATTTAATATTTGAAGTTTTTTATGAGTAAAAGTGACAGAACAATAAATATAAACTTTAGGAGCGGTTCCGGTGGTGGAGGTCAAAATAGTAGTTACCCAACTGGCCATAGTCATGGTAATAGTGATCATGGTGGGCATGCTGGTGGGAGCGGAAGTGGCTTATGGTTCTGGAGGGTGGCTTATGGTTCTGGAGGAAGTAACACAGGTAATGCTAGTAACAACAGCTATAGTACACAATCTATAAGTACTGACGACTATTTTTCCAGCGCTAGCTACATATCGGGAATAATATCTGCTTCTCCGAAACTATTTATATTAACAAATGTTTTAGCAAGTATTTCTTTAAGAATCAATCGCTTAAATCAACTGATGTGGATATAATTTGTAATCTATTAAAAACTAACAGCTTACCCTTTCTGAAAACCCTAAACTCAAGTCATAATCCTAACGCCATAAATAGCGAGCAACTGAGTCCTTTGCTGTCTCTTTTAAATCTGGTGCGAGTAAAATACAAGCTCTTGAAGTGGTTTGTGGCAAGGACTACAAACTTGCAATGGATGCAACAATAGTGAAATATGGTGATAAAATAGGAATAGCCATGTCCATATGAACGAGATAAAATAGTAGAGCAATATATATTGGTTTGGATGCTTAGGGCATTGCCACCACACCTTTTCCTTTGATCCACAAGTAAAATTATCAGAGGTTAAAGAACCGTTTTTGGTCGGATGCCATTCTGCTGCTAGCTTAGGATGAGTCGTTGTCAAACAATTACTTATAGGGGTCTAGTGGAAGGTGCGCCACGAAGCGTAAATAAACTAGTTGTTGAAAGAACAACCTTAGAAGTGATGACCTAACACACTAAGTACCGAGTCTTGAGCTAATCGTAGTAATATTATTAGTTAAGCGTAGACAGGGATATTATAG
>CAMCMD010000003.1 GCA_945875975.1 Rickettsia typhi
TGAAGACGAAGTGGTTTACGAAATCACTATGGACGAAGAAATGGATGAATCTATGGACGAAGAAATGTATGAATCAATGGACGAAGAAATGTATGAATCTGAAGACGACGAAGACGACGAAGATGATGATGACGATGATGATGACGATGACGATGATGATGACGATGATGACGACGACGATGATGACGACGATGATGACGATGATGACGACGACGATGATGACGATGACGACGACGACGATGATGACGATGACGACGATGATGATGATGACGATGATGATGACGACGATGATGACGACGACGATGATGACGATGATGATGACGATGATGATGATGACGATGATGATGATGACGACGATGACGATGACGATGACGACGACGATGATGATGATGACGACGATGATGATGACGACGACGATGATGACGATGATGACGATGATGATGATGATGATGACGACGATGATGATGACGACGACGATGATGACGATGACGATGATCACCACCACGGGGATGATGATGACGACGATCACCACCACGGGGATGATGACGATGATGATCACCACCATGGGGACGATGACGACGATGATGATCACCACCATGGGGATGATGACGATCACCACGGAGGAGGACACGATCATGGAGGAGGACATGGGCACGATATCCCTCCACCTTCAGTACTGTTACCTAATGGTAATTACTCCATACCGCATGGAGTTGCGATATCGATTACGTTAGATTCAATTGCTTCAGATGCCGGGTATGATAACACGTTTGGTCATTATTTTGCCGATAGTAATGGTAACCCTATTGGTGGAGCAATTGACTTTGTGAACGTAAAAGATTCGTTGGGAGAAGGAGAGGCAGTAACTGTTACTTATGACCCTAATCAGATGCCTAATGGAGCGACCCAAATAGGATTCTTTATAATCCCAGATGGGGCAAGCCATAACGGGGATTTAACCGATGGTGCTAGTGTAACGTTTGTGCATGGTGATAATGGTTGGACGCCAGTATTTAATGGTCATGAGTTAAGTGGAGTGGGTAGTAATAACGCATTTTTCTCAGACCCGTCATTGAATGCAGATGGTATAGATCATATGCATGAAATGGTTGGTGATTCTACACAGCTACAAATTGAAGATTTAGCTGAAGGAGGGGATCTTGATTATAACGATGCTATAATAAACGTTAAAGTAGAAACGCTTGCTTGTGATGATGATGGGCATCATTACCCTGGCGATGACGATGATGATGATCACCACCATGGGGATGATGACGATGATGATGATCACCACCACGGCGATCATAGGGATGACAAGGATCATAAGGATCATAAAGATCATAAAGATCATAGGGATCATAAGGATGATAAGGATGATAAAGATGATAAGGATCATAAGGATCATAAGGATCATAAGGATGATAAGGATGATAAGGGTCATAAGGGTCATAAGGATGATAAGGATCATAAAGATCATAGGGATGATAAAGATCATAAGGATGATAAAGATGATCAAAGTCATAAAGAGAACGATGATAATCACCACCACTATGGTGATGGACATGGTCACTCTACTCATCAAAATGTACTACATCAGGCTGATCAGAGTGTGCTCCAACAAGCTAATCAAGCTAACCAGAGTGTGCTTCAGCTTTTGCGTGGTGATGATGGACCTACCAATCAACCTCTTGATGATGGTTCAAATATCCAGCAGCGCCTATCTACCGGTCAGAAGATAAACCAGGGAAGCGATGATCCTTCTGGACTGAAGGTACATGGAAATGATGATTACCATCATGGTGATGGACATGGTCACTCTACTTATCAAAATGTACTACATCAGGCTGATCAGAGTGTGCTCCAACAAGCTAATCAAGCTAATCAGAGTGTGCTTCAGCTTTTGCGTGGTGATGATGGACCTACCAATCAACCTCTTGATGATGGTTCAAATATCCAGCAGCGCCTATCTACCGGTCAGAAGATAAACCAGGGAAGCGATGATTCTTCTGGACTGAAGGTACATGGAAATGATGATCACCATCACGACGATCATAGGGATCATAAAGATGATAAGGATCATAAGGATGATAAAGATGATAGGGATCATAAGAATGATAAAGATGATAAGGATGATAGAGATCATAAGAATTATAGAGATGATAGGGATCATAAGGATGATAGGGATCATAAGAATGATAAAGATGATAAGGATCATAAAGATCATAAAGATCATAAGGATGATAAAGATGATAAGAATGATAGGGATGATAAAGATCATAGGGATGATAAGGATGATAAAGATGATAGGGATCATAAGGATGATAAAGCTCATAAGGATGATCAAAGTCATAAAGAGAACGATGATAATCACCACCACCACGGTGATGATAAGGATCATAGGGATGATCATGAACAAGGCCATAAAGATGATCATGGTCATCAAAATGATGAACACAACCACTACGATCATGACCACCATTTGCAACATGAAATGCCTGCTGCAGATGAAGGTGATTGGACAAAGATGATCTCTGATGATCACGATTCAAGCTATTCCGAGCCAAATAATTGGATAGAGAGTGTCGAAAATAATCAGGGCGATCCTGCTGATACGCAAGATCAAGATCATAAAAAAGAGGAAGAGCATCTTGACGATCGGGCTAATCAGGATCTCAATGAAGATCAGCAAAATGCTAAACGTGATGAGGGGAACAACAACCAACATACTTCGTAGAGGCTTATAGCCCTTAGACCAAAAGGCTGCTGAATAAATATTGTGAATATGGATTTTAGTAGTTTTTTGGTCGCGCTGTTTTTATATCTCAAATAGTAATTTGCAATTTAAAATTGCTTTTTGATGTATATAATTATATCAATGAGTTGTGAGAGTAATAATATTTAGATTGGAAACAGATGAATCTTGTAGATAAATATGGGCTTGATGATCCACCATCTAAGTTTAGATTAAAAAAATCCGAGTTAATTACTGCTACGTTAGCAATTAATCTGCTCTCTCTTGCCCTTCCAGTCATGGTACTTCAGGTTTACGATAGGGTTCTTGTTAATCGTAGCGATGGGACTTTAGTTGTATTAATTGTAGGAGTGTGTATTGCTATTTTTTTTGAAGCTATTCTGAGAATTGCAAGATCCTATGCTATGAGTTGGACCGGAGCGGTGTATGAATACACTTTGGCAGCGAATGCTATGAGATATTACATCAATGCTGATCCGATGAAAACTAAAATAGAGGGGGCTGGTAGACAAATACAGAATCTTGGAGCTTTCTCAAAGTTAAGAGATTTTTATGGTGGTCAAACTATGGTCACTTTAGTAGATATCCCGTTTGCTATTGTTTTTCTAGTCTTGATTTCGTATTTGTCTGGAACATTGGTGTTTGTTCCGATTGTATTAATTACTATCTTTATGGTTATTACTTGGTTTTTAGGTAACAGGCTTATGAGAGCAATAAAAGCTCAGGGTGTTTGTGATGATAAAAGATATAATTTTATTATTGAAACCTTGCAGGGAATTCATTCTATAAAATCTTATGGAATTGAAACAGTTTTCCAAAGGCGTTATGAAAAACTAGAAGAAGATTCAAGTTTAACCAATTATAATGCTTCGCTTATAAGTACAGAAGGTTATACTTTTGGTGTATTATTTAATGAAGTGATGATTATTGCAGTTGTCTCTGTTGGTGCACCTATGGTTATTAATGGTGACTTCACTACTGGTGGATTAATTGCGACTGTTCTTCTATCTGGTAGGTTGATGCAACCTATTCAAAAAGCTTTGTTCCTTTGGACTCAGTTTCAGGATTATAGACTTGCTAATGAAACAGCTAATTCTATATTTTCAATTGACCAAATTCAGCGAAGAAAAGCGGAAGCTAAGCATGAAAGTATTGGTACAATTGAGCTTAAAGATGTTAGTTTTGGTTATGGATCAAACTTGATATTTAGTGGTATAAATCTGAGTCTTCGTATACCAGATATTATAGCGATACACGGGGCAAATAATGCTGGAAAATCTACACTTCTTAGGTTAATTGCTGGAATTTCGCAGCCTAGTTCTGGTTCTGTAATAGTAGATGGAATTCATGCAAGTGAGCTAGCTTCTGAAGATTTAGTTTATCATGTAGGATTAATTGCTGCTGAGAGCATAATGTTTCAAGGCACAATTATGGAAAATCTTACTGCCTTTGATGAGTTGAAGGAGGCCAGAGCTCTTGAGCTTGCCGCTCTTCTTAATGTTGATAGAGAAATTGCATTATTACCTTATGGATATGAGACTAAAGTGAGTGACGGTTTTGCTGATACTATTGCTCCTGGAATTAAGCAGCGTATTGCGATAATAAGAGTGCTGTTAAACAAACCAAAAATTATTTTATTCAATAATGCTGATAAAAATTTAGATAGAGAGGGTTACAGCCACCTGATAAAGCTTCTGACCATGCTTAAGGGTAAGGTTACAATGATTGTTACAACGGATGATCAAAACATTAGTAAGCTAGCAGATAGGCATTACCTTCTTAAAAATGGTAACTTAACTGAAGTTGAAGCTCAAAGCGCGGCTATCTTTGAAGTAAAACCGTATAAAGAGTTAAAGATATGATTACAGCGGTTGATTTAGTAGCAGAGAAACAAGAAGCAAATTATATTGAGACTGATAAGATAGATGCGTTAATGCGTCTATTTACCATGCATAGTTTGATTTCTGAGGTAACTGATGATGAAAATCTATATGCAGCTTCTTTGGCTATGCTTGTTTCTGCGTTAAACTTAAGTGAAAACGCAAAGCACTTATTTGAGTCTTTGCCTTACACAAAGGGTAGAGAAATTGATTTGTTGGATATTTTGAATACTATGGCAAATCTTGGCTTTACTAGCCATGAGATGGAAATGAATATAAAAGAAATTGATGATAGATTAATGCCGTGTTTGTTTATACCGGATAAAAAAAATACTGTTCCAATAGTCTTGCTTTCAAAGAAAGAAGGTTTAATAACTGCCTTCGGTAGTCGTATAAAAAAAATAATAGAATTTCGTCTAAAAAATGTTAAAGGTCATGCTTATTTTTTTGAACGAATAAATCCTGATCAAATAGAGGAAGATTTTCAAACTAAAAAAGCAGCTGGTTTAGCTTGGTTTAGCGTAATATTTAGCCGATTTCGTCCAATTATGAATGAGATAGTTTTGGCAAGCATATTTATTAATCTCTTATCCCTGGCAATGCCCTTATTTATTATGTCAATTTATGATAAAGTAATTGGTTCTGGTTCAACGGAAAGTCTAAAAAATATTCTTATTGGTGTTGGTATAGCTATATCAGCAGAATCGGTATTAAGGATGATTCGGGTAAAGTCTATCATATGGCTAGGTGTAAGGCTTGATAATATTGTGAGTAACACGATTTTTGAGAGGTTATTATTAATGAAGGCTGCCTATACGGAAGGAGCTTCGATTTCGGCACAAATTTCTCGTATAAAATCATTTGAGTCTGTACGTAAATTTTTTACAGGACCATTATTTTTGGTCATTATAGAGCTTCCTTTTACTATAATTTTATTAGCAACAATTTGGATGTTGACTGGTGTATTAGTGATTATCCCTTTGGTAGTACTAGCTTTGTTCACATTATTATTATTCTATTATCAGTCAAAAATTCGTGTTGCGATGAGAGCTGCTGCTAGGACTAGCTCGTATCGTCAGCAACATGGAATGGAAACGTTCCTAAAAATGCATGCGTTGCATCATAATGGCATGGCTAGAAATTGGTGGATAAAATACAAAGAAAAATTAAGCAATTCTTCTATAACAAGCTTTGATTCAAATTTAATTTCATCGATAATAGAAACATTAGCTCATTCAGTTTCGATGATTTCTGGGTTAGCTGTTGTTGGATTCGGTGTTCATTTGATTTGGAATGAGAGTATTACCATAGGGGCGTTAGTCGCTACAATGTTATTAATTTGGAGAATTTTGGGGCCTCTACAGACTATGTGTTCGATGCTTCCTAGAATTGAACAGTTAAAAAATAGCATTAGTCAGATTAACCGACTTGTCAATGTAGAAATAGAGCGTCATCCTACTGTACTTAAAAGGCCTATAGAGAAATTGGAGGGGCATGTAAGATTGACTAATGTCGGATTACGATATAGTACAGAGGTTGAACCTGTTTTTGTTGGTTTAGATATAGATGTTCAGGCGGGAGAAGTTATAGGGATTACTGGTGTTAATGGGTCTGGAAAAAGCTCCTTGTTAAAATTAATCAATGGTTTATACAAGCCGCAAACAGGAACAATCAGAATTGATGATATAAATATCAGGCAATTAGAGCCCATAGAATTAAGGAATTATATTGCTTATCTACCTCAAATGCCAAACTTTTTTGAAGGGACTATTAAAGAAAATCTTCTTCTAGTGAATCCTCTGGCTACGGATGAAGAAATTGACAATGCTTTGATACGTGCTACAGCTATGGATGAAATAGAAGAATTAGAGCACGGTTTAGAGACAGTAATATATGGAAATAACCCGTCATTGCCTTCGGGCTTTATATATACATTAAATCTTGCAAGAATTTTTTTGAAGAATAGTAATATTATCTTATTAGATGAATTACCAAATGCTTCTTTGAATGAAGATGCTGGATCTGCATACAAAAAACTCATTTCGGATTCAAAGGCACAAAATAAAACAGTATTTTTTGTTAGTCAACGAGATGACTACATAAAACTTGCAGATAGGGTGATTGTACTTCGTTCAGGGCTTAGGCCTACAATTATGAAATCAGAAGAATTTATTAATAAATACGGACAATATTAAATGCTAAAATCATTTTTTAGACTGATAACTGGAACACGCAAATCTCACTCAAAAATAGATCAGCTGAGGTATTTATCTCAGTCAGCATTGATTGAGGAAACATCTGCTCCATATGCGGTAAGAACTACTTTGTTCATGATAAGTCTAGTAGTTATCTCTTTAATTGTATGGGCTGGGTTCACTCAAGTAAATGAAATAGCTGTTACGGAAGGAGAGGTAATTCCAAGCAAACATGTACAGGCTATTCAACACCTTGAAGGTGGAATTATTTCAGAAATTAAAGTTGTAGAGGGCGAGCTGGTTGAAAAAGGACAAATCATACTAATTTTAGATGGAACAGCGGCAAAGCGTGATTTAGCTGCGTTGCAGGCGCGTAGAATAGCTTCACGATACAAAGCTCTTAGACTTAAGTCTTTTATAAATAACACGCCTCCGAATTTTGCTGAAATAGAAGGCGGAGATGCTAATAATGAACTAGTTAAGGAGCAGCTTAGCTCTTTTAATAGCATGATGCAAGCACAGGAGGATGAGAAGGATGTTATAACAGAACAAATAACGCAGAAACAATCTGCTCTAGAGGGCTTGGAAGAGAAAAAGAAAACTCTTGAAGAAAATATTAAACTCGTTGGTGAAGAAAGGGGGCTTAAAGAGCAATTATATCAAAAAGGTCATTTGAGTAAATTCAAATTTTTAGAAATTCAAAAAGAAATGAATGATATTGTGGGTCAATTGCAAGAAACTGAATCTGCTATTACTCAAGCTAAGAATGCGATTTCTGAATACAAGAATAGGCTTGATTCTTTGGGGTCAACATCTATTGATGAAGCTTATAAAGAATTGACTCTTGTGGAAGGTGATCAAGCCCAGATAAATGAGAGTATAAAAAAACTAGAAGAGCAAGTAGGGAGACTAGAGGTAAAATCGCCTTCTTATGGATATGTCAAGGTCTTGAATATTAAAACTATTGGCGGTGTAATAGAATCTGGAAGAATTTTAGCTGAAATCGTACCATTAGAGGGAAATTTAATAGTAGAAACTCAAATTCAACCTAGGGATATTGGGCATATTAGAACTGGATTACCTGTAAAGGTAAAGATTGGGTCGTATGATTACGCAAGATATGGAGCAATCAACGGCGAATTGATTTATATTTCTGCAACAACATTCGTAAAAGCTGACGGTGTTAGGTATTATATGGGAAGAGTTTCCCTTGCTAGGAACTATGTTGGCACAGATCCAAAGAAAAATTTAATCGTTCCTGGGATGACTGTGCAGGCAGATATCGTTACAGGTAAGAAATCTATACTTGCATATTTATTAAAACCGATTCGTAATTCCGTGACAACAGCTTTTTCGGAAAGATAGTCATAAAGATAGTTATTATATATGGTATTAATAAAAAGCGAAAACCTAACTCCGTCTTCAATTCTTGTTGTGGATGATGATAGAATTGCCCTTATGACTCTTGAGGTACTATTACAGAGTCAGGGGTACACAGTTATTACTGCAATTAGTGGAAAATCTGCATGTGAAATCATAGAAAAGGAGCACAAGGTAATTGATGCAATACTTCTTGATAGGATGATGCCTGAGATGGATGGGTTTCAAGTGATTGAGTGGTTAAAAAAACAGCAGAATCTTACAAAAATTCCGATTATTATGCAAACAGGTTCAGATAGGCCTGATCAAATAAAAGAAGGCATAGATGCTGGGGTATTTTATTATCTTACTAAGCCTATTGCAGAAGAAGTTTTACGATCGGTTGTTTCATCCGCTGTTAAAGAATCTAAGCAAAAAAAAGTTCTCAGATCTGAATTAAGTAGTCATAGAAGCAGTTTTAAGCTTATGAATAGAGCGGTATTTCAAGTGCAAACTATCTCGGAAGCAGAAAATATATCTTGTTTTGTAGCTAACTGCTTTCCTGATCCGGAAACTGTGTTACCAGGAGTGGCAGAGCTGATAGTTAATGCTGTAGAGCATGGTAATTTATCTATATCTTATGAAGACAAGACTGCTTTACTACTATCTGGTGGATGGCGAGAGGAAGTAGATAAAAGGGCTCAATTACCAGAAAATATCAAGAAAAGAGTTGAAATAGATTTTGTGAAAGAGGGCAATAAGTATGTGATCAAAATTTCTGATCAAGGTAGTGGGTTTTTTTGGCAAAAATATATGAATGCTGACCCTTCTAGAGCTTTAGAGAATCATGGAAGAGGCATTGCTAGGGCAAATATGATATTTTCCAAACTAGAATATAATAAAGAAGGAAATCAAGTTTTTGCGACAATAGATAGTACTTTAAAATCAACAGTTGATTGGTAGAGTAAAATGAGAAATGTGCTAATTTGCAATATTATATTGTTTTTAGCCTACTTTGTTCCTGGGAAGTTAGGGTATTTACTAGCGTTACCTCCTGATGCCTCAACTGCAATTTGGCCTTCATCAGGCTTTGCTTCAGCAGGCATTATATTGCTTGGATATAAAGCCTTACCAGGTGTTTTTTTTGGTTCCTTGATACTAAATTTGATAAATTTAAATCAAAAATTATCAATATTAGAAATTTTGTCACCGGCGGTATTTAACTATATAACTGCGCCTGGGTTTATTGCTCTTGGTGCCACTCTTGAATCTCTTACAGTATCATTTATTATCCGAAAATTTATCGGATTTCCTAGTTCATTATCACATTGGCGGGATGCTTTAATTTTGTTTTTGGGAGCGGGATTAATTGGAGCAATTCCATCACCAACCATTGGAATTACTATGTTTTATCTTAAGGGATATATTGCCTCTAGTGAATATTGGTATAGCTGGTGTTCTTGGTGGATTGGAAATAGCTTGGGAATAATTGCTATTACCCCGGTGCTTGTTACTTTATTTTCACCAAAGAAATATATTAGTAATAAACGAAAAATATATATAGCTACTCCGCTTCTTGTAATGCTAACTTTAATTGCAGTGATTTTTACTAGTACAAGTGAGTATGAGGTGAAAAAGCTCCAACAAAATTTAGATATGGAAGCGAGAAATGCTACAATTCGATTTGAGTATCAAATAGCAGTTAAAATCCAGGAGATAGAGTCGGTTAAGAATTTTTTCAATGCGTCAGAGTTTATTAATAGGTCAGAGTTCGGAGAATTTGTTAAGCACTTTATTAATAATCCTTACATTCATTACGTAAGGTGGGCTCCTAAGATCAATGAAGATGAGGTATTATTGTTGCTGGAGCTTACTAAGAAAGAGGGCATAGAAAACTTTTCTATTAGGTCTAGTAAAAATAGTAAAGATCCAAAGCATATCCCAAAGAAAATTTATTATCCCGTATTATATTCAGAACCATATAATGGTGCTACAAATAAACTGGGCCTTGATATATCGTCTATTGATAAGTACAAAGTTGCATTAAAAACTGCTGCTCAAAGCGGAAAAATTGTAATTGCGCGAATTCATAATAATACACAGCAAGACCAAGATAACGTAATGTTTACAATTTTGGATCCAGTTTATAATAATAAAACTAAAATTTTGACTGCCGAACAAAGGGAAAAGAATATTAAGGGATTTATAGTTGGGAAGTATAAATTAAAGGGTATAATTGAAAATTTTTCTGAAGAATTAAAGCTAAAAGGAATTGAGATAACTATTTTAGATCATACTTCATCTCGAACAGACGAGAATATTATATATAAATCTTTTAAGAAAGCCTCGGGATTTTTATTATCAGCGTCAACTTCTATGGATATAGGACAAAGAATTTGGACGATTAAATTTGAACAAACAAAAAAATATTTAGTTGCCAACAAAGAATGGCACCTTTGGTACTTGTTACTTGTTGGTTTGGGTATTCAGGTTTTAATTTCCATCTTAACTTTAATTATTACTGGTTATTCAGATACTATTGAGGGTTTGGTTAAAAAGCAAACGTTTGATTTAAAAGAAAGTGAAACTAGATTTCAGTTAGTCGTTAAGGGTACAAGAGATGGAATTTGGGATTGGGTTGATACTTCAGTGGAAAAGCAATATTGGTCTCCGCAGTTTTTTAAATTGCTTGGATACGAACCAAATGAGATAGAAGCTAAGCTCTCAAATTTTATGAAAATAATACATCCAGAAGACATTGAATCTGTTGAAGCAGTGTTTAATTCTCATACTTTCAAAGGAAGAACTTTTGATATTGAGTATCGTATGTTAAAAAAATCTGAAAAATATAACTGGTATCAGTTTAGAGGTATTGTCACGATAGATAGGAGTTCAGGTGTCAAGAGAATGACAGGATCTATTACAGATATAAGTTATAGAAAAAGTATTGAAAAGAAACTTAAACAAGCTAAAGAGGAAGCTGAATCGGCAACTAGGATGAAGTCAGATTTCTTGGCAACGATGAGTCATGAAATAAGAACTCCTATGAATGGGATAATAGGAACAGCCGAACTTGTGCTGGATACGGAGCTAACTCCCCAGCAAAGGGGTTATATGGATAATGTTCTTTATTCAGCTGAAAATTTGCTTGAAATACTAAATGATATTCTTGATTTTTCTAAGGTTGAAGCTGGCAAGATAGAGTTAGAAATGAGTCCATTTGACTTTAAAAAAGCGAGTCAAGAAGTTATTGATTTGTTGAGACCAAAAGCTTTGCAAAAAAATCTTAAATTGAGCTTAGTATATAAAAAAGAAGCCCAACAATACGTAGTCAGTGACTCAATGAGGATTCGTCAAATTTTATATAATTTGGTTGGTAATGCAATTAAGTTTACAGAGAGTGGAAGTGTTGTTATTACAGTTGAAAATCAAGAGTCAGTTATTCCTCCAAGAGGGAAAGCGATATTACTGGTTTCCGTCCAAGATACTGGGGTAGGGCTTGCTAAAGAACAAAGACGTTCTATATTCAACAAATTTGTACAAGCTGATAGCTCAACTACTAGAAAATTTGGAGGAACAGGTCTAGGTTTAGCTATTTGTCAGATGTTAGTATCTATGTTTGGTGGGGAAATTAATGTAGATAGCGAGCCGGGGCAAGGGTCAATCTTTTCTTTTGCTCTGTTATTTGATATTGCTTCAAAAGATAGTATCGAAGATAAATCGATTCAAGTTAATAATGACGATCTAGATCATGGAATAACTACTCCAATTAGAGTAATTATGGCAGAAGATAACCGTATTAATGCTGAATTTGCCAAAGAAATGTTAGAAAAACTTAGATGTGAGGTAGTTGCAATAAGAAATGGTAGAGAAGCGGTAGAAATATTGCAGAACGATAGGAATTTCGACTTGATATTCATGGATTGCCAGATGCCAATCATGGATGGGTTTGAAGCAACTAAACAAGTTCGAGAATATGAAAAAAAGAGTAACTTAATACATATTCCTATTATTGCGCTTACTGCAAATGCAATGAAGGGTGATAAGGAAAGATGTATACAAGCTGGAATGGATGATTATTTGAGTAAACCAGTAAGACAGAAGGATTTTGCTGGGATAATTAGAAAATGGCTTGTTAATAAAGAATAGTGCAGTACATAGTAGAGAATAGCTAAATTGGTTGCACCCAACGTAAGTCAGGAAAATAGAATGTACTGAAATACTTGTAAATGGCTTTATTATAATTAATAATAAAATTATGTACTAGGCCTTTGCCTACAAAACAGGACTTATCTATAGGGCTTATCTATTTGTACGAAGCAATAATTTGTTAATATTAGTAACAATTGGATAAGAGGAATAAATTATGACAAACGTACAGGTAGATATCATAAATATGAAGACTATTGCAGAAGCAAAAGCTCTTATGAATGATCGATTTCCTACGATGGTTAAGTATTTTCTTGAAGATATACAAATGTATTTAGAAGAAATCGAAAAAGCAGTTCAAGTAAAGAATGTAGAGATGGCAATTACTCCAGCTCATACCATAAAGTCTTCTGCAAAACAACTTGGTGTCGATAGGGTGTGTATTATTGCTAAGGATATAGAAGAATTGTGCCGAAATATTCTTGAGAATGGGGGAGTAGGCTTTGCTGAGTTTGAAGCATTATATAGCCAACTAAAGAAAGAAGTGGATATTGCTACGCCAGAATTAAATAAACTTTGCTAATTAAATTTGTGGATCATCAAGAAGTTATCGATAAGTATAAATCTTACGGAGTAAAGCTTGATGAAGAAGTGATCAGGAAGGCAATTAATTTTGCTGTGAAATATCACGGAACCCAGCAAAGAGCTTCGGGTGAGCCGTATTATTACCACCCTCTTCAAGTAGCTGAAATAATAGCTGAAATGAGATTAGATTCTGACTCTATTGTAACAGCTATATTGCATGATACCATTGAAGACACTGATCTGACTATTGAGTGTATTGAAAAAAATTTTTCTAAAGACATTGCCAAGCTAGTTGATGGGGTTACTAAGCTAACCAAAATTGAATTTAAAGCTGATAATGTTCGGCAGGTTGAGAATTTTCGTAAATTATTGCTTGCAATGAGCGATGATATAAGAGTTTTACTGATAAAGCTGGCCGATCGTTTGCATAATATGCGTACTATTGACTTTATTAGTAAGCCTGAAAAAAGGGAGAGAATTGCTCTTGAAACAATGGAAATTTATGCTCCGTTGGCTGAAAGGATAGGGGTTCAGCAGATAAAAAGTGAGCTGCAAGATATATGTTTTCGAGTGCTTCATCCGGAAATTAGAGAGTCAATCTTAACCCGTTTTGAGAGCATTGAGAGCGGTAAAGAAAATTTTGTCGATCAAATTGTTCAACAGATAAAAAATACTATTTCTACTAATGGGATGGAAGCAGACGTTTCCGGTCGTAGGAAGACACCATATTCAACCTGGATGAAAATGAAACAAAAAGATGTTGGCATTGATCAGCTGTCTGATATTGTAGCATTTAGAGTAATTGTGGATTCAGTTGAAGATTGTTATCGCGCTTTGGGGATAATTCATGGTGCTTATAAAATGGTGCCAGATAATTTTCAAGATTTCATCAGTATTCCTAAAAATAATAGATACCAATCGCTTCATACGGTGGTAATTGGTCCGCTGATGCAGAAAATCGAGATACAGATTCGAACTCAAGAAATGCACGAAGTTGCTGAGCTTGGGGTGGCAGCTCATTGGCGATACAAACAGGGGCACATCGATCATGCAGATGGCAAGAAATATGCTTGGATCAGAGAGTTGCTTTCAATCTTGGATAAAGAGGCAGCTCCAGATGAGTTTATACAAAACACTAAGCTCGCAATGTATTATGATCAGGTATTTTGTTTTACTCCCAAGGGCAAACTTATAGCTTTGCCTAATGGAGCAACGACAGTTGATTTTGCGTATATGGTACATTCGGATATTGGAAATTCGTGTATCGGAGCAAAAGTTAATGGCAGAATTGTCCCACTTAGGACTCAGCTTTTGAATGGAGATCAAGTAGAAATAATTACTTCTAAGAATCAAACAGCTTCTCAGTCATGGGAAAAATTTGTGATCACTGGGAAAGCAAGAGCAGAAATTAGGAAAGTAATTCGTGCTCAGCAATACGATCAATATGTCAAATTAGGTCATAATATCATCAGCAAAGCTTTCAAAGTAGCATCTATTGATGATGAATCCAAAGCTATTGATATTGCCGTTAAGTTTTTTGATAAAACCAAAGAGGATCTTTTCTTTGCAATTGGCGAGGGAACAATTACGAGAGAAGAAGTTATAACACAAGTACAACCGAAGAAGAGTAAATTAAGCTCTACACTATCACTGCTAAAGTTTGGTCGGAAAAAAACCCCTGAGAATAAACAAGATAATTCTGTTCCAATTAAAGGTCTTATTTCGGGTATGGTTATGCACTATGCAAAATGTTGTCACCCCTTACCTGGTGATAAGATTGCAGGAGTTATACATACTGGAAGCGGAGTGACTATCCATACTTCAGATTGTGAAATGCTGAATAATTTTGCTGGAATGCCTGAGCGTATAATTGATCTGACATGGGATAGTAACTCTTCCAATATCCCCTTTGTTTGTAGAGTAAATTTAGTACTTTTAAACGAAACTGCCGGTTTGGCCGTAGTTTCAACTGAAATCGCCAGAAATAGAGGCAATATTATCAATTTTAAAATCACTAGTCGTAATCCAGATTATTTTGAAATGAATTTTGATATTGAAGTTGATTCAGTAACTCATATTGAAAAAATTATTAACTCGCTTAAGACCAAAAAAGTAGTGCAGCACATTCAAAGAGCAAAATATTAAAAAAAGATAGTGCTACAACAAAACGGGTTACGTAAAGTAGACCTCTTTCGAAACCCTACTTCAGATGGTAATTTATGCGTTGATTCGGTGCTTGAATCCTCACGTACATTAAAGTACGTTGCGGTTCTGCGCTCTCCGGCTTCTCCTATAAATTCCTCATCTGTAGCGAGTTTGGAAAGAGGTCTAGTGAACAACCGTTACCAAGTAGTTATATGTTTTAGGAAACTACGATTCCAGAAAAAAATTTGGTATTGGCATCAGGCTTAGATTTGGTATGACTGGATTATAGGTAAATAATTAGGGTTAAATATTAAGGATTAGCTTTACTTGGAAGATTATCAAGTTTATTTTGTAACTATAATTTAATGATATTAGAGTTGTTTGTTGAAAATTAGAAAGATAATTGGTGTTGGCACTGACATAGTAAACATTAAGAGGATAGAAGCTATATTCAAAAAATACGGGGATAAATTCCTAAGTAAAAATTTTCATGCACTAGAAATAGCAGCCTTTAAGAACTTACCAGAGCATAAGAAACTAGGTTATTTAGCTAAAAGATTTGCGGCAAAAGAAGCGATAGCAAAAGCCTTTGGTATAGGTATAGGAGAGCACTTATCCTTTGTTGATATTGCTGTTATTGCCAATGAATTGGGAGCACCTAAGGTACAAATAGATTCTAGAAACAATGCAGGAATTAATGAATATGATATCCATGTTTCTTTATCGGATGATCAGCCATTTGCAGTTGCATTCGCCGTAATTACTAGTTAATATTGACCGATATTATACCAAGCTCATTATTTAAAGGTACAACGAATTTTATGGACCTCTTGTCTTTAAGATTGCGGGCTATTTAATCTGAGATGGGTAAGAATCAAAAATTTATGAGGGCTGTAGCCGATGTTACTACTTGAACTGAAGAGAAAAAGAGGAACGCTCGATACCATTCATTTTGTCGGTATTGGTGGTATCGGTATGAGTGGAATAGCAGAAATCATGCATAATCTTGGCTACAAAGTGCAAGGATCCGATTTATCGGAAAGTCAAAACACCAAAAGGCTTCAAGAAAAAGGGATTAGAGTTGTAATCGGGCATGAAAAGCAAAATGTAAGTAATGTATCGTATGTTGTTATCTCCTCTGCGGTAAAGCCTGATAATCCTGAAGTTGTAGCGGCAATAGAAACTAAGATTCCCGTAATTAAAAGGGCAGAAATGCTTGCTGAATTAATGCGTTTAAAGTGCTCAGTAGCAATATCTGGATCACACGGAAAAACTACTACTACTTCGCTCGTTGCCTGTTTATTTGAAGCGGCTGGTCTTGATCCAACGGTAATTAATGGTGGGATAATCAACAACCGTAGTACAAATGCATATCTAGGAAAAAGCGATTATTTGGTAGTAGAAGCAGATGAATCAGATGCAACGTTTATTAAAATTCCATCAACGATAGGTATTATCACTAATATTGATCCTGAGCATATGGATTACTATAAGGATTTTGACACTTTAATATTAGCATTTAAAAGCTTTTTCAGAAATTTACCTTTTTATGGTTTTGGCGTTGCTTGTATTGATCATTCAGTTGTTCGGAAACTAGTGGAAGAAGTAACAGAAAGAAGAATTATAACTTATGGAATTGAGTCAACAGATGCTCATGTTATAGCGTATAATATTAAATCTGATACTTATTCTTCAACATTTGATATTAAATTTCAATTGCCAAATTCAGTCGGCATGACAACAATAGAACACATAACAATTCCAACTCCAGGAAAGCACAATGTACTTAATGCATTAGCAGCGATTGCTGTTGGTATCGAGCTTGATTTTGGGATAAAAGTAATCAAGAACGGATTTAAGGATTTTCAAGGAGTTAAAAGGCGCTTCACCCGAGTGGGGCAATATAGGGGTGCAGAAATAATTGATGATTATGCGCATCATCCCGTTGAAGTTGCTGCCACCTTAGCGACTGCTCGAGTTATTGCAGATAGTCGTGATGCCCGCGTAATTGCTATCTTTCAACCTCATAGATATTCAAGGCTTGAGAATTTGTTTCTTGAGTTTTCGCAATGTTTTAGTGATGCTGATGAGATCTACGTTATGGACGTATATGCAGCTGGTGAGCAGCCTATAGAGGAGATTAGTGGTGAAAATCTGACCAAATCTATACAAAAACTAGGTGGTAATGCAAAATACTTAAGAGATCATAGCGATATTCCTTCGATTATTAAGGCAACTGCAGCAGAAGGAGACTTGTTTGTAATGATGGGCGCTGGAAGTATTAGTAGCTGGGCCAATCAGCTTCCAGAAAAATTGAAAGTAAATTCACTAGTGAAATGACTTTTATGAAATTGCCAGTTGTTCGCGGGAAATACAGAGAGAACTACAACTTAGCTCATTTGACATGGTTTAAAGTTGGTGGGGCTGCTGATGTGTTATATAAACCTTTCGATGAAGATGATATAGCAGATTTCTTGAAACAAAATAATGGAAAGCTACCTGTTACTATCATTGGAGCTGGTTCAAATATAATTATTAGAGATCGAGGAATTGAAGGAGTTGTTATTAAGCTTGGTAGTGGTTTTACTGAAATAGAAACCTTACCCAAAGGAGATCTTTTAGTTGGATCGGCTTGTTTGAATTTTAATTTGGCAAAATTTGCTCAGGCTAACAGTATAAAAGGATTTGAGTTTTTGGTCGGTATTCCAGGCACAGTTGGCGGAGGGGTTGCAATGAATGCCGGATCTTATGATTTCGAGTTTAAAGACGTAGTAAAGTCAGTTTATGCGCTAGATAATCTAGGTATTAAAATGCAAATTCCAGTTGAAGATATAGGTTTTGGTTACAGGAAGAATTCTCTACCAACAAATTTAATATATACAAAGGTAGTATTCCGAGGTGACTTGGGAGATGCTGATGAAATTAAATTGAAGATGCAGGAGATTAATAAAAAAAGATCTAGTACGCAACCGATCACTGAGAAGACTGGCGGTAGTACTTTTGCTAATCCAGAGGGGGGAAAGAAAGCTTGGGAATTAATTGACGCAGCTGGGCTTCGAGGGGCAAAAATAGGTGGTGCTTTGATGTCTACAAAACACTGTAATTTTATAATAAATCAAGATAATGCTACGGCAGATGATATAGAAATGCTTGGCGAATTTGTTCGTAGCAAAGTTATGGAACATAGCGGCATTGAACTTAAGTGGGAAATTAAGAGAATAGGAAGAAATGAAAAAATTTAATACGATTTATTTTGCAAAATCGAAGATAGTAGACTGTTCATTTAAGAATAGCATCATTCTTGATGAGTATGTAGAGAAAAATGGTCACGAAATTGATCAATTCAAACTGAATGTAGCTAGTGATAAAAAATTTGTAGTTGTGGTTGGTGGGGGAATGTCTGCTGAAAGAGAAGTCTCGTTTATGTCTTCCAATGGGATTGTAAATTCTTTACTTGAACTTGGGCATTTTGTAGTGTTTGCTGATATGGGAGCGGACATTGCTTATGTTTTACAAAAATTGAAACCTGATGTAGTATTTAACGGCTTGCACGGTACATATGGAGAAGACGGATGTTTGCAAGGAGTGTTAAATATTCTTCGTATTCCATATACTGGCCCTGGAGTTCTTGCTTCTGCAATAGCGCTGAATAAGAAAAAATCTCATTTTATTTGTAAAGCTAACGGGATTAACGTTGCTGAGGCAATATTTGTTAGAAAATCGGATAATATAAAAACTGACCCTATGCCTAGACCGTATGTAATAAAGCCTTTGTTGCAAGGATCAAGTATTGGTGTTGAGATAATATTTGAAGAAGATGACTTTGTTTTTGCAAACTATGAATTTGAATATGGCGATGAGATTATTGTTGAGCAATATATAAAAGGTAGGGAAGTACAAGTTGCCGTGTTAAATGGAGTTGCAATGGGAGCGCTCGAGATCAAATTGTTAAAAGACAAGCGTTTCAATGATTATGAAGTGAAGTACAGGCCTGGGTTTTCCGAGCATTTACTTCCTGCTCCTCTACCAGCTCTAGCGTATAATAAAATTTTGGAAATATCAGAGTATGCTTGTCGCGTCTTTGATTGTAATTCGGGCATAATGAGGGTAGATTTTATCTATGATGAAAAAGAAGACAAATTTTATTTGCTGGAAGCCAATACTCTTCCAGGTATGACTTCAATGTCTATGTGCCCAGAGATAGTAGCTCTTAAGGGGATTTCTTATGTAGAACTAGTTGATCAAATCCTTGAATCTGCACAATTCGAAAAATGATGAATAGAAAAAATCGTACTGCAGGTAAAACAAATATTTCTTTTAAGAGAAGACTTTGGGCGTACTATAATCGACTTGCATTGCTATTAAAGCTATTAATAGTAGTATTCGCGGTTATATTTTTTTATACTAGCCTATTTGATAATTACAAGCGTTTAACTCACAGTTGGTTTCTCAAATTCTCAGCGGACTATGGTTTTGTTTTAGAAAATATAATAGTTGAAGGTCAAAAAAATACTCCCCTAAAGGAAATAGTAGATTCATTGATGGCAGATAAGGGAGTTCCTATTTTTGCTATAGATATTTTGGCAGTAAAAGAACGATTAGAAGAAAATATGTGGGTAAAAGCTGCTGTAGTGGAGAGAAGATTACCATCAACAATATACATTGCTGTAGTTGAGCGGTCTCCGATTGCAATTTGGCAGTTTGAGCAAAAACTATATCTGATTGACTCGGAAGGAAATCGTATTTCTGCCTATACTGGCCAGGAATTTGAAAGCCTTTTGCATGTGGTTGGCCAAGATGCAAACATTTACGCCCAAGTTTTGCTTGATGAGTTAAACAAATATCCCAATTTAGCTTCAAAAGTAAAATCAGCAGTTAGATATGGCCAACGTCGCTGGAATCTTAATTTCAAAGAAGGAATTACTGTAAAGATGCCAGAAATAGGCTTTGTCGTGGCTTATGATTATCTTAATTCTCTTGATAAAAATAATAAGTTTTTTAATCAAGACTATAAAATGTTGGATCTTAGAGATGCTAACAAATACTACCTAGAGAAAAATTAATATGACTAGTTGCAAATTGTACTGTAATCATTTAAATCAATAATTTGTGCAGTTTTTATTTCTGGCTCGTTATGGCTAGCAAGAAAAACTATTCCTCCATTATCTGCGTGTGAGATAATAAGATGCATAAGTTTTTTTTTCGCTTCTTCATCCAGGTTAGAGTCAATTTCGTCAAGAAGCCATAATTTAGACTGGCAGGCTATTAATCTGGCAAGAGCTACCTTTTTTTGGGTTCCTGCAGATAGTTCTAGGCACCGAGTACTTAAAATATTTTGTAGTTCAAAATATACTATTGCTGCATCAACAAGAATTTCTGAGTTATATAGCTTTGACCAAAAATGTATATTTTCAAATACAGTTAATTCTGGTTTTATCGCATAACGATGCCCAATATAGGTACAATAAGGTTTTTTCAGCATTGCAATAGGCAGGGAATCTTTACTAAAAGTTATTTTGCCTGAAGTAGGTTTTTGAACGCTAGCAATCATTCTTAATAGAGATGATTTTCCTGCTCCATTTTTTCCTTTTAAATAAATGATAGAAGAAGGAAGAAAACTTATTGATATCTCTCGAAAGAGCTCCTCGTCATTGATAGAAAATCCTAGAGAGTGTAATGATAACATAAAAATCAAGTGGTTAATTAAACTATTAGTAACAAATTTATAGATAAAAACAACGAATTTTCTTGTTGTTGCGCTTCAGTTTAATTAACATCATTGAGATATATAGTCAAAGAAATTATGGAATTGCGGTTCTAGACTATCAAGGTGATGAATTTATATTTGGAGAGTTCTATTATGGCTATAGATTTTAATTCAAAGTATGCTAAAAAAGTTAAATTAGATGGAATAGAATATAATATATTTGATATAAAAAAAGCTGCATCAGATAATGGTTTCGCTCTAGAAAAATTGCCTTATTGTCTTAGGGTTTTAGCAGAAAATGTGTTAAGACATGGCTATGGTGCCTCGATACAATCTTTTAAAACATGGCTTCAAAACAAGACTTCTGA
This sequence comes from Rickettsia typhi, assembly GCA_945875975.1. Lineage (GTDB taxonomy): Bacteria > Pseudomonadota > Alphaproteobacteria > Rickettsiales > Rickettsiaceae > Megaera_A. The sequence goes on from CAMCMD010000003.1 coordinate 21,141, forward strand.
AGATGAATTAAACTATTTACCAGCTCGAGTTTTAATGCAAGATTTTACTGGAGTTCCGGCAATAGTTGACCTCGCTTCGATGCGTGATGCTATGCAAGGATTGGGAGGGAGTCCATTAAAAATAAATCCACTAATACCAGTAGATTTAGTAATTGATCATTCTGTTCAAGTTGATTCTTATGGGAAGAGCGACTCATTTGCTCAGAACGTTCAAAAAGAATTTGAGCGCAATAATGAGCGCTATGAATTTCTAAAATGGGGCCAAAAAAGCTTTAAAAATTTTCGAGTTGTTCCGCCTGGAACTGGTATTTGTCATCAAGTAAACCTAGAATGCTTGGCACAAGTAGTTCATGTAGAAGAAACGGAAAGAGGAAAGTTTGCTTACCCAGATACATTAGTTGGAACAGACAGCCACACAACAATGGTTAATGCACTTTCAGTCCTTGGGTGGGGGGTTGGTGGAATTGAAGCGGAAGCTGCGATGCTGGGCCAGCCTTTACCCATGATACTCCCGGAAGTTATTGGATTCAAACTAATCGGAAAAGTTGCTAAGAATATCACTGCCACTGATCTAGTTCTTACAGTAACTGAAATGTTGCGTAAAAAGGGGGTGGTAGGTAAATTTGTTGAGTTTTTTGGTCCTGGTCTTGATTCATTATCTCTAGCAGATAGAGCTACCGTCTCAAATATGGCCCCTGAATATGGTGCTACATGTGGATTTTTTCCTGTAGATAATGAGACTTTAAAATACTTACAGCTTACAGGGCGTGATAAGCACAGGGTTAAACTAGTAGAGGAATATACAAAACTTCAAGGCTATTGGAGAGAGGATCAGCAGTCAGTATATACTGATGTTATTGAATTAAATATGGATAATTTGGAGCCATCACTTGCTGGTCCAAGGCGTCCTCAAGATAGAGTTAGGCTTTCAGATATGAAAAATAACTTTATTGAAGCATTGCCAACTTTTACAACAAATGCTGATATAAAACAAAAACATAAAGTAGGTAAAGGAGAATATTCTATAGGTCATGGTAATGTTGTAATAGCTGCAATTACAAGTTGTACCAATACATCTAACCCATCTGTAATGATCGCAGCAGGTATTGTTGCCGAAAAAGCTAGTAAACTTGGTATAAAATCTAAGCCATGGGTAAAAACTTCTCTAGCGCCAGGTTCCCAAGTAGTTACAGAATATTTGAGTAAAAGCGGGTTGGATAGATATCTTGATAATTTAGGATTTAACTTAGTTGGATATGGTTGCACAACGTGTATTGGTAATTCTGGACCCTTAGAATTGGAGATTGAGAAAACAATAAAGGATCAGGAGCTTACAGTAGCTTCAATACTTTCGGGTAACAGAAATTTTGAAGGTAGAATTCATCCCCTCGTAAAGGCAAATTACCTTGCTTCCCCGCCGCTAGTCGTTGCTTATGCAATAGCTGGTAGTATCGATATAGATTTAGATAAAGATCCAATTGCCACCACGGCTACTGGACAAAAAGTTTTCCTAAAAGATATTTGGCCTACTCAAGAAGAAATAAAGGAGTATATGAACGCTTCTGTTACGCCATCCATGTTTGCGGCAAAATACAAAGACGTATTCCACGGGGATAAAAATTGGCAGAATATTCAAGCAATTGAGAGCCAAACTTATGATTGGAAACCATCTACCTATATAAACAATCCTCCATATTTTGTAGATATAGCTAAGCCAAAAGTATCGCTTAGTGATATTAAGAATGCTAGACTTCTAGCCCTATTTGGTGATTCAATTACAACTGATCATATATCACCAGCGGGCTCGATAAGTAAAACAAGTCCAGCTGCCCAGTTTTTAATGAGTCATGGAATTTTATCCGCAGACTTTAATTCTTATGGTTCCAGGCGGGGAAATCATGAAGTTATGATGCGTGGCACTTTTGCTAATGTAAGGATTAAAAACCTATTATGCGAGGGAGTGGAAGGGGGTGTTACTATTAACCATCTTACCGGGCAACAGATGAGTATTTATGATGCAGCTATGGAATACAAAAAGAAATCAGTGCCACTTGTAATTTTTGCGGGTAAAGAATATGGTACGGGGTCTTCTCGTGATTGGGCTGCAAAAGGAACTAGTTTACTAGGTGTAAAGGCTGTTGTAGCAGAAACATTTGAGCGTATTCATCGTTCAAATTTAGTAGGGATGGGTGTATTGCCTATTTCTTTTAACTCTGGAGTCACATGGAAAAGTCTAGGTTTAAAAGGTGATGAACAGATAAGTATTTTGGGTATCACGGATGATATTAAGCCCTATGAACAGATTAAGTGTTTGATAGAAAAAGCTGATGGCAATAATGAAACTATCGATGCGACATTACAAATTTATACTGATAATGAAGTAGAATATATAAAACATGGTAGTATACTTGGTGCGGTAATAAAAAGTTTGAAGGATTAGTGGGTTTATATGAATGAGGAAATAAAAAAGTATATTGAGCCGGGAAAAAAGAATCTGATTCTTGTTTATATATTGTATTTAGGAGGGATAATTATTCCAATCTTACCATTGGTAGGCGTAGTGTTTGCGTTTGCAAACATGAATCATAATGATGAGCGGTGGCGCAGTCACTATATTTTTGCATTCAGAACTTTTGGTTTTGGTTTGCTTGGAATTTTTGTTGCAATGATTACAACTCTAATTTTTATTGGTCCCATTTTATATATGATGATATTCGTATGGTTTGTGGTTAGGAGTATTATTGCTTTACAATTTTTACTAGAAGATTCTTCTCATCCTAACCCTTTGACTCTTTGGATAAAATGATTATTAATTTAGCAATCATATAATAAGTATGTCAGCCGTAAATTTTACTAGGCCCCTAATCTATGTTGCGTTTTGTGACCTTTAGCAACGATTAACCCAATACGCAGTTGGTAGTATACGGGTATCAGCCCTCGTGGTAATGATCGACGTCTCCTGTAACAGTGATTATGTTTCCGTCATCACTCATGGTGGTGGTACTATTATCTATAATATCATCTTCAACAAATACTCATGTAGCTTAGTAAGAAGCTGTTATGAATTTTTACAAAATGATATTGAAGTATACTACTACATTGCTGCAACCTAAATTGATGCTTCTGGAGCAAGATGGTGCTCCATTACCCCTTATTAAGAAATTATTTCCTTCTTTAATATTATAGGTTTGATTTGCCTAGCCAAATTCAATTAGACTATGCATGTACGCATTATACTAAATATCGTTTTTAAGGAGAAAAATATGTCAGGACAACTTGCTACAGATCCTTTATTCGTCGGTTTGACAAGGCCCTCAATGATTTTTGGAGTTAGTATTCAATATGCTATGCTTAATATGATGGTTTCAGTTAGTATCTTTATTCAAAAATCCAGCGTTTACATAATTTTTATTGCCCTTGTAGTCCATATGGTAGGTTATCTGCTTTGTTTTAAAGAGCCTAGATTTATGGAATTGTATCTCAATTATGCTGGAAAGTGTAATCAGTGCCCAAATAAGTCATATTATGGAGCCAACTCCTATAGTATTTAGAGTATAAGATTTATGTTTAAATTAACGAAAACTGCGGCGGCTAAGGAACAATACGCAAAAAGAGAAAAGCCAGTATCTCATTTTATTCCTTACAAAGGTCATTGGGATAAAAATACCATCTTAACTAAAAACAATGGCTTGTTACAGGTGATAAAAGTAGGTGGTTTTTCATTTGAGACAGCAGATGATAGCGATTTAGACATCCGCAAAAACATTAGAAATTCTCTGCTTAAGAACATGGCTTCAGGTAATGTTACTTTATATTTTCATACAATTCGTCGTCGCAAAGCTGTGATGCAAAGAAATAGTGAGTATAGTATTGATCCCACTGTTAAAACCTCTAAAGATTTTATTAGTTATTTAGAAGGAGAGTGGCAAGCAAAAAACTCTTCATCTGATTCATATTTCAATGAGCTTTATGTTAGTATCTTATATGAGCCAGATAAACAAGGTGCAGCGATTATTGAATATCTATTTACCAAAATTCGTCAAAAATCTAATAAAGCAGCTTGGGAAAATGATATGCGCGAGATGCATGAAAGTATGCAAGAAATGACCACTAGGGTAGTCAACACTCTGCGTGATTATGATACAGAGCTGCTTGGAGTAAAAAAAACCAAAGATGGTATTTTTTGTGAAATCAGTGAATTTCTAGGCACTATTATAAATTGTGGTGATTCTAGTCCGATGATGGTTCCAAGAAATTCTTTAGATGACTATTTGCCAACAAATAGATTGTTTTTTGGTTCTCGCTCAATTGAGTCAAGGGGGCCTAAGGGTAAAAAATTTGCTGGTATAGTGAGTATACTTGAGTATGGCCCAAGTACTTCGGCTGGAGTATTTGATGGATTTCTGCAAATGCCGTTTGAGTTTATCATGACTCAGAGCTTTAGATTTTCTAATAGGACAATTGCTATTAATAAAATGCAGCTGCAACAGAATCGAATGATTCAAGCTGAAGATAAGGCGGTCTCTCAAATTGCTGAGATCTCTCAAGCTCTAGATATGGCGATGAGTGGTGATATTGGTTTTGGTGAACACCATATCTCATTACTCTGTATAGATAGAGACCTGAAAGCCCTTGAAAATACTCTATCTATGGCGGCTGTAGAGTTGTCAAATTGTGGTATGCAGCCTGTGCGCGAGCGAGTTAATATGGAACCAAGCTATTGGGGTCAATTACCTGGTAATTTAAGTTATATTATAAGAAAATCAACAATTAACACCTTGAACTTAGCTGGGTTTGCGTCTATGCATAATTACCCCCCTGGGCGTATGTATGGTAACCATTGGGGAGAATATGTAACTGTACTGGATACTACATCAGGTACACCTTTTTATTTTAATTTTCATGTACGTGACGTAGGTCATAGTTTGATTATTGGCCCTACTGGAGCTGGTAAAACTGTCCTTATGAACTTTCTTTGTGCTCAGGCTCAGAAATTTAGGCCAAGAACATTCTTTTTTGATAAAGATCGAGGTGCAGAAATTTTTATTCGGGCGCTAGACGGCGTTTATACCATTATTGATCCAGGGGAAAACTGCGGATTTAATCCACTGCAATTACCAGATACAGGAGAAAATAGGTCATTCCTGCTTGATTGGCTAAAAACGCTTGTGACTTCACATGGCGAATCATTAAATGCCGAGGATATTAAAGTCCTTACACAGGCAATTGATGGTAATTATCGTTTGGATAGAAGAGACCGAAAGCTTAATAATATAGCGCCATTTCTTGGAATGGCAGTACCGGGTTCATTGGCTAGTAGAATGGAAATGTGGTACGGTAAAGGTTTGCACGCAAGAATATTTGATAATGAAACAGACTCAATTGATCTTGGAATATCAAGGGTCTTTGGTTTTGAGATGGCTGAGCTATTAAAAGATCCGTTATCTCTTGCGCCCGTGCTTTTATATATTTTCCATAGGATAAATATTTCTTTAGATGGCTCAAGAACAATGATTGTATTGGATGAGGCGTGGGCTTTGATAGATAACCCAGTATTTGCTCCGAAAATTAAGGATTGGTTGAAAGTTTTGCGTAAACTGAATACTTTTGTAATTTTTGCAACCCAGAGCGTCGAGGATGCAACTAAGAGCCAGATTAGCGATACTCTAATTCAGCAAACGGCGACTCAGATTTTTCTTCCAAACCTTAAAGCTACAGATGTTTATAGAACGGCATTTATGCTATCTCAACGAGAGTATACGTTGATAAAAACTACTGACCCTGCTTCAAGATATTTCTTGATAAAACAAGGAGTGAATGCAGTTATAGCAAAAGTAAATCTGGCGGGTATGAGTAATATTGTTAACGTGCTTTCGGGAAGAGCAGAAACTGTTGTATTGCTTGATAAAATTATTGAAAAGCACGGAAGCGATCCCAAAAAATGGTTGCCAGTTTTTTATGAAGAAGTAAAATCATTAGGTTGATGAGCAGAATTTGTCAAAATACACTATTGGATAAATTAAAGCATCTAATGCTAATAGTCGACTATCGTGATTTTTTACCAAAGGTTTGTTCTAAATTTATCATTTTTTTTACTATTTTTGTTTTTATTAATGTTGGAACGGCCCGTCCGGCTAAGGCAAAAGACGTACTTGATACTATTTTGGATACGTTGACCGGCCTAACTTGTGAAACTCAAGGTATTGGAAATTTATTACGTTCTGAATTTACTCATACATGTATTCCGGCTTCATTTTTTACTTTTCTTGTAGCGAATATTGTATCACCAGGTTTATATGCTAATACTTTTTTACGTGTAACAATAAATGATAAAGAGCTTTTTCCTGGAGCCTGTGATAGAGGCAATAGAATTGATTTTAATGATCAAAAACTTAGCTTCGGAATGTGTAATAACATTAAATTGGCTGCGGTTAGAATTGGAGCTATAGCGAATACTGCCGTAGCAATAGCAAAGGCGCTGTTTACGGGGAAAGATCCTTGGGATGATATACTTCAGGCATGGAATCTTCCTAAAGAATCATATCACGAGATGCATCGTGATACCCGCGAAGGTGACCAAGGTATGATGGTTGATATTGGTATAATTCCAGTGTTTCCATGGAAAGTAATTAAAGAAAAAGACAAAATGTGTGTAGCCACAGCCGGTTTTGGAGGATGGATTCCCATTGGCTGCAAATATATAAAAGAACCTTTTCCGGTATCTATTTACGCTGATTTTCTCGATATGAGTCCAGAAGGAAGGAGCGATCTAGCGAAGCTTACATCTCTAACAACGTGTGGCAACATGGGAGGGTGCTATCAAAGAGCCTACAGCAATTCAAAAGCGGCAATTGTTATGACTGGCCCGCTTATTGAGTGCGTTAAAGAGATGGTTGCAAAATTAATGATTAGTACAGCAGTTTGTAGCTTTGATGATGTAAAGCTTGTCTTAGGAAGTAATTCTAGAACCACGAGCTCATTATTTCAATTTCAAAAGAAAATGCATTTAACCGTGAGTGCGTTGTTGACGATTTATGTTATTTTCTTCGGATTCAAAATAGTTTTAGCAGGGGATGTACCCCCCAAATCTGAATTGGTTAATTTTGTTATAAAATTTCTTTTTGTAGTTTATTTTTCGGTGGGAATAAATATAAATCCAGGAAGTGGAAATGACTTAGATAGAATGGACGGCATGATTCAATGGGCTTTTCCCTTTCTGCTAGATGGAATGACTCAGCTTGCTAGTTGGATTATTAATGCTAGCCCGTCAGAGTTATGTAAATTTACAAACGTAGAATATCCTAGTAATTTGCGTCACTTGCAGCTTTGGGATTCTTTAGATTGTAAAATTAGCCACTATTTAGGTTTAGATGCAATTCAGACATTGATGGTGGAAAACGCTACAAGAAATCACGATTTCTCAAAGCTTGATATACTTAGTTTTCCAATACCTCCATATATTTATTTGTTAATTCCAGCTATTATTTCTGGGTACATGCAGCTCGTGTCTTTGGCGCTAATGTATCCATTATTAGTGATTTCAGTTGGGGCGTTTGTAGTTAATGCAACCGTTGTATGTATGATTTCTATTGTTATTCTTGGAGTGTTGGCTCCGCTTTTTGTACCCCTATACTTATTTAACTATACAAAAGGATATTTTGAAGCGTGGCTTAAATTGCTAATTTCCTTCATGTTACAACCTATGGTTGCGATAGTATTTATGACTACAATGCTTTCAGTTTATGACTTTGGCTTTTATGGAACATGCAAGTACACCTATACAGATTTTACATACTCTGGACCTAAAACTACCATACAAATGGGCATGATAAGTCCAACGAGTGTTAATGTTCTAGATAATCGTAGCGCAAGGTATTTTTATGTGGACCAGAAATGGAGCCAAAGCTATGCGGATCAAGATGAGATTGATGGATGTAAGAACAGCTTAGGATTTATTCTTAACAACCCATTCCAATTTTTATTTGATACTGGCCAATCACTTGTGGACAACGCAGTTATGCCTTGGATAGAAGATGCTTCTGGCAAAGAGGATAAAAAAAGGTTTGATTTCTTAGATGCTATTGACGCATCTCCGGGGATGTTCTTTAAAATGGTTGAGGTTCTTTTTGAGAAGATAAAAAAACTTGTACTCGCTTTGCTTACAGCATGTTTTACTCTTTATTTAATGTATCATTTTAGTGAAAGTTTAGCAGAATTCGCTGCAGATATGACGGAAGGCGTTTCCATTGGCAACATGGCAATAAAACCCCAAACACTCTATAAAGCTGGGATGGCAGCAGCTTCTGCAGCAGGAGGAGCTGCAGGTGGTGATAAAGCATCAGCTGGAGGAGGGGGAGCCAGTGACAAGATGTCCACCGGTAGAGGTGGGGCAAGCGATAAGATGTCAACCGGTGGTGATGGAGCCAGCGATAAGATGTCAACCGGTGGCGGTGGAGCCAGCGATAAAATGTCAACCGGTGGCGGAGGTGGCGGAAAAGAACAAATGGCAGCTAAGATTGGCCAAAAAATACAAGGTATGGGAGGTAGTGCTGCAAGTAGCTTGACTAGTGGATTTGATGTATCTAAGGCTTCGTCTACATCTGTAAAAGGTGAAGAGTCGGGTGATGATGGTTCAAAAGGAAAGATGCCTGTTCCCAAGGCCAGATCGTCTGGATCGGATGAGGGGAGTGAATGAAAGTAATATTCAGTTTTATAAAAATAATATTTATGAGTATTGTGATGTTAGTGGGAACTAGCAATACATACGCAAATACCTTTGGTGAAAGCTGTTCTGCTTTGCCTAGTTTGGATACAACAAATTATTTAATAAACGATACTGCTTATGGTTTTATTCAGAAAAATATAGATATGAAAACTCATGTTGTGGACGCTTGTCTAGCAGCTGGTAGTCAACTTAAATTCTGTATAAAAAATCAAGTTGCAAATCCTGTGTGTACACCTGTAACTATGAATATAGGAGACACTGCTGTTCTCGGGAGTTTAACCGCTAATACCGATATCACAGGGAAACCGTCTCTAGCTAACGTTCAGTTAACCGTTGCTGTAGTTGAAAATGAAGTATGTTTGGTTATGCCTACTTCAAGAGGAATGATGCCTGTTATGTGCCGAGACAAAGCACCAACCGGTGTTGTTGGTGCACAAGTTGAAGAGATTTGTCGAACTCTGGGTAAGTCTTGCTACGATGGGCGGAGTAAAAGTCAGTCTATTTTAAGTTTTTCTGGCCTTACTATTCATTGCTTACGAGATACTTTGAACAAAGTATTTTACGTTGGTAATGAATGTCCCGCTTTTGAAGATGATATTACTTTTACCATGCTAAGGCCTTTCCCAGAATTTCAGAATGCTATGAAGATGGCTGTAAGGGGAGCGCTAATTCTTTATGTTATGGTTTACGGTTTTCAAATAGTAATGAATGGTGAATATGTGCATCTAAATAAAATAGCATTATTCTTAATGAAATTTCTCTTAGTGAGTTATTTTGCTGTTGGGCTTGGTGCCAAGACCATAGAGTACGGTAGAGAAGTACAACATAATGGTATGACGGAATTTGCATTACCAATATTGGTAGAATTAACTTCTAATTTTACGGAGTATGTCTTTTTAGCTGGTGGCTCACAAGGTTTATGTAATTTTGACAGAACAAAGTATGAAACCGGGTATGAGTTTTACAAAATATGGGATGCTATAGATTGTCGCATTGGGTATTACTTAGGAATGCAGCTATTTTACAATATGGGCACAATGATTGGATCATTGGTCGAAACGGGCAATAATATTGGTAATGCGGGGTCGGCAATTAATTGGGGAGATCCTGGGGATAATGGTATAGATGCATTAGGAGAAATTGGCTCCTTAACGTTCTTTACGGTTATGTTTGGCTTCTTCATGGCTGGTAATATCATTATAGTGATGATGGGGATGGTTTTTGCTATCGTATTTATGTCGGTATTGTTATATTTTTTGACAGCTTATTTAGTTTGTATGGTCACATTGTATGCGCTTGCATATATATCCCCAATCTTTATTCCGATGGTATTGTTTGAACGAACAAAGGGTTATTTTGACTCGTGGTTAAAACTTGTTATTTCATGCACATTGCAACCGGCCGTTATTGGAGGATTTATTGCCTTATTGCTTACGGTTTATGACTCTGCGATTTATGGAAATTGCGAGTATAAACGTCATGACTATTCAGCAGGAGAATATAATTTTAGTACCTTTGAATTAAGGCTACCAGCGGTTGAAGCAGAGAAATGTGAAGCAAGCATGGGCTATAAGTTAATGAAGTACTCACTTGGTCATGGATGGGAAAAGAAAATTTTAATACTTTTTGAGATTCCAAAAATTAATGATTACTTAAATATAGCTCTTAGTTTGTTATACGTGATTATGTTTGTCATTGTATTTTATTACTTCATACAGTCAGTGAATGAATTTGCCTCTGATTTGGTAAGTGGTGTAAATATGGCCGCAGTGACAGCCAACCCAAATGCAATAATAGATAAGGCTAAAAATATTGCGTCAGCTATCATAAAAGCTAAAACTGGAGATAAGAAGGGAGCGGTAGATGACGCTACGAAAGATACATCATCTAATAAAAAAAGGGAAGGAGGGGCTTCCGATAAAATGTCAACAGGTGGAGGCGGCGGAGCGAGTGATTCAGTCTCAACTGGCGGTGGCGGGGGAGGCGGTTGATGGAAAAAAGTAAATTGGTTATGATAGGAACTCTAACATTGGTAGCAATATTACTCTGTATCGTTTTATGGATTATTGCAATAATGGGTGGAATGGACTTAACCGATGGTTGTTTATATAGATATAATTTTGCTGGCGATGGTTCTGTATCAAGTTCTGATAAGTTAACTAATACAGTTGTGCTAAAAGCTAATGCTAATTATACCGCGCTTAGCTCTGAAACAACTGGCGCCGCGACTAATCTTGATCCAAGTACTTATGGTAAGTGGTTAAATACAAATTTAAGAGTTAATTCTGGTCAGAGAGTTACATTTACATTAAAAGGAGATATAAGTCTTTGCAAAGCTTATGTTCCTAGATACAATTTACAAAGCAACTCAAACTTAGATATTAGTGGAGGAGTAATTGAAATTCCAAGGGTCGAAGATGGAGTTACTGCTCCGGCCACATTAATTTTTAATGCCCAAACAAATGAATGGAGGAATTTAACACAGATCTTCAAGAACGATAAGGTAATTGTCACTCTTCAGAGGGATAAAAAAACTTCATCTGCTAGTTCTAGTGTTTATAGTTCAATTCAAAAAGGAAATGTTAGTGCTGATTGCCGTGAGGGAAAAAGAGAGTATAGCCCTATTTGTGGACGCTATTCTCTTTGGAATGCTTCGTCACCATATGTTGATAGATGTGAATATGTTGTGCAGTGTTATGAATGTGGTTGTGATTGTTATACTAGAAGTTTACATTTAAGTTATTGGCCTAATGATAGGGATACTTGTCATAGTGTTTCTGGAGATTGGGAGTGTGATTGGTGTGCGTGTTATAGAAATGTGAACGGTGTAGCGCCAGAGCCATACAGAGACGATGGAAAGTATACATCACCTTGGTCTAATAATATTAATGCGTTATTTACCAATTTCAATAGGGATTGTGCAACTGAACATGATTATGTGAATGGAGCATATAAAAACGAGAAGTATTTTTGGTTTTCTGCAGATAACGCTGCTGGACTCTTATATAGGGTTGATTCGAATCTAAATCCATCTAACAAGCAAAATCTAGGAAATGGTTATTCATTTGCGGCAATAGGTAATGATCAATCGTATTTAAACAGTTCAGACACCCAACACGCAATAAGCGATGCAAGCAATACGGGTAGCACTAGCGTAGGATCCTTATTGAACGGTTCGGATAGTCAACAAATTATAATGAACACTATTTATACGGGTAGCGATGTCGGCTATCTGCAGTATAGATTCCATGACCATGACGGCCAATTTGCTGATAACACTGGAGGCTATGTACTGAGTGTAAAACAGACAAAATGTCGTCGAACAAATGGAAATGTATATAATGATACTCTAGAAGGGCGTGGTGCGGTGCAATATATAATCGCAAGTTACGGCAAGAACCCGAATAACGATATGACTGGTTTGAGCACAGGAAATCTTCTGCTTGATGCCAATGGCTCGGGTAGTATTACTGCGCCAGGGAATAATGAAGGCTATTTATGGATGAAGATCAAGAACGATCCTAATGATTATAAAGATAGCTTTGGTCAATATCAGGTTCAGTTTTTTACAGAGGTTGAAAGAGGTGGTTTTTATAGAGACGTGCTCGGGCCATTTTTTGAAGGATTTAAAGGAAAAATTAAAGGTGCAGCAATAACTATCTTTAAAAACATGACTTGTTATAAGGGCCTTGGCGGAGAAGGAAATTGCACGAATTTCTTTACCTATATTAAGGCTATACTCATTCTATATATAATGACATTTGGCATGATGTTCTTGCTTGGAATGGTGAAAATTAGTCAAACAGACTTGGTAATGAGGATAGTAAAAATAGCGTTTGTATCTGGGTTGATGAATGATTCTACGTTTGAATTTTTTAATACTTATGTCTTTGATTTTACCACAGAGTTTTCTGATACAATTATTGCAAATATGTCTGGGTATAGTTTGTTCAGTGGAAGTACAAGTATTTCTAACCCGATGATGTTTATGAATGAGGTAATGACAAAAATATTCTTAAGCTCCACTTTTGCAGCTCAGATTATGGCCCTTCCAGCAATGGGCTTAAATGGTGTATTATATTTTATCCTTATAATCGTATGTATTGGGATAATTATTATAGTGCTATTTAGGGCAATTGCAATTTACTTAATGGCTTATATGGCTATAGCAGTATTAATTGGAATTTCCCCTCTATTCTTAACCTTCATATTATTCGAGAAGACAAGGCATCTTTTTGATAACTGGGTTAAATTTACATTCAGATATATGCTTGAACCTATAATTATGCTTGCAGGTATTATAATTTTAACTCAGCTATTTACTATCTATCTAGACTATGTGATTGGCTATAGTGTGTGCTGGAAATGTGCCATTCCTATCAAAATCCCATTCCCTACTATTCCCGGGATTTCACCAGCATTCCTTGACGTTGAGTTATTTTGCTTTAACTGGTTTGCTCCTTGGGGTTTTGACCATAGAAGCAGCCAAATGGGACTAAGTATGCAGAATATGGTTGTATTACTGATGCTCGCATATTGTCTATGGGGATATATTGATTTTTCTGCTAGCATAGTTGGTCGTATAGCTGGAGGCGTCGGTGGGCCATCGGCGACAGGAATGGGTCAAGCAATGTCTGGTGCAGCAGAAAACTCTATGCTGAAAAAAGTTGGTCTAGATGCAGAGTCAAGAGCGGAAATGAAGAAACAAGCTGGAGCAAGACTTGAAAGCATGAGAAAAGGAGATAAAAAAGCTCCTTTAGAGTCCGGGAATAGACATGATGTGGAGAAAGGGGAGGGGAGCAAGCCTGAGATTCCTAAGACAGGACCAAATTCTGATTCCCCGTCTGATCCAAGTGCATCACAGTCTTCTAGTTCTGCAAGTTCTGGTAAGGCTGAAGAGAGCGCTGCGTGGAAGAGGACTGCCTCTACCACACAAGCTAAAACATCTGGAATACAAATTGGAGGCCGAGAAGGAGCTGATAATCCTTCTTCAGATGCAAAGGCGAGAGAGGGGTTAACGTTTGGATCACGTTCTGAAGGAGGAGGGAACATTAGTATTGAGGAAGGCTCTGGAGGAGAAGGGGTACCTATGTCAGAAGGTGTAGGAACTTCAAATATAAAAACAGACCCACCACTTGGAATGGTTAAGAAAATGGTGGCAAAATTTGAGTCAATGTCTAATCAGCTAAATAAAGCTGGGCCCCCGTCAGAGGGCACTGAGATTAACAAGATAGAAAGGTCTGGTATTAAAGCGAAGGTAAGTGATAATAGTGAAAATGAAGATCTCTAGGTAATGATAAGCAAATAGTACAATGATATGAAACTTGTTCGGCTAATTTTAGTATTAATTGTTTGGAGCGTGCATAGTAATGCATCTGCTACGAATGATGATTCTCGATTTGGCTGGATGAATTCTACATTTGACACTATTAAATTGATTATTCCTTCATGTTTAGAAGTGCCTCAGTTTTCTGGTATTCATCAATCTTCTGCTTCCTTGGATTTAGATAGTAGTGGTAAATGGATACCAGTTGGGACTAATGTTAGTGAAGGTAAATTGCTTCAGATAGAGTGGTCAACAAAAGGAGTTTTACCAAGACCTTCAAAGTATAAGGTATTATATAGAGTGGATCCTAGGTTTGAGAAGCCTCAGGTATTTATTCAAAAATACGACTATAATCAGGACAAATATATTTCCGATTTTCACCATTATAAAGATGGCGTATTACTGCGTTACCAAGCTGTACCAGAAATGACTTTTCAAGATAGGGTAAAAGATTATGTAGATTATTTTAAGTTTAAGGGGCGTCTAAAAATTCCGGTTAAAAAAGATGATGTAATTAATATTACTTTGGATTCGACTGGTTCATATTTTGGCAGTAAATCAGAAATGAATGCAGAACTAGGGTCGCTAGATAGTTTAGTTGTTGCTTATACTCAAAGTTCTATTTCAGATAACAGAATAATATACAGTAATGCTCAGCAATTTTGTGCTGACGGGATTAAGACAACAAGAATAGTAGAGTATGCAGAAAATTGTAGTACACCAGGCTTATATTGGGATCTTGGAACTAACACAAAAACTATGCAAGGACGGATTAATAACAATGCATTTGATATTAATAAGACAAATCTCGTAAGTTGTGCTGAATCATCTAATGGAAAAGATAATAACCCTCTTTGTTATTATGATAAGGGCAGAGGGATGAAATTTGCAATTGGTGGTACGACTATAAAGGAGGTTACTGAAAAATTTGTTAACTCATCATTTACTGGTAAGGATTTTTTCTACCATAAATCTGATATAGATGGAGATCTTGAATTTAATACCAGCTGGTTAATTAACGGTATGGTCCAAGGTTATAGTCAGTTTATGGAAGATTGGTCAACTATTTTGGGGCATACAGAATTTTTAAGTAATTTAAATACTGTAAAGCCTAACCAATTTATGAATTTTCTCCATTTTGGAAGATACTTAATGGACATTGAAATAGGCAATGCTTTAGCAATCGTAAGTAAAGCAGATTTGGACGCTATAAGAGTAGAGTATTTGATTCAGGAAAGTGGTGTGCCCAGCGACTCTACTTCAGGTACTTCTGCAGAAAGAACATTTAGGGGGAATGCTGGATCTACTGGCTTTTTGTGGGTACGTGTTGTTCGTCCAAATGATAATTTAACAGGTGTAGTACAAGTTAAAATTGCTAACTATACTGGGAGTACTTGGTTTTCTGATCTTGTCTATGGTAAATTGGTAAAACCTCTGCGAGAAAAATTTAATGAACTTTCCATGATCATTTATCACAAATTGATTAATAACTCGACATTCCAAGGAATTGCCCGTGCTATGTTGGTATTATATATTATAATATATGGATTGGTATTTTTAGCTGGTGCTACGCAAATAACTGTTACAGATATTGTTACAAGGGTTCTCAAAATTGGTGTAGTCTTGGCTTTGTTTAGTGATACAAGTTGGACATTTTTTAGTCAGAACTTATTCAATGTTTTTATAGACGGATCAGACTCCTTGATGACAGCTGTTGTTGGAGTTACGAGTCAAGCTGGTAATGTATTTGGGTTTATTGATCCGATATTTGATAAATACACAAATGGTAGGATTTGGGGATTGTTGTTCATTCAACTATTACAGATTCACACCGGGATGACTTTCTTTGCTATAATAACAATCTATGCGATATTGATTTATTTTAGAGCTATTTTGGAAGTGATAGTTAGTTATTGCCTGGCGTTTTTGGGCCTTGCGGTAATGGTTTCATTAGCCCCATTTTTTATAGTACTCATATTGTTTGAGCGAACAAAGAGTATGTTTGATAATTGGCTATCAGTGATGTTTAGCTATATGATTCAGCCAACAATCTTGCTAATTTTCTTTTTGTTGATAGACCAAATTATGGGTGATCACATAGCTAAAACAGTTGTAAGAGCTTGTTGGGGTATTTTGATACCAATAAAAATTGGCCTTGATCTTAATAATATGGGCATACCACTTAGTTTTTCTTTTACTTTACCGTTTTTGCCTGGAATACCTTTTTACGTTCCACAACTTGAGACAATTGGCAATGTTACCGACTTTTTCTCTAAAGGTGGTACACTTTCAGTGTTAGCAACATCTTCTTTGTTATTCTATGCTCTATCCAAACTAGCTGCTGGTCTTGTAAGTTATACCACTTTAGTAGTGCAATATTTAACAAATGTAATAGCTGCTCGTCAGGATGGAAAATTACAACAAGGAATGAATCCGATTAAAGATATTACTGGGGATATAAATAAACTTGCAAGTCCTATTACGAGCATACCGTCTAAAATAGGTAAATTTGTTAAAGAAAAGGCAATTGATCAGAAAATTTCACATAGAGGTGGTAAGTCAGGTGGTGAGGTGAACTATGATAATTTTGCTCGTACTAAGGAAGACTCACAAGAACCACCAACTGATCAAGAACCAAGAGTTCTTAGTGACAGCGCAAGCACGGAGGTTGGTAAAAAACCTTGGATATCAACAAGCCCAAGTAGTGAAAGAGGCAAATTTGGTATAACAATGGATTCCGGAAAAAGTGATAGTAAATTGAAGTCGCCAAGTCCAAGTAGTGTAGGAAGACAAGGGCCTGCTTTAACAATGGGTTCTAGTGGTCTTGGAATGAGCGATAATTCTGCTACTTTAAGTGAAGGGTCAAGGAATATTTCCTTAGGTAGTGGGTCTCAATCTGAACAATCTTTAGAGAGGCCTCTAACTCCTAGCGAGGTTTTAAAACAGCATGTAATGGATTCCGGTCCAGAGCTTGATAAGCCTGAAACAATGACTCAACAATCAGATTCAGTTGAAAGAAGAGATAGTATTGATGAGTCACAAGTGGAAAGACCAAAAGAAGAAGCAACCACAGAATCTAGTAATCAAGATTCTGTGGTGAGTAAAGGAGATAATATAGATTCTTCTCAATCAGAAAGCCAAGTATCGAAGGCTCCAGATGTAGTTGAACGAAAAACAAGTACAAAATTACAGGGAGGTGAATAAGTAATGAATAAAAATTGGATCATTACTATATTGGCCCAGCGCGATGGAACGTGTGAAAAGCGAAATCGAACGCCTGTATCACTAACCGCAATGCGCTATTGAAGGTGTCTACTTTTTGCATATTTTGTATCTTAATTAAAATTGCCAATTACCTATAATCCTTATATCCATTGGTTTTACAGCCAATATTTAAACTTAGTCACCTTTTAAAATTTTCCTCTCTTTTTATAGCCAAAAGTATCCTTTTTTATTTTGTGTTTTATACTATCATACTGAAAAGTCATTTATAACCTTATTGTAAGTCTTTCTAGCTTACAGAACTGGAAATAGGCACCAGTCATTTTGACTCTAGAAAAATCTACTTCGCTTAAATCCTTAGCATCTTCAATGTGCTGGCCTGATAAATCAGGAACGACTACTATATCTTGGCCTTTGTAGAATTTTCCTTTCACATATTCAACCAAAGGGCCATGGGCCGCTTCATCTCAAGTCTTTCTTGCCTCAAGAAAGACTTGCAAATCCTCGTCGTTCATACGATGAGACTTGATTTTAACCTAAAAATCAATTTTCTCCTGCTCATTTGGACTAATGTGTCTTTTTGTCATAATTATTTACTGGAAAATTATTGTTTGAAGATATTAGTTTTAAATTTAATATTTCTTGGCCAAAAATTATACTACTTAACTCTTAACCATATTTAGATGACAAATATTTAGATTGTAAAGTCTTTTAACATAATAATATATTGTTAAGAGGCCAATAAATTAATTTTATTAACCTTTATCTTTAACCTCATTATATATAATTATTCTTCTTGAAGCCTTATATGATGCCTATTATACGTTGAAATAATAATTACTCTAACTCGTTAAAAAACAGCTATCAAGTAGTGCCAATAGATTTACCAGATATTACCCCCATTTTATTAAATCAAACATAACTGAATCAACAGCAATAGAAATAACCCAGGATTTAGGGATCTGGGGAAAGATTAGGACGATGCTGGTTTCTTATTACGGTGAAGACGGTAAAGCAATAGACGCAAACTGGTTTAGTAAGCTAGAGCCAGAAATCAATGACGATAATAGAAGTATAAGACTTCGTACTCCCAGTGATTTTATCAAGGACTGGGTACAATCTAAATATGGCTCATTGATAGAAAAGTTATGCCAAGGGCAGAACTATAATTTAATCGGGGTTCCTTGTTAAATATTTGATTTAGGAAAAGTGTAAACCAAAAAATTGGAAAAAGTTATGACAAATAAAGAGGAGCAGTACGGAGTAATAGAATGGAAACAATCATCGTTATTGGAGCACGCTATGGCAATAATATGTAATGTACAATTTAATATACATAAAATCGAACTAGATAATGGAGAAAGTGTCTACATAGTGCCCAATTCTCTTCATTCTATTTGACTACCTTAAATAAAATTAAAAATAATCAATATACCTACAAAGCGTTTAAATACAAGGAATAACTAGCCTTACATAGTCAAAGCTGAAACTCGCAACGAGTTCTAAGAAAAAAAGCTTCAGTGTAAACACTGAAGCTTTTTTTAATTTAAAATTAACAACATTTTGAGAATTAGCCTTCCATTCTCTTCCTGCGGTTGTTTTTTCTTATACGTCTGTCAGACTCTTGTTTTTCACGAACTCTTTTTGAAGAAGGTGTTTCATAAAAACGAGAGGTCTTCATTTGACGGAATACAAGCTCTCTTTGCATCTTGCGTTTAAGATCGCTGATTGCTTTTTCGCTGTTTCCACCATGAACACTAATATGTACTGCCACTAGAAATTACCTCCTGGTCGGCATTTAGTTGTAATAAGAGTTCATTATCTATATAGTTAACCAGGCTGTCAAGTGAAAAGGTTGAAAAATGAGTGACGTTGAGAAAAAGCAACAGGCAATAAGAATTAATTTTTTTAAAGAGTTCCAAAAGTTGCTAGAAACCCTATCTTGGTCGGAGGGTTTAATTAGTATAGCTGAGTCTAATATAGGTCTTCATACGGGATATAATCATATAATTTTTCCGTCGGGCATACAAGAAATAACATCTGCTTTTGAAAAGTGGCTTGATAAACAAATGTTAGAACAATTGTCTGTTTTAGATAAGCCAAAGAAGATACGTGATCAAATTGCTCTAGCTCTTGAAATTAGGATTTTGGGTGTGATGTCAAAAAAAGTAGCTTTAAGGTGCTGTGGTTATTACCTGATACCTACAAACATTGTCGCTGGTACAGAAGCAGCGTGTCATAGTTGTGATATAATTTGGAAATATGCTGGGGATAAGTCTAGCGACCATAATTATTATACAAAAAGAGGCCTATTGCTTGGTGTGTATGGAGCAGCTCGAGCATTTTATTTGGGCGATAATTCTGCGGATCATAAAGATACTAAAGATTTTATCAAAAATGCACTTGATAATATTATCAATATTGCTAGTTTTAAACACAATATCAAGATGCCAAAAATGAAAGATATTCCTATTATTAGGCTTTTTTCTTAAAAGATAAAATTATAAATATCAAATATATGACTAATAAAAAGCATTATTATCCGGAAGTAATATCAAACGTAGACTTTCCACAAATAGAAAATCAAATCCTCAAATATTGGCAAGAAAATAACATTTTTCAGCAATCTATTGATAACAGGAATGCAACTTCTGCAGACAATAGAGTTCTTTCCAAACTTGCTAATGAAGAGCAAGTGCTAGGAGTCTACGGAAGCTATGACCGCAGTGTACACAAGGTACGTGAGGATTTGAGCACCGGAATGACAACGCAATTGCCTTCAGTAGTAGAGTTTCGAAAGAACTCTAATGAGTTTGTTTTTTACGATGGCCCGCCATTCGCTAATGGGTTGCCTCACTATGGTCATTTGCTCACAGGCTTTGTTAAGGATACTTATGCAAGGTATCAAACAACTAAGGGCAAAAAGGTAGAGCGTAGGTTTGGTTGGGATTGCCATGGACTACCAGCAGAAATGGGAGCTGAGAAGGAGCTTGGATTTTCAGGACGTATAGCAATAAATGAATATGGCATTGATAAATTCAATGATTTTTGTCGTAGTTCAGTAATGAAATATTCCCATAATTGGGAAAAATACGTGAACCGTCAAGCTAGGTGGGTAGACTTTAAGAATTCCTACAAAACCATGGATACAAACTACATGGAGTCCGTTCTTTGGGCATTTAAGGAATTATATAGAAAGGGTTTAATATATGAGTCAATGAGAGTTATGCCATATTCTTGGGCGTGTGAGACTCCATTGTCAAATTTCGAAACCAGGTTAGATAACTCGTATAGAGAACGTGCTGATAAAGCAGTTACAGTTGGTTTCAAGTTAAATGAAATACCAAAAGGCGCTCCAAGCGGTTGCAATGAATATCGTATTTTGGCCTGGACGACAACGCCCTGGACTCTGCTTTCCAATTTAGCTTTGGCTGTCAGTGCAGAGATGAACTATGCGTGCGTAGTAAAAGAAAACATATGCTACATTATTGGTGAGTTTGCTGTTAAAAACTATGCTAAGGAATTGGGGATAAATGAAAATACCCAATTCTTTACACTTAAAGGCAATGATTTGAACGGGTTAAGCTATCAGCCGTTATTTGAGTATTTTAAAACTCATCCTAATAGCTTTAAAATTTTTGCTGCGGATTTTGTTGTTGAAGGTGATGGTACAGGCATAGTACATATGGCGCCCGGGTTCGGCGAAGATGATCAGGTTGTTTGTGAGAAAGAAGGAATTGAACTTGTATGTCCTGTCGACAATGCCGGAAAATTTACTAGCGAAGTAAGTGATTTTATGGGAATGCAGGTTTTTGAAGCAAATGACCCTATTATTATTAGGCTAAAAGAACAAGGAAGCTGGATAAAGACTGAGCAATATATTCATAATTATCCGCATTGCTGGAGAACAGATACACCGCTAATCTATAAAGCAGTACCTTCCTGGTATGTTAAAGTAACAGAATTTAAAGACCGTATGGTTGAACTTAACCAAAAAATCAACTGGATACCGGGTAATATAAAAGATGGCTTGTTTGGCAAATGGCTTGAAAATGCACGTGATTGGTCCATAAGTCGTAATCGTTTCTGGGGAACTCCAATTCCAGTGTGGCGATCAGATGATCCGAAATATCCAAGAATTGATGTATATGGTTCGATTGCAGAATTAGAAAATGATTTTGGTGTAAAACTAGATGATCTACATAAACCGTTTATTGATGAATTGACTCGCCCTAACCCAGATGATCCCACTGGGAAATCAGTGATGCAGAGAGTAGGGGATGTTTTTGATTGTTGGTTTGAAAGTGGATCAATGCCATATGGACAAGCGCATTACCCCTTTGAAAACAAAGAGTGGTTTGAGAACCATTTTCCTGCGGATTTTATAGTTGAATATTCAGCGCAAACAAGGGGATGGTTCTATACTTTAATGGTGTTATCAACGGCTTTATTTGATCGACCTCCGTTTCTGAACTGCATTTGTCATGGTGTTATTTTGGATGCTACAGGACAAAAGTTGTCGAAGCGACTAAATAATTATGCAGACCCTTTAGAGTTATTTGAAAAGTACGGGGCTGATGCGCTAAGAGTTACCATGCTTTCCTCAACAGTTGTGAAGGGGCAGGAGTTGCTAATTGATAAAGATGGAAGAATGGTTTTCGATAGCCTTAGACTATTTATAAAACCCATATGGAATGCATATCATTTTTTCTGCTTGTATGCAAATATTGACAAAATACAGGCGCAAATGAGCTTTAAGTCAGAAAATGTGCTTGATAGATATATTATTTCAAAATTAAAAATTGCAGTTACTGCAATTGAGAAGAATATGGATGCTTATGATAGCTCTTCTTCTTACGAAATAATCTCGTCATTTTTTGAAGTGCTAAATAATTGGTATATCAGAAGGAGTAGAGCTCGCTTTTGGAAATCTGATCAAGATGAAGATAAATTAGAGTCTTACAATACATTATATAGCTGTATAGTCACGATGACGAAAGCTATGTCATCTCTCCTTCCGCTTATTTCAGAACATATTTATCTAGGACTAAACCCCGGCGAAAAAAGTGTTCACCTAACTGATTTTCCTAAATTAGATGAAGTAGAAATAGACCAAGAATTGGTGGTGTTAATGGATCAAGTTCTTGATATCTGCAGCACGGCCTTATTTATTCGAAGTGCTGAAAATATTAGAGTAAGACAGCCACTTGCAATGATAAAAATTATTACTGAGAATAGTAGTAAATTTCATGATTTTGCTGACTTAATTAAAGATGAAATTAACATAAAATTAATTTCGTTTAGCGATGACCTATCAGGCAATGCTGATCAAAAGCTATCGATCAATTTTCCAACTCTTGGCAAAAGATTACCTAATAAAATGAAAGAAATTATTGTGGCTGCTAAATCTGGAAGTTGGCAATTTAATGAGAATAAACTAAATATTTGTGGAGAAGAGTTGTTGCCAGAAGAATATACCATGAGTCTTGTACCGCGTGTAAATCAAGGAGCAAAGCCGTTATCTTCAAATCAAGGAATGATTTGGCTTGACCTTGAAGTTACTCCCTCTCTTGAGCGCGAAGGAATAGCCAGGGATATAATCAGACTTGTTCAGCAAGCAAGAAAAGATGCTGCATTTGATGTATCCGACCGGGTCGAACTTGAACTCAAATGTGATTATGATTTATCTTCAGTAATCAAAGAGCATGAAAAACTTATTTGCGATCAAACTTTAAGTAAATTTAACTTAGGATTTAAGTCAGATTATAAAACTCAGGCTCCTCTATGTGAGCATATTATAGAGATAATGATAAAACGAGTTGTACCTGTCGTACCAAAGTGATCTAAACGAGTTTTGTAAATCCTGGTTAGTGCGTGTTGGGGTGTAGTTTGGAGTGTAAGTATTATAGAGCAACAATAACAACTTAACTATTCTAAGAAGTAGAGCTTGACTTTTTCTCCTTATACCTTAGGATGATAAGTAAGCAGCAATGCTTTGGGGTGTCGAAATCCCCGTTAACATGGCGTTTCAGCCATAAAATGATAGGATCTCCGATCTTATGGTCGGGGAGACGATAATGATGTTCAAGGAAAAAGGCAACTTTTTCCTAAAGATTGTCGTAGCTGTTGTTAACGGTTTTCGAACTCCCCGATCACTCTGGGAATTAAGCCGTTTTTGTTTCTCTAGAGTTAAAATAAGAGGATCTATTTTGAATCCTCTTGTTTTTAACAAAAAGAAAGATGAATTATGATCAATGAAATAATACAAAACAAACTTTTTATTGCTTCAAAACTTATCAATGTGAAAGAGATGTGTGTGCTTATTGCCCAAGGAGCAAATCCATTTACATTAGACGAGGATGGTAAATCTGCAATTTCTTATGTTTCGGGTATTATTAGCACTCCTGAAAGAAAAGAGCTGGCACACCATATTGCTCAGTTTTTATATAACAATAAAATAGACGATGTAGAAAATATTAATCTTATGGCTTTGACCAGCCCATAACTCCGTACCAAGAAGGCTTTTCGTACGAATCCATATCTTCAGCTTTTTTCAAATAGTTGGTAACTTTGACTGTTAGTGGTAGTGCAACCAGTTCATATAAAACTTTTAGCGCAGTAAGAGTAAAAATCATTGATAAAAGATAACTTGCCGGTAGCTTTAACCCGAAAGCGATACTTGCAAAAATGGAGGTTTCTATAAAAGCTCCAACACAAGTGCTCAATATTGCTCGCAGAGCAAAATTACGTCCCTCAAGCATTATCTTTAAAGTTGAAATAACCGAGGCATTAAGCAACTCGCCAATAAAATAACTGGTAATAGAAGCAATAAATATTCTTGGCGCTAAAGAAAAAATTTGAGTGAAAGCTTCTTGATTTTTCCAGTGATCAGAAGGTGGTAAAAATACAACGGCGTATAATACTAAGGCTAGGAAAAGATTGCTATATAAGGCAATCCAAATTACTCTTCTACTGGCAGTAAAGCCATATACTTCAGTCAATATGTCATTCAACACATACAACATGGGGAAAACAAAAATACCGCCAGGTAGGGTAAGTGAGCCAATTTGCCAAAGCTTAGTTGCCCCTAAATTGGCTGTAATGAGGCACACAATAAAAGCAATTGTGATAGTATCGTAATGTTTAAATTTTTTATTTTTTTGTACTTCTGTCTCTGTCATAGAATCTACCTATATTTTTTGTTACACTAATTATAACATTTGATTGGTTTGGTATATATATATTCCCAAATTTCTTTCCACCCAACTCTATGCGAAACGTTTGCAAATATCTGCTGCTTAACGCAAGGAGATAAAGCTTTTTGAACGAATTTATCTGCAATAAATGGCGGTATAATAGTATCTTTTCCTCCAGAAATATGGAGTTGAGGTATATGACGTACTTGAGTTACATAGTCAATTGGATTTAATGATCCGTTCATAGGTGTTACGTGATGATGAGTTGTAAACGCCTGATGATCAAGATTACCGGCCACCGTTATGATATCGCTAACCATGTGATTTCTTGCAGCTACAAGTATGGCAATACCACCACCACCAGAGTACCCGATCAAACTGAATTTTTGCTTATTATTTATACTATTAATTACATCATTTATTGCAAGAACAGAATCTTCTGACATCCTCTTATTTGTCCAATATTGATTGGAACATTTTGGATTCAGATGCATGGGCGTATACTGACATGGACGCGCTATATAAACAACATTGGGCCTTTTATCCATTGCGGCAAGGCTTATAAACATCTGTTTTTTTGGAGTTGGATTATTCGAGACTTTAAATTTTCCGTTAAAAGCAGCTCCGTCTCCCTCAATGTAGAACGTAAATGGTGCATTTTTATCATCAATTCTTTGATAAGTAGTTATCAAAAAGTCGCCGCCTTTTACTAATACTTTTTTTAAACCATAAATTTCATCAGCAGAGCCAGTTTTTTGATTAGATGTAACAGTTTCACAGCCTGATAAAAAAACAGCGGCTAAAATCAGGATGGCAATATTAGAAAGGTATTTCATCATCTAGATCACTATTGTCAAAATTTACATGGCTTTGTTTAGGGTTACCTTCAGCATAAGATTCAGCTGAAGTTTCACCTTTTGTATCAAGTAATATCAAGCTAGAATTGTAATTTTGAAGTACTATTTCAGTAGTGTAACGCTCTTGATTTTCGTTATCTACCCACTTTCTAGTTTGGAGTTGACCTTCAATGTAAAGCTTGCTTCCTTTTTTTACATAGCTTTTTATAACGCGGACTAACCCTTCGTTAAAGACTACAACTCTGTGCCACTCAGTTTTATCTTTTTTCTCACCGGTGACTTTATCTTTCCAACTCTCGCTGGTAGCCAGACTAAAATTAGCCAGCTCTCTGCCATCATTTGTAGTTCTTATTTCTGGATCTTTACCCAAATTCCCAATTAGAGTTACTTTGTTTAGACTGCCTGCCATTGCAAAACCATCAAAAAATTATCAAATATAAATATAAGCTATATCATACAATATTCTCTCATCCAAGAAGAATATAATGTAAATTGCTATTGCAATAACTTGTTCCTAAGGCCTATAATACTAAACAATCTGAGTTCGAGTCAAGAGGCTTATGCAAGAATATATCAAAGTAAGGGGTGCAAAAGAGCACAATCTCAAGGATATTAATGTTGATATACCTAGAAATAAATTTGTTGTTATTACCGGTCTTAGTGGATCAGGCAAATCATCGCTTGCTTTTGACACTATATATGCTGAGGGTCAAAGACGTTATGTTGAAAGCCTGTCATCGTATGCTAGGCAGTTTTTGCACCTACAAAACAAGCCAAATGTAGAATCCATATCTGGTCTTTCTCCATCCATTGCTATTGATCAAAAAACTACCTCTAAAAACCCTAGATCAACAGTGGGAACTATTACTGAAATTTATGATTACCTCAGATTATTGTATGCCAGAATTGGAGTTCCCTACTCCCCAGCTACGGGGTTGCCAATAAAAAGCCAGTCGGTTTCCGAGATGGTAGACATAGTCAATGGCTTACCAGATGGAACTAAATTATATATTCTTTCTCCAATGGTACGTGGTCAAAAAGGTGAATTTAGAAGAGAAATAGCTAATTTAGTAAAGCATGGGTATCAAAGGATATATCTTGATGGCGAACTTTGTAACCTTGATGAATTACCTAAAATTGATAAAAATAAAAAGCACACGATAGAAGTTGTCATCGATAGGTTAGTCATTTCTGACTCGCTTGGTAATAGGGTGGCAGAAAGTCTAGAAGCTTCTTTAGTGCTTGGTGAAGGTGTTACTTATATCGAAATTTCTTCGATGCCAGAAAAGCATGATAGCCAATATAAAAATGGGGAACGCATTATTCTTTCAGAAAAATATTCTTGCCCCGAATCCGGCTTTCAATTGGAAGAGATTGAGCCGAGAATTTTTTCGTTTAATAGCCCATTTGGAGCTTGTAGCGCATGCGAAGGAATAGGTAAAGAATCTTTCTTTGATGAACAACTTATTGTGCCAAATTACGCTATTAGTATAAAAGAAGGAGCAATCGTTCCTTGGAGCAAATCATCTTCAAAGTTTTTTATAGACACTCTTGAATCTCTTGCAAAGCATTACCAGTTTAAACTTTCTACTCCATTTGTACAACTTTCTGAAAAAGTAAGAAAAATCTTATTTTATGGCTCAGGTGATGAAATTATAAGTTTTGAGTATAATGACGACAGGAAAAGCGAGGTTATTAATCAAATTTTTGCGGGTATTATACCAAGTCTAGAGGCAAAATATAAAAAGACGGACGCTGCTTGGATGCGAGAAGAACTACATCGATTTATGTCAAAGCATAATTGTTCTATATGTAATGGTTATAGGCTTAAACAAGAATCGTTGTGCGTAAAAATTGATAATCTTAATATTGGTCAGGTTGCTTCTAAAACAATTCATGAAGCGCAGCATTGGTTTGATAATATTGATTCAAAATTAAATGCAAAGCAAAAGCAAATTGCTAGCAGGGTGGTCAAAGAGATTCAAGAGAGATTGAGATTTCTCAATAATGTGGGGCTTGATTATTTAAGCCTGTCTAGAGAATCAGGAACTCTCTCTGGAGGAGAGAGTCAGAGAATAAGACTTGCTTCACAGATTGGGTGTGGGTTGAGTGGCGTTTTGTATGTTCTTGATGAACCATCTATTGGTTTGCATCAGCGTGATAACGCTCGTCTTATTGCCACTCTTAAGAACTTACGTGACCTTGGTAATACTGTTATCGTTGTTGAGCATGATGATGAAACGATGCTTGAGTCTGAGCATATAATTGATGTGGGTCCTGGTGCTGGAATTCATGGTGGAAGAATTATTGCACAAGGTACTCCTGAGGAAATAATGAAATCTCCTGACAGTATCACTGGGCAGTATCTGAGTGGTAGGAAATATATTTTAATCCCGGATAAAATAAGAGAGGGACACACTGGAAAGCAAATAGTTTTAACTGGTGCCGATGTAAACAACCTACAAAATTTGACCATGACTATTAAGCTTGGTACATTTACCGCAATAACTGGTGTTTCTGGTAGCGGTAAGTCTAGTCTTGTAATTCATACGTTCTATAAAGCAGCTCTTAAGTATCTTGAACCTACTTCTAAAATTTATCCAGGAGAGTATAAGTCTATTATTGGGCTTGAATATATAGATAAAGTAATTGACATTAATCAGTCACCTATTGGTAGAACTCCTAGGTCAAACCCAGCTACCTACACCGGAGCTTTTACGCCAATTCGTGATTGGTTTACAGATCTACCAGAATCAAAAATTAGGGGATATAAAGTTGGACGCTTTTCCTTTAATGTTAAAGGTGGTCGCTGTGAGTCCTGTCAAGGTGATGGTTTAGTTAAGATAGAAATGCATTTCTTGCCTGATGTTTATATAAATTGCGATGTTTGTAATAGTAAGCGTTATAATCGTGAAACTTTAGAAGTAAAATATAACGGTAAAAATATTGCTGATGTGCTTGATATGACTGTTGAAGATGCTACTGAGTTCTTCAAAAAAGTGCCGGCAATATTTGAAAAACTTGCTACACTTAAAGAGGTAGGGCTTGGTTACATTAAAATTGGTCAATCTGCAACAACTTTGTCTGGGGGAGAGGCTCAGAGAGTGAAACTAGCTAAAGAACTTTCAAAGCGCTCAACTGGTAAGACTCTTTATATTCTAGATGAACCAACAACGGGATTACACGTTGACGATATTAAAAAACTACTTAAGGTTTTGCATATATTGGTTGATAAAGGTAACACAGTGGTTGTTATTGAGCATAATATGGAAGTAATTAAAACAGCAGATTATATTATCGATATTGGACCGGAAGGGGGTGATAAAGGCGGGTTGATAGTGGTTGAAGGCGCCCCTGAAGTAGTTGCTGCTTGTAAAGAAAGTCATACTGGAAGGTACTTAAAGCAGTGTATAAGCCGTACAAGTACATTTAATCTGAACGAACGATCAACATCTTGAACATAATTTATCTTGTTTTAGGAGCGCATTTGATTGTCATCTCATTTTTATATTATCGTCCTTTTGATGAAAAACTAAGGCACTGTAGTAACACTATTCTTTTGCTGTTGTAATCCTTGAATCTGGTCAAGCGTTGTTTGTGGCGTAGGCATTTGGTTTTCAAAATTAAACAACTCAAGCATAAAATATTCATTATCAGGCAGCGTAGTTTCGGGGAATATAGTGCTAAAATTTGAGGCGTAGGATTTAAAGAACTTCCCTTTAGTGATCACAGTTCTATTTCCCACAGGAATTTTGTTATGTAGGGCATGAGAAAAAATCATCGGATAAACTAAATTCCCTATTTGCATAGTAATTTTTGTGCCAGTATCAACAGAATTATAAATAACTTTCCCATCACTAAGTTTGGTTATTTTTGCGTCATAAACTGCTTTTCCGCCACAAAAAAGAGGTACCCTATAAGATAGTTGGTCATCGAATATTTTAACAGTATCATCGATAAAATTTTCTGGCATTATTTCTTTCAGCAGTATATTGACCTTAAAGGAGCTCAATTTATTAGAAGAAGTTTCTGGGAAATATTTGCTAGAAATAGTGGCGTGACGAGTCTGGCCTGTCTTCATGCCAACAATTACCGCATCTAATCCTGGAGCTATCTTATCAGAGCCAAGGGGAAATGTAGCGGTATTTTCTTCAAGAATGCTGTTTGTTAAAGATAGTATTTTATACTGAATTGTAACAATATGCCCACAAGAAGCTGGCCCTTTTTCTCCATCACCAAAAGTGTTTATTTTGAATAAGGCGTTGATAAATTTATCGCTGTTCATTTCAAAACCATTGCCAGAACCAGCTACTGCCTTATTCATCGGTTGAATAAGGCTTTCAAGGAATAATCTTCCTTCGTCAGTTTTTAAAACATTTAATAGAACACTAGAGATAGTTTTTTCAATAAAGTTTCCGCTAAACTCAGCTGGTTTTTGTTCTTCGTTCGTAGTTCCCGGTTTTTGTAGGTGCTCTGGAGGTTTCATAGAGTTTATGCTCTGTTGAAATATCATATAAATGATCGCGCCCGTGATAATCAGTGTTAGAAATTTTTGCATAATTTTATGTAATGTTATATATATCTAATAGCACAAACTATAACAATTGAATGCTAAAGATTCAAGATTGAACAATATTTATATGGATTTAGAAGTAAAGAATCATTTTTATGATGTGCTAATTGTTGGTTCAGGAGGCTCTGGATTGGCTGCTACAATTTTTTGCAGCTAGAAGAGTTAAAGGTAGCTGTTGTAAGTAAGGTTTACCCACTAAAAAGCCATACCATAGCTGCGCAAGAGGGAATTTGCAAGTCTTGGAAACGTTACCCCAGATGATTGGCGTTGGTATGCTTACGATACTATAAAAGCTTCTGATTGGTTGGCTGATCAAGATTCGGTTGAAGAAATATGTCAATCTGCTCCAGAAGTGATAAACATGCTAAGTGAGCTAGGAGTTCAATTTGATCGAATGAAAGACGGTGCTATTGATCAAAAAATATATGGTGGTCAGAGCACAGAATATGGCAAGGGAACTTTGCTCACCGCGCTTGCTTTGCAAAAGATCGAACAGGGCATTCGATAATGCATAAGCTTTATAAGGAAGCCATCACCAGAAACGTTGCAGTCTATAATTATAATTTTGTCCTAGAGTTGCCTTATGAGCACAATCAATCCGAAATATTGGGGACATACTATTTGTTCCCTGCAGAAAAGTTCTTCTTTATTCTTAAGACCTATCAGAATTAGCAAAGATTAATGTGAATTTTTATCAACTAGAAAAGAGAAACTACTGATAGAAAGTCATGTGGGCTATCTATCTTCAGATAAGTTTGATATTGTCTAGTGATAGTATATCACATCTGTTCTTTGACTTAAGTAGATAGACACATATTACGAATTATTTTTTTTAGGTAGTAATTATGAATCATTTTAAGCTAGCTCTATCTGTTTTTGTTATTTTTTCTACAAGCTTAGTAAATGCAGAAAAAGTGGAAGAAAATCTACGAGATCTAAATTTTTGTGCAGTTACTAAGATCACTATGAATGATTATGAACCAGAAAAATTTGAGTCATCTAATAATTTGCTGCGCAAAGCCGGGCAAGAAGCAATGTTTTGTGGAGAGAAAATAATAATACATGGAAAAATATTAGATCAAAATTGTGTCCCAGTTGCCGATGCTAAGGTGTACATGTGGCAGGCTAACTGTAACGGTAAATACCCGTATAAACCACTTAAAGATATCGCAAAAAAGAATTTAATAGATATAAACCGTGGTTTTACATTTACTGGTAACGGGACGGCAACGACAAATAATAAAGGTGAATTTATTTTTGTAACAACATATCCGCCCGCAATGCTTGGTCTAGCTTCACACATTGATGTTCGCGTTGAACATTATATGTTAGGCACAATTCAGACCACTGTGATGCTTAATGGTAAAAAAGTAAGTGAGCCTAGTAGTAAGCCAGAATTTGATTCAGTTGTTGAGGCTTTAGGCAACACGGATACAAGTATTTACAATTTTGAAATTGTGCTTCCAGGCACTGGAATCAAAGGCTATACAGATATATCGGATTAACCGGTATGTTTTTAAAAAGCTTGTGAAATCATTAGACTTCTAGCATAACCTCATTCTAAGCAGTAATTTTGTTGTCAAAATTTACTTCCGCTCCTCGTGTAGATTTACTACATTGTAGTGCTCAGTTGCATTTTTCCTAAAAATTCTCTACTTATTTATGGGTTATGCTATAAATCAAACTTTCCCGAAAACGATGGTGACGCCTTTAGTATAAAAGCGTAGGCTCTTATACTAAAGGTTATTTTAATCAATTTGCTAATCCTAAGAGAAAATCTGTTCTAAGAATAGAGGTCCTAATCACTTGTCTCAACCAAAAAACTCCCTAATACCTCGACATTTTCTGCTAGTGGATCGGAGTTAGTAAGAATATCGTTGAATTCTAAGTATGATAAAATTTTAAATAAACTTTCTGGCGGCAAACTAGCTAGTAAAGACTCTTCCTTAAATCCTTTACAAATTCCTTTAAGATAGAACATATGCTCATTTGCCAATCTATTAAGCAGTAAGACAAATTCTTCTCCAACGACGGCCTTTAAACCTAGTTCCTCACTATTTTGTGATAACCATTTTAAGGCTTTTTGAGCTTTAGGGCTTGAGATAAATTTTATTAAATTCTCACGTTCTTGAGCTGAATTAAGGTCAAAACAGTTTAGTATTTTGTATAAATTATTCATGATAATAGTCGCGTTTTCCTGTCTTTGGGCGAGAAGATTAATACCATCGCCAATTGCACAGTGAATCAGTGGTGACTAATAAATTGATAGGTCTACTGATGAGTGTACAATATATATTGGGCAAGCAGAAAAGTTAGCAGATATCACATCATGAGGAGAGCTGATAAAGGAGTGTAATCCAGTTTCGCTAATTTGATTATCGCTAAAGTCAATAAATTCTATATTAGAATTTCTAGACAAATGTGGGCATAGTTGTTGTAATTGATGATCCCTCAGCTCCAAATGCGAAAGAGCCAAACTAGTTGTTTCTGGATTACTTATAGTTACAATCGCGCCTTCTACTATAGGGTCAATTAGTGGAAAACCCAGGTGAATGTGCCCAAAATTAGCCCCACCTATTGCAATGGCTCCGTTAGCATTGAATATTTTGGCCCCTCCAATATTAATAGCTCCGGCGCCACCTATTCCAAAGATTGCTGCCCCGTTATCCGCAAAATTCCAATTGCCATTAGCATTTATTGCTAGATCTCCAATAGCAGCAGCTTCATGGTTAAAAAATACATGTTTCATAGTAAAAATACCGATAAGTTAAAAATGTAATGGTATAACATACTATATAAAAATTAAATAAACAACAATAAAGATATTAAATAGGTTAATTTAATTACGTATTTGACGCTTGCCCTTAGGCTTGAGGTTTCTTTATTTATATTAGAGTTTTATGAAGGTTGTAATCAATAGCAATCAGTGCTGAAAGATAAGTTTAACGCTGGTTACAAACAAATCAATGAGATAAATTATCAGCGATTGAAATAGCAAGAACTAAAATTTTTCAACTAATAACATAAGGGCGGCAGCAATTAATCCGGTTGCTGGTATAGTGATCAGCCAGGTTAAGAAGATCCTATACATAATAGACCAGCTAGTGCCAGTTAAACCACGTGATATGCCAACGCCTGCGATAGACCCAGTGACAGTATGAGTAGTTGAAACTGGAGCTCCTAAGCTTGTAGCAGCAAAAATCACTATAGTAGCTCCAGTCTCTGCTGCCGAGCCGAGTATAGGAGTTAAACGGGTGATTTTCTGGCCCATAGTATGCACTATCCGCCAGCCGCCAGCAAGAGTGCCACAACCCATAACAGCATAGCACGATAGGACTACCCAGGAAGGAATATGAAACTCTTGACCTTGATAAATGCTTGATAATAAGAGTAAACTGATAATCCCCATAGTTTTTTGTGCATCATTACCGCCGTGAGATAGGCTTAACATAGCTGAAGAAGCGAGTTGTAAGATCTTAAACCACTTATTATTAGGATTGTTAAAAATCTTAGTAATAATAGTAGCTAAGAATAACCCTATTAATATACCTAGTAAGGGAGATACTAATATCCCTATCATAATTTTAGTTAGGCCAAAGAATTGTAGCGAATAAATACCTCCTTTGCAGATCGCCGCGCCGATAATACCACCAATTAAAGCATGAGAAGAGCTGGAAGGAAGACCGTAATACCAAGTAAGTAAATTCCAACTGATTGCGCTAATCAAGGCTGCAAAAATCAGGGATGAACTGACTATATCATGGTTAACAAGACCGTTACCTATTGTGGTAGCCACTGATAATTTGAAAAATAAAAACGCAGCACAATTAAAAAAAGCTGCCCATATGACTGCTTGGAGTGGAGTTAAAACCTTGGTAGCAACAATAGTTGCAATTGAATTAGCCGCATCATGAAAACCATTAGTAAACTCAAAGATAAAAGCTAGTAGAATTACAAATAAAGTAAATGTTAAGCTCGACTCCATAAATGCTCTTGGCTAGTTACTATTAATATTTTAGGTAATAACATTATTTTACCTCAGTTTATGGTTGGAGAACAGTTTAAATATAGATAAAGCCTCGTTATTAAACAAAATCGAGTTGGCTCAACTGCATCTGCGGCTAGATGATAGATATTTAGTCCATGTATCAACTAGTTAAATAAGTATACTAATTTATCAAATTTTTGCCAAGGCTGATGTTTGGCCATAATGATATTTTGAAAATCATCATTATTTGTCATCCGTTTAAGCCAACCAATAATATTTTTATAATTACTATTATAAAACCAATCTTGATCTACTATAGCGAATTGTCTAATAAAAGGTAAAATTGTAATGTCTGCTATAGATTTAAGACCAAATAAGAACAGGTTGCCATCCAGCATTTTTTCATATTTATCTAAGAATTTAGTTTCTATCTGGTGTTTACATAATTCTTGAGAATCCTCCGGATATCTTTCTGGATATTTATAGGTTCTAAGTAATTTTGTAAATTCAATATCATTATTAGCAATTAGTTCTTGTATCTCTTTTTGTTTTTCTTTGGTATATTTTTGAATATTAAATGGGTCATTTTGTTCTAGAGCATAATTAACTATATCAAGACTCTGGTCAATGACTCTAGTCTTTAAAATCAATATTGGTACGGTTCCTTTAGGAGATATTTCTAACATAGAAGATGGTTTATTTCTAAGATCCACCTCTCGCACAATACAGTTAATTCGACACTCTAACAAACCCATTCTTGCTCTCATCGCATATGGACATCTAACAAAGCTGTATAGTATCGGTATGGTGTCTTTCATGCTCTACTTAAGTTGTTGATTTGTTGTATAAGTTTAGATTAAAAATAATTACTCTTTAAACTCTTCTTCTAACAGTCTTGTTCCTTCTCCAGATACAAGAAGT
The DNA here is from genome assembly GCA_945875975.1 of Rickettsia typhi. GTDB lineage: Bacteria > Pseudomonadota > Alphaproteobacteria > Rickettsiales > Rickettsiaceae > Megaera_A. Next base: position 55,949 of record CAMCMD010000003.1, read on the forward strand.
TCATCATCAATGCTGGAAACAAAGCCATGTAGATCTCTAAAGTCAAACGGCTGGTAATCGTTACTTGTAGGAATGAAATCAACATCAGTACGTTTTAAAAAGAATGTATATTTCGTTGGTGAGTCTGCAAAAAGTCTGGATTCTAAACCAAAGCCTTCCATGCCAGGCATATCTCGATTATAAGCTATAGTAACAATTTCCCCTTTATCTGCGCCTAAAAACATACCGGCATGTCCACCTGAGCCAAGAGAGGAGGCTTGTGGTTTTTCTTCAGAGAAAGTTCTGGAAGCTACAATATCTCCTGGGGTAGGTGCTTTCGATACATCGAATAGTCTTACTAACGATCCGCTTGCAGAATCAAGCCAATTTGATGGAGCCATAGTAACATCCTCTGCGCTCAAGGTCCTTGCTGCAAGATATAAATCAGCCGAGCTGCCAGATGATGGAACAAGTTGATATATTTTTTCTAGGAATGACGTACAGTCTTCTGGTCTAAATTGCTTAGTGTTTGCTCTGTCGCCGCCAAGAGAATATCCAGAGTATGGAACAGTTAGTTGCCAAACAGAGCCTGGTTTATGAAGATAGCTACATTCTCGAACTGTGCTAGGGTTATAACTAGCAGGCAAATCAAATGTATGAAAAATACTGGACTCATCTGAGCTTGACCCGGAACCAAATTTTTCTTTTGTTACGGTATAATAGGCTGCTCTAAGTAAAGTAGTAATAGCTGTTGGTTGTGAAGTTCCCCAATATGCTCCTTCAGCTCCAAGAATAGGAAGAACTCCTTTTTCTATTGAGTTATCGTAACCAGGCGGGAGTAATCCGCCCAATATTCGGCCAATATTTTCTTCAGTTGTTAACGGCAATGCTAGGTTTAATGCTTCGGCTATTTTATTAGTTTTTATACCGTAACAATAGGAGAAAATTTCCGCCTGGGCCTTTACCGCTTCATTAAAAGAGGCAATACCGACTAAATCATTTGTGAGGGTTTTTACAGATTCTTTTCCTAAGTTATCAAAAGTGAAATCTTTGTATGATTCAGGCAATAATGTAAGTAATTTCAAAAGATCATATTGATTATCTTGAATTTTCCATTGATTCGATCGAACTGAGTAAATAGCGGAATATACAATATCGCCGTTAGTATTTTTTTCTTTTGCCATATATTTTTCCTAATTAATTTAAAATACCTGCTAATTTGCCTTCTTTTTCAAGAGCATAAAGATCATCGCATCCACCAACGTGGACAGAACCAATAAAAATTTGTGGCACAGTACGTCTTCCACCAGCTTTTATGACCATTTTGTCGCGTTCTTGTTGCTCTTCAACGTTAATTTCTTCGTAAGTTAAGCCTTTGCGGTCAAATAGCGCTTTTGCACGAACGCAGTAAGGGCAGATGCTTGTTGTATAAATTGTAATTTTTTTCATAGTCATTTGCTTCTAAAAAGTTATACTGACAGTTTAAATCATTATTTAATTGGTTGTCAATGAGCGGTTTTAAGATTAAGTCAGGTTATCAACCAAGTGGAGACCAACCAAAAGCGATCAAAAAGCTATTAGATGGCCTTGCAGCGGGCGAAAAGTCTCAGATGCTTTTGGGCATTACAGGTTCTGGCAAGACATTCACTATGGCTAATGTCATTGAAAAAACAGGCCGTCCAGCGCTTATTATGGCGCATAATAAAACTTTGGCGGCTCAGCTTTATTCAGAAATGAAAGAGTTATTTCCTGAAAATGCAGTGGAGTACTTTGTTTCCTATTATGATTATTATCAGCCAGAAGCATATATTTCAAGAACCGATACATTTATCGAGAAAGATTCATCTATTAATGAACAAATCGATTTACTAAGGCACTCAGCCACTAGATCTTTGATGGAGAGAAGGGATGTTATAGTGGTATCTTCCGTTTCTTGTATTTATGGCCTCGGATCGCCTGAATTATACTATGAAATGACACTGAAACTTGAAGCTGGCAAGGAATATAAAAGAAAGGATTTTTTAGTTCAACTGGTAGATTTACAGTATCAGCGAAATGATATAGCTTTTGAAAGAGGATCATTTCGTGTTGTTGGTGAGAATATTGACATTTTTCCTTCACACTATGCTACAAGAGCTTGGAGATTATCATTCTTCGGTGATGAACTTGAGTATATAAGCGAATTTGATCCGCTAACTGGTGAGAAATTTCGAAAATTTGATAATGTAACGCTTTACGCTAATTCGCACTTTGTAACCCCTGAATCTATTGTAAAAAAAGCTATTATTGGCATTCAGCATGAACTAGAAGAATATTTGATTTTCTTAAAAGAAAACGATAAACTTTTGGAAGCATCAAGGTTAAATCAGCGGACACAATATGATCTTGAAATGTTGCAAGCAACAGGTTCGTGCAAAGGCATTGAAAATTACTCAAGATTTTTAACTGGTCGTGCTGCTGGTATGCCGCCACCCACCTTATTTGAGTATTTACCCAAGGATGCATTACTATTTGTGGATGAGTCTCATGTGATGGTACCACAAGTTAGAGCTATGTATAATGGTGATCGAGCTAGGAAAACTTCGCTTGTGGAATATGGTTTTAGGCTTCCATCAGCTCTTGATAATCGCCCCCTTAAGTTTGAAGAATGGCTAAATCTAAGGCCACAGACTATATTTGTCTCGGCCACGCCCTCGGGATTTGAACTTGAGCAAACAGGAGGAGAAATCATCGAACTGATTATTAGGCCAACCGGCTTATTGGATCCGATATGCATAGTAAGGCCAGCTTCAACACAGGTAGAAGATTTAATAGGAGAGATAAAAAAGACAGTAGAGCAAGGATTCCGCGTTCTCGTAACGACATTAACAAAAAAGATGGCAGAAGACCTTAGCAATTATTTATCAGAGCTTGGACAAAAGGTAGCTTATCTTCATTCAGCAATACTAACTCTAGAAAGAATAGAGATAATAAGGAGTCTGCGTCTTGGGGAAATTGATATTATTGTTGGGGTAAATTTACTCAGAGAAGGACTAGATATCCCGGAATGTAGTCTTGTAGCAATTCTTGATGCAGATAAGGAAGGTTTTTTGCGTTCAGAAACTTCTCTTATACAAACAATAGGTAGAGCGGCAAGAAATAGCGAAGGTAGGGTGTTGTTATATGCGGATAAAATGACTAAGTCATTAGAAAAAGCTTTATCAGAAACAGAGAGAAGAAGAGCAGCTCAAATTGAATATAATACCAAGCATGGAATTATTCCACAGACTATCTCAACAAAAATCCATGCTCTTAATGGGTTACAAAAAGTTGCAGAAAAAATAGGTAAAAAAGAAGCTAAAAATCTTATCTCAGACCCAGTAAAACTTGCTAAATACATAGAAAGTTTACGCAGAGAAATGAAGCTAGCTGCAAAAAATCTTGAATTTGAAGAAGCCGCGAAACTTCGGGATCAGATTAATGTGCTAGAAGAAGCTGCACTTGAGCTTATTTGAACTATAGTAAACGTAGTAAATTAAAAGGTGCTAGCACTTATATCTAGAGTTTTTATACTTAACTCAGATTTACCTCTAGAACAAATTTATAATTTCAGAAATTACACTGTTATGTGAAAAAGCTAGTACTACTTCAATGGCAATTAAAACAACAATGGTTATTTCTAGACGCGCTGAATGTTTATAATTAAGTTCATTTGATAGTATATTATATAATTCCTGGATAATATCTAGGCGATGATTTAATATACCTTGCCTTACGCTTATATCTTGGAATTCAGCTGTCATCAGATATAGTGGTTCATAACTTGGTCTGCGCCAGAAGAACTCTGGGGTATCTAGGATATCACTATGAAGATTAATAGAGTATCTTTCGCTAAAAAGTTGACCAATTTGCTTGGATATTTCTTTTTTTGACAAGGATACACTGCCCGTATTAGCGAGCTCCTTTTGAATGGGCGAAGTTTTTTCAAGAATTTTACTAACTGAGCGTTCCAAAACCATCAATTTTACAGACTGCGCTAGAGCATGAGAAAGGGATAGTTTTATATATTCAGATCTATTACTAAGAATTATCTTATTTCTTTCTTCATCAATAAATGTCTTTCCATGGTCTTTATCAGCGGTTTCATGATATTCAAAATTGATTGGATCAGACATAACTTCAGTAAGGCTATCTATTTCGAACTGTTTAAGTTCATTAAGTAGTAATTTTTCTCTAGCCTCATCACTTCCCCATACCGTAAGGCACCCAAACGGAAAAAGAAAAATATCTATGTCATCATTATCTTGCATCTTAGCAAAGATAACATCATCAAAATTTTGGACTACAAAGCCTTTACTAACTAAATGATCAGTGAGATCAGTCATTACGTATTCTGAAGCCGTGCAGTAAGATAAACAACGCATAAAAACCTTTTAATTACTTATATTTACTAATATTGAGGCAGTTTTGTCTATAAAAAAACAAGTATAATTACATACCCTTACGTAGCTCGTCAAATTTCTTAAGTGTAGAAAGAGTTTTTTCAAGTGAATCCAGTTTTAGCATACATGGTCCGTCACTTGGAGCATTGTCAGGATCCTGGTGAACTTCTAAAAAAACACCAGCTACTCCGGCTGCAATAGCACACCTCGCAAGTAATTCTACATATTGTCTTTGACCACCGCTGGCAGTACCTATTCCACCTGGCTGCTGTACTGAATGAGTTGCATCAAAAAAAACAGGAGCCCCAGTCTCTGCCATTATTGCAAGACCTCTCATATCTGAAACAAGGGTATTATATCCAAAAGAGGTGCCTCTGTCTGTCAATATAATACCATTAGCATTAAAACTCACAAGCTTATCGTAAACATTTTTCATATCCCATGGAGCTAGGAACTGTCCTTTCTTTACTTTTACAACTTTGCCTGTATCTGCTGCAGCTTTTAGCAAGTCAGTTTGTCTACATAAGAAAGCTGGTATTTGAAGCACATCAACTACATCTGCGGTGGGTTTGCATTGTCCTTCATTGTGTACATCGGTTAAAACTGGACAGCCAATTTCAGATTTTACTTTTGCCAAAATGCTAAGTCCTTCATCAATACCCGTACCCCTTTGTGCTTTTGCAGAAGTACGATTCGCTTTGTCAAAAGATGATTTGTAAATAAAAAAAATTCCAAGTTTATTGGTAATTTTTTTTATACTTTCTGCAACAAATAGAGCATGATCTAGAGTTTCGATTTGGCAAGGTCCTGCTACTAGAGCAAAAGGTAAGTCATTTGAGATCGAGATATTGGCTACTTTAACAATATTATTCATTTGCATTTTTCCTAAAATTTCTTATTCATTCATTTGTTATGCAAGTTTAAGTATATTCTAAGAATTACTTGGCAATTGGCAAAGAACTGCTATCAGTTGAATTTTCAACAGGTGATGGTTCTGATTTTTCAATCTTACTAGAAATGCTCTTATGAGATTTTGATGATAAATTAGCTAGCATTAAGGCATTTGCAAAAAATATGACTCCTAGGACGATAGTAGTCCTTGTTAAAAAATTTGCAGCAGATCTTCCGCTCATTAATCCCATATTATTTCCGCTTCCACCAATCCCGCTCAAGCCATCTGTGCTAGTTTTTTGTAGTAAAATAACTACCACAAGTAGTAGAGCAATAATTAAGTGTATAAAAAGTAAAGTATTTAACATGATGCTATTATTTTTGATTAAGTATAGAAGTCATTTCGCTTTCATCTATTGAAGCAGAGCCCATTAAAACGCCGCTAAGTCCTGGTACTCTTATTATTTCAGCGAAATTTTTCGAGCTTACAGATCCACCATACACCAGTTGAGCATTTTTTGCAACTAGCTCCACTCTAGCACTTTTTTTGATTAATTCAACTATCTCCTGGATTTCTTCCGGTTGAGGAGTTATTCCTGAGCCAATTGCCCACACTGGTTCATATGCAATAATAAGATTATGTGCATTACTTGGAAGCGAAGAATTGATTTGTTCAATAAGAAATTCTTTATAATTTTTATTTTGACGTGATTCAAGAGTTTCACCTATACAGACTATTGGGGCTATTCCAGCTTCTATACAATTCTCAACTTTTTTACGAACAATGCTGTTACTTTCTCTTTGAGTAGTTCGTCTCTCACTATGACCTATTATAGAGTGATGTACTCCGCAGCTTTTAATAATTGTAGCTGAATTTTCTCCAGTATAAGCGCCTAGTTCCTTTATAGAACTGATATCTTGTGCGCATAGTTTAGTTTTTACTAATATTTTAGCCAGATAAGCAAGATAGGGGGTTGGTGGAGCAAGAAAAAGTTGGCAAGAATGATTGGATGATTCAAATTTTTGAGCAAGAGTAATTGCGTCATTAAGTTTTATATTCATCTTCCAATTGGCAATAATGATTGGGTTCATAGGAAATATTTACTTGCAGTTATTGAGTTAGGTCACTATTTTAGTTCTATATACTAAAATAAGTAAATAGAAATTTTTATGATATCAAAATTTAGGAAAGGCGCTGATAGTTTATTAGTTAGGATATTACTTGGTTTAATAGCCTTTATCTTTGTGGGCGTCGGTGGAGCTGCCTTTATTAATGGTAATAGTTCAGGTGACATAATTTCGTTTAGTAAGACTGATTCGATATCATTTGAAGAATTTCATATTGCAAAAGCAAAAGAAATAGAATTACTTCAAAGACAAAATGGAATTAACTTAACCGAAGAAAATATTGCTGAGCTCGGAATAGATAATTCCGTTCTAAAGAAATTGATTAATAACTCTATGATTACCTATTTAGCAAAATACTATGAGTTTGACATAAGCGATGAAAAAGTCATTGCTTATGTCAAAAAGACGCCATTTTTTAAAAATTCTAATGGAGATTTTGATCTTAGTATATTCAAAGCAGCATTTAACAATTCTCGAGCAAAAGAAGAGGAATATTTGGCTTCTATAAAACACCATTTGATAACTAGCACTATGCTCGGTATATTTATGGATTCCTTTTATTCGCCAAATATTATGACGGAAAGCATTATTAGCTATATGTCGGAAACTAGAATTGTAGATGTACTTTCAATTGATCTTACGTTTAAGCCAATTGAATACAAACCAAATGATATTTCTCTACAGCAGCTAGAACAATTTTATCAAGAGAATAAAACTTCATTTGTAGTATCTGAGCTTAGGAGCTTTGAATATATAAAAGCTGATAGGAAATTTTTGGAAAAAAAATTAAATATTACTGAAAAAGATATAAAAAATTATTATGAAGAATATAAAGATGAGTTTGAATCCAAAAAATTCTCTGAGGTTAAGGAGCAGGTTAAAGAAGCCTTGAGTAATGAAAAAATATTAGAGCTTTCAAATGAGTTGGCTAAGGATTTTGAAGAAGATGTTTCAACGGGACTTACACTAGCTGAAATATCTAGCAAGTATGATTTACAAATAAAAAGCGTTAATGATGTTAATTTTTCTCAAATGAGTGATAGCTCAGAGGCTGATTACATAGAGCTTGCTGATAGCGTGTTTGAGATGGCAGAAGGAGAAGTCTCTTACCCCATGGAGGTTCAAGACAGTTCCGAAATTTTATTAGTGAGTTTAAAATCAGTAACACAAAGCCGAGAACAAGAGTTTAAAGAGGTTGAAAAAAATATTAGAGATACGATTGGGCAAAGAGATCTTGCTCTCTATAATTTGAAAGCTCTAAAAGAGACTATAAGCTCATTTGATCCAAATAAAATAGATAAAAATGACTTAAGCTCAAAAGGTATTGCTTTGGTTTCAAATTTGTCTTTTATTAGGGCTGATTTACCGATGGAAAATAAATTACCAGCTGATTTACTAAAGGCGATATTTAGTAGTGATCTTAATAATACAACGAATGTTATAAACGTTGATAATAAAGCCTATTTTGCCTACCTAAAAAAAGTAAATAGCAGCAAAATGATGGCGAATAAAATTCGTAAAAATGCTGGAGATCACTTTTCAAATGTAATTAAAGAAGGCATTTTTCAAGATCTTATTGCTCATTTAACGCGTAAAAATAATATGAAGATTAAAGCAAATTTTGCTAAAATTGATTAGTACAGATTACCCTTGAGGGGCTGTAGAAAACGTTGTTATTTCTTAATATATTTGATTTGCCACTGCGAGATTAAATAAACCTTTCTAGAGTCGAATATGTATAAATATTTTTTAATTCTGGCGCTAATTATAATAGCTTTCTTATATTATTCTTTTTTCTATGCTAAGTACTATAAAGGTGAGGTGAGTGATCATTTTGATGGTACCAGATTTTTTGATCCTGAGCTTAATGACAATAAGAATTTTTTTGATTTTTTAAAATGGCGATTTACTTCAAAATCATCAAGTTGGCCAGATAGAGTACAAAATAATCAAGTGGATATACCACCATCTAGAGTTATGGGGTCTGATCTTAGGGTGTCGTATGTAGGGCATGTAACCTTTCTTATCCAAACAAATGGATAATATACTTACCGACCCAGTTTGGTCTGACAGGGTTAGTCCTGTGAGCTTCGCTGGTCCAAGAAGAGTAAAGGGCCCTGGTATTAAATTTGTTGATCTTCCTCCTATTGATGTTGTTTGGGTTAGTCACAATCATTACGATCACTTAGATCTTGAAACTATTGACTTGTTATGGAAAAAACATAAGCCAAGAATTATTACACCGCTGGGTAATGACGCAATAATAAAAAAACATAACATTGAGATAGAAGTAGAGGCCTATGATTGGGGTGATAAAGTAGTAATTAATGAACAGATGAATTTCCATATAGAGCCAATGCAGCACTGGTCGGCGAGAGGATTGTTTGATAAGAACAAAGCTCTCTGGGCAGCTCTTAATATAGAGACTAAATCAGGTAATATATATTTTATAGGTGACTCGGGGTATGGTGAAGGTCGTTATTTTAAGAAAGCTAAGAAAAAATTTGGTGAATTCCGTTTAGCATTACTTCCAATGGGTGCTTATGAACCAAGATGGTTTATGAAATATGCTCATATGAATCCAGAAGACATGATTAAGGCTCATATTGACTTGGGAAAGCCGTTTACTGTACCATCTCATTATGATGTATTCAAATTAACGGATGAACCAATTGGTGAAGCTATTCTTAACTTAGAAAAAGCAAAAAAAGATTTGTCTATTAAAGTAAAGAGTGAACCCACTAGAAGTGGGGCAACATTGGTTTGTGCCGTAGAGGTTATATAGTTAATTCAGATGAATTTGATGCCGGGCGCAAGGATACGAAGCCTATAGATAATAGGCCAGTGACAAGCAACGACGCACGCAAGTTCATATCAATTAACTAATAGTCCTAAATAAATACCCTTGACTATAATTCCTTGAAAACTTTATGGAATTGGTGGAGATGAAGGGAATCGAACCCCCGACATCCTGCTTGCAAAGCAGGCGCTCTACCCCTGAGCTACATCCCCGATTTGTGTACGTGTTGGATTTTATATACCGCCTTGCCCATATAGTCAATATAGTTTTTATATTAATGTGTAAATTTAAGTGATATGAGATGAAATTTAGGTTCTTAGGCTTTTCATTACCAAAACATGTGTAATATCAGAGAGTTATTAGTAATGATATAATTAATTTATATAATACCCTATAGCTCGCTGTAAATGGTAGGTTATGTATAGTAATAACTAATTCTCTAGCTAAGTAACGCCGCTTATTTTTCTTTAAATCCCTTAAACATAGCATCAATTACCGGGTCTAAAAGATATCTTAATAAAGTTCTAGTACCAGTAACTATTTGCACCTCAGCTGGCATACCAGGATGAAGTTCTAGCTTTCTTGAGTCAGCTACTTCCTGAAATTTATCCATGTCTATTTCAATGCGAGCTAAGTAATAACCACTTGCGAGCGGATCGCCTGGACCTCTTTGATGATCTGTAATTAGGTCTGGAGATAAAGAAATTACTTTGCCTGTAAATGAGGGAGTTGTTCTTGATTTAAAGGCGCTAAACCTAATTTTTGAGATAAGCCCCACCGTTATGGAATCGATGCTCTTAGGCTCAATTTTTGCTTCAATAACTAAAAGATCATTTACTGGAGAAATCTCTACAATAGTTTGACCCGGAGGTATAGAGCTGCCAACAGTATGAAAATTTAGGTTATTAACTACTCCATCAACTGGTGATTTTAGAACAACCCTGCTCAGAGCTTCTTGAAGGTAAATAAATCTTTCTCTATGACCGGCGAGTTGACTTTGAGTTTCTTTAAGATCAGTTAGTGTTTGCGATGAAAATTTGTTATCTAGGTTTATTAAATCTATATCAGTTTTAGTGATTTCTTGTTCTGCTTTTGCTATTTCTGTGTCGGAGATTGCTAATTCGCTTTGTAAACCCGCTTCTTTTGCTTCTAATTCTAGGAGGGCAGATTTTTGAGCAAATCCTTTTGCATTAAGTTTTTTAGTCGCATCTACCCTATCTATAGTTACCTCTAGAGCTTTTTCAAGAGCAATTTTTTTAGCATTATACCCTTCGATTTGTTTCTCAGATTGCTTATTTCTTTGTTTCAGAGAGTCTCTTTCTGCCATAATGAGTTTATTCTTTGAATGGAATAGGCTGTTTTGAGTCTCAATTATTTTTGCAACATCTGATTCTGATCTGTCTTTAAGTAAGAATTCTGGGTAGATAACCTCTGGGTCTTGATTAATCTCTGCTAGCAACCTACTTTCAGAAGCCAAAAGAGTTCTATATTGATTAAGTACGTTTTCGTACTCAGATTTAGTTCTGCTATCATCCAATTCTATGAGCTTGTCTCCTTTCTTTACAACATCTCCTAATTTAACAAAAACTGCTTTAAGTACGCCGCCTTCTTGATGGTTAACTATTTTTTTCTGGGTGCTACTAACGACAGTACCCATAGCAACTGTAGCACTATCAAGAGGGGCTAAGGCAGCCCAAATAGCTCCAAACACGACAAAAAAAACAGTAACAAATACCCCGAATAAGATAGGGGATCTTGCACTTTTGACTACGTCATTTGCATTTCCGCCATCTTCTTTAACAACGAGATTAATAAATTGATCAATAAATTTTACGCTATTTTGCATACCTTGTATTATGGCAATAGGAATCCCTTTTAGGGTCCATATACTTGGTGATTTAAGAGGAGTTGGAATGGCTCCAGTTTGTTGGTTAGCGGCCCCACCTTTTTGCTGCTGCATCAACATTTGCTGTAGCTGTTGAATTTGTTGCAGCTTCTCAGGTGTTAGTTTGCTATTGTTATCTGACATATATTTTTATAATAACTTTATTTATCATTAATATGGATCATACCATTCTTGAGCATTTGTATACGCCCATGCACTTCTTCTTTTGAACCAAAGCTTGCAACTGCTCCATCTTGAATTACCATGATTTTATCAACTTCTGAAAGAATAGAAGGGCGATGAGAAATAACTATTACTGTTATTTTTTTCTTTCTAGCTTCAGTAAGAGCGCTAGCTAAAGCTAGCTCACCTGTTTCATCTAAGTTAGCATTAGGTTCGTCTAATACAACTAGTTTTGGAGTGCCGTAGAAAGCTCTAGCTAGACCTATTCTTTGTCTTTGTCCACCAGATAAATTAGATCCTCCGGAACCAATATCAGAATCGTAACCATCTTGGAATCTGAGTATCATTTCATGTGCACCACACATTTTTGCAGCTTCAATTACTTTTTCGGGATTTAGTTGATCAGACATCCTAGCTATATTTTCTTTGATGCTGCCGCTAAATAATTCTATACCTTGAGGCAGATAACCCACATGTTCTCCAAAATTTTCTCTATTCCAAGTGTACACATCCCCACCATCAAGACGCACTGATCCAGATGAAGCCGCCCAAACTCCAACAATTACTTTAGCTAAGGTGGATTTCCCTGCCGCACTTGGTCCAACTATTGCTAAGATTTCACCTGGTTGGATAGCAAATGAAATTCCTTTAAGAATATGTACTGGCATAGATGGTATTGGTCTACCGTGAGCAACAGGAGATGCATAATATACATTTTCAACAGCCAAATGCCCATCTACGGTAGGTATTGGCATTGCTTGGTCGCGCTCAGTATGTTTAGCAAATGATTCATTAATATTTTTATAAGATTTCACAGCGCTGCTTATGCTTTTCCACATACCAATAGAGTTATCAAATGGTGCAAGCGCCTTGCCCACGATTATGGAGCTAGCAATCATGTAACCTGTTGTCATATCTTGACCATTAGATTTTACAACTACATAAGCGCCAACACCGGTAACAGCCATGGTCATAATGTTGCGAATAAACCTTGAGAAGTTGGAAATAACACCATTTCTGTAGCTAGCTATTGATTGTTTTGCTAATGAAGCTTCATTAAATTTTGCCCAGTTTTTTTTTACATTCTTAATCATGCCCATAGCTTCAACAGCTTCAGCATTTCTATTAGCGATCTCAGCTTGACCCATTGCTCTTATAGAATACTCAGTTGCTTCATTGAGCGTTTTATTTGTGGCAACAGCATTAAAAAAAGCAAAACCAACAATTATAACAGCTCCTGCAATAGTAATATAACCCATATATGGATGTATTAAAAATAGAATGACTATGTAGACAATGCTCCAAGGTGCATCGAAAAGAGTGTTGATGCCTGTACTCGTAAGGAATGTTTTTAGAGTTTGAAAATCTCTGAGTAACTGGCTAGAAGCTGGATCAACTTTAGTTGCTGATGCAGAGATTGAATGACCAAACAAAACAGGCGATAAAGTGTTGTCGAGCCATTCGCCAACCTTAATTAAGGTGAATGACCGTGCTATTTGTAAAAGTGTATAAACAAAATATATAAAGCCAATTATAATAGATAACATCAATAAAGTTTCTATATTGCCACTTCCTATAACTCTATCAAGTACTTGTAGGGAATATAATGGCGTTACCAACATGAGTAAATTAATAACAAAGGCAAAGACAAAAGTTATTTTAAAAGCTGCTCTACATTTTGCTAGGGCAATCATTAAAGGATTTTCTTTTTTTTCTACTTGATTAAATTTTTGTTGCATAACTCTTATGTTACCACCCACATATTAAAAATTACTACCTATTCCAGAATATATACTAAAAGTCGCAAAAGTAAACAAAATTTAATTAACTATTTACTTTTGTGACCTTTGAATTTTTATTCGAGAGTAACGATAACTCTTTATCTGTTAATTTTGACTTAATTTCATATGAAAGTAAATCAACTAAACATAAATAAGGTATAAATTGTTCGAAAACTATTAACCCAATATGTAATATTACTTCATCGTTGACTTTATAATGATGTACTTCTTTTAATTCAAAAAAATATTCATCGAGCTGAGTCGAAAAAATTGGGGCTTGTTTTGATTTAGATGTTAAAGCGCTATAAATAGCATCGATTTGAGTCTTTTGGTTCTTCACAAATAGGCTTAAATTGATAGTTTCATTAAAAGTAAAGTTAATGGTCCTGCTGTAGCTAGCTGCAACATTTGCTATTACAAATTTAGTAATGACAATATTATCAGCAAGATCAATCACAGTTTTTCCTTTAATACCAATCACAGATTCGTTATTTATTCTACCGTGATAGTGATAAGTTGACTCTATTCCAATGCTCTCTAAAGTGGCAATTATATCTGCCCTTAAATTGGACTGCTGGTCTATTGGATCTGCTATATAAGCCAAATTACTAGTCTTTTCTCCAGAAAATTCATCTACAACCCAAAAGCTAATTTGAGCAAAATACTAGTTAAATGAAGGGTGGGTAGCAGAATTATAGATTTTTTCTGCAGCTCTACGTGGATTTACTGTACTGCTATGATTTTCACAATAGAAGCTCGTGGTTAATAAACTTCTAAATGGATCAATGAAAGCTTTTGATTTAATTGGGTGAAGATTGAGATTACTTACTGCAAATAAAATATTAGTTCCTACTAAAGAGCTTGTTGAAACATCAATCTGCTTTAAAAAGCCGTCATCTCCAAGATACTTAAAAGAAACAAACTTAGCTTTGTGTCTGTGTACTAACTCTATGTTATCTTCAGATAGTTTCATTAGACCTCTAACGTAATTAAATTCTATCAATAGAGTTCTTTCGAAACTCTACTACTGAAGACAATTGCGTTGTCATTCCGGTGCTCAGATTCTCACGTACCTTGTGTACGCTGCGGTCTTGCGCTCCGTAGATTCTTAGCACTTGCTCTTCATTAGCGAGTTTGGAAAGAACTCTAATATTAATCTTTTATAAGCTCCTCGGCTATTTGCACAGCATTAAGCGCGGCACCTTTTCTTAAATTATCAGTACAAACCCACATATTGATACAATTTGCTTTCGAGTGGTCATTGCGTATCCTTGAAACAAACACCTCATCATGTTCAACTGCATCAACCGGAGTGGCGTATCTCATTTCATTTTCAAGGCTATGAACAACAACCCCGTCAGCTTCATATAGCAGTTCTTCTGCTTCAACTGCATCAAGCTTACCTTCAAATTCTATATTAACTGACATCGAGTGAGAAACAAAAACTGGTACTCGAACGCAAGTTACTGTAGAGCTTAGGTGATGTCCTATAATCTTTTTAAGCTCTTCTTGAATTTTATATTCCTCATCTGTGTAACCATCTTCTCTAAATTCTCCAATATGTGGAAATAAGTTAAAGGCTATTTGTTTTGGAAAAACGCGAGCGTCAAGGTTTTCAAAGACGAATTTGGCTTTTGTTTGTTTATATAATTCATCCATTGCCAACTTGCCAGCACCTGATACTGATTGGTACGTTGAAATTACAACTCTTTTAATTTTGACTGCATTATCAAGGGGTTTTAGCACAACAGATAAAGGTATCGTACAGCAATTTGGATTTGCAATAATGCCGCCTTTAAAGTTTTTAAGAGCTTGTAAGTTTGCTTCGGGAACAATCAATGGTACGTTATCATCAAGTCTAAATAATGAAGATTTATCAATTACAATACATCCTTTATTTACTGCTTCCTTAGCATATTTCCTTGATATTTCTGAGCCAGCACAAAAAAAAGCAATATCTATTCCAGAAAAATTGAAATCCTTCATTTGCTCTACTTTTAGCGTTTCGTTCCCAAAACTAACTTGGCGACCAACGGATTTCTCTGAAGCTAGAGCAATTACTTGTTTAACAGGAAATTTCCTGCTAGATAAATAGTTTAATACCTCTCGACCAACACTTCCTGTTGCTCCCACTACAGCAATTATATATTTTTTTTTCATAGGTTTTTATCTATTAAGTTAATATTTTTTGATCCGCTCAAAATGTGAGTATGAAAATGGAACACAGATTGTCCAGAAGATAAACCGTTGTTACTCACAGTGCGATACTCATTAGCACCATTATCTTTTGCAATTTTTGCAATTGTTTTGAAATAATGATTGATATGGTCCGAAGGCGCTTTTTTAACAAAATCGGCAAAATCAATGTAGTTTCCTTTAGGTATAACAAGTATATGTATAGGTGCGGCTGGATTTATATCTTTTATCGCAATTAGCATCTCATCTTCATAAAGTTTTGTCGCTGGAATTTCACCACTAATAATTTTAGCAAAAATATTATTCTTATTGTACATTATGTCCTTGTTTTGAATGAATCTTATTAATATTATCTTCCAGATTGCTTGTAATTTAGAATGAGGGTGATTATCTATCACTTATGCTATTTATACAAGTCCATTTATAAAAACAAATTAAGAAAATATTATGTCTGATAATTCAACTCGTAGCCCTAGTCATCATGGCACCACTATACTTTGTTTAAAAAAAGGTAAAGATGTTGTAATTGCTGCAGATGGCCAAGTTTCTCTTGGTAGTCATATAGTAAAGGCCACGGCTAAGAAGCTAAGAACTCTCTCTGGCAATAAAATTGTTGCTGGCTTTGCTGGATCAACGGCAGATGCTTTTACTTTATTTGAAAGATTAGAAGCAAAACTTGATAAATATTCAAATCAGTTACTTAGGAGCGCAGTTGAACTCGCCAAAGATTGGCGTACGGACAAATATTTACGTAAGCTTGAAGCTATGCTAATTGTTGCAGATAAAGACAATATATTAATTGTTACAGGAAATGGAGATGTAATAGAGCCAGAAGATAATATAGCGGCGATTGGTTCTGGCGGATTTTTTGCTCTTGCGGCAGCTAAAGCACTAATGTCTATTGACACTAAGATGACTGCTGAAGAAATTGCGTTAAAATCTATGAATATAGCAGCAGACGTTTGTGTGTTTTCAAATCATAATATTATTACTGAGAAGGTTAAATGAATTTAAAAAATAAAATGGGTCTAACCCCAGCTGAAATAGTAGCAGAGCTTGATAGATTTATTGTGGGTCAAAATGCAGCCAAAAAAGCGGTAGCAGTTGCTTTGCGTAATCGCTATCGCCGCGCCCAAGTGCCTGAGCCAATGCGAAGTGAAATTATGCCAAAAAATAGTTTGATGATTGGTTCTACGGGTGTTGGTAAAACTGAAATAGCAAGAAGATTGGCCAAATTATCTGAATCACCATTTATTAAAGTTGAGGCAACAAAATTTACCGAAGTTGGTTATGTTGGACGTGACGTAGAGTCAATAATTCGTGATCTAATAGAGATAGCAGTTTCACACCAAAAAGAAAAGGCTAAGAAAGAAGTTAAAGAAAAAGCTAAAATCAAAGCTATAGAGCGTATTTTAGATTCAGTCGTGGGCAAATCTGCTTCTTCTGAAACTAGAGATAAATTCAGGGTAAAGATTTTAAATGGTGAGCTTGATCATACGGAGATTGAAATCGGAGTTAAAGATATGGGTCCTGTTGGCGGTGGTAGTTTTGAAATTCCAGGGATGCCTGGCGCTGCTATGGGTGTTTTAAACATCAACGACATGCTAGGAAAGGCATTTGGTGGTGATAAAATAAAACAAAAAAAACTGACAGTTGCCGCGTCTATAAATATCATTACTTCAGAAGAATCGGATAAAATGATTGATGAAGAAAAGACTATTGCTATGGCGGTGGATTCAGTTGAAAATGATGGTATAGTGTTTTTAGATGAGATAGACAAAATTACTTCTAGGTCAGAAGGAAAGGGGCCAGAAGTCAGCAGAGAAGGAGTGCAAAGAGATCTCCTTCCGCTCATTGAGGGGACCAGTGTTGTAACAAAATATGGAACAATCAAAACTGATCATATATTGTTTATAGCTTCAGGTGCTTTTCATCTTTCCAAACCTTCGGATTTGCTGCCAGAATTGCAAGGGCGTTTGCCAATTCGAGTAGAAATGACTTCTTTAACTAAAGAAGATTTAGTAAAAATTTTGACCGAACCAGAATCTAGTCTAATCAAGCAATATACGGCATTAATTGCTACAGAAGGGGTAGCACTTGAGTTTAGCGATGACGCTATTGATTCAATAGCTACATACGCTGCTAACTTTAATACAGAAATAGAAAACATTGGTGCAAGAAGGTTACACACTATCCTTGAAAACTTACTTGAGGAAGTTAGTTTTGAATCTAGTGATACAACTAACAAGAAGGTAAAAATAGATCAAAAATTTGTAGATAAACAGATCTCTGGTTTTATGAAAAATATGGATTTAGCAAAGTTTATATTATAGGTTGGTTTCTAAACTATTTGTTGCAGAGACTATAAATGATTACAAAAGTAACAAGCTTAGCTTTTAGTGGTATCGATATCATAGATGTAGATGTTCAGGTTCAGATTGAACCTGGGATACCAAAATTTATAATAGTAGGTCTTGCTGACAAAACTATTGCTGAATCTAAAGAGCGAGTCAGAGCAGCTTTATCATCAATCGGACTTAGCTTGCCGGCAAAAAAGATATTAATTAACTTAGCACCTGCTGACCTTATAAAAGAGGGGAGTCATTTTGACTTAGCGATTAGTGCGGGTATTCTGGCTAGTATGGGTGCGTTACCTGCTGATGAAATAAGTAATTACCTTATATTAGGAGAATTGTCTCTTGATGGTAGTATACTGCCAGTTAGTGGAGTTCTACCTGTAGCTATGGGAGCAACCGCACGTGGCAAAGGCTTGATATGCTCAAAAAATAATGGAGCTGAAGCTGCGTGGTCTGGTAATGATAATATTCTTGCTCCGGATAATTTACTCGAATTGGTAAATCACTTTAAGGGGACCCAAACTCTTTCTCAGCCTGTAGCTGGCTTATTTCGTAGCGAGGTAATGTACCCAAATTTAAAGGATATAAGAGGCCAAAGGGTGGCAAAAAGAGCCATTGAAATTGCCGCAGCTGGTGGCCATAATCTATTGATGTTTGGCCCTCCTGGCTCCGGAAAATCAATGCTTGCTGCCAGATTAGCTGGCATAATGCCTGAGCTTTCACCTGCCGAAGTTCTGGAGTGTAGTACAATTGCCAGTATTGCTGGTAATCTAGAAAATGGTTGTTTGACAAAAGAGCGTCCCTTTAGAGCTCCCCACCACTCATGTACTGTAGCTGCTATGGTTGGTGGTGGAGGTGGTAGAAAGGTGAAACCAGGGGAGATTTCTTTAGCGCATAATGGTGTATTGTTTTTGGATGAATTACCTGAGTTTAACACAGGAGTGATCGAATCACTTCGTCAGCTGTTAGAGACGAAAAAGGTGTTAATTTCTCGCTCTGGGGCTCACATTGAATATCCAGCAAATTTTCAGTTAATAGCCGCCATGAATCCATGTAAATGTGGCTATTTGAATAATTCATTTAAAGCATGCAGTAAGGCGCCATCGTGTGCCACTAGTTACCAGTCTAAAATATCTGGACCAATTTTAGATCGGTTTGATTTGCATATAGAAGTTGGTAGCTCGGAAGAAGATTTTACTTATGAGCAGATACTATCTGCATCAGAAGAAGAATGTAGTACAATTGTTGCCCAAAGAGTAAAACACGCTCATGAAATTCAAGCACAGCGGTATGAAGGGTACAGCATAAGGCTAAATAATGCTCTTGACGGCCAGCTGCTTATTGATTACGCAATCCCTGGCGATGAAGGTCGGGATATTCTTAATGAAGCCGCTAAGAAATTTAGGTTATCTATACGTGCATATAATCGTGTGCTTCGAGTAGCTAGAACTATTGCCGATTTATCTGATTCAAATTATGTAAGAAAAGATCATATAGCCGAGGCTTTAAGCTATAGGCAAATGGATTATTATCGACTAGAGGCGGCGTAAATTATGGATAGCAAAATTAAAGCAGCGCTTGCCAATGCTTACAAAATAATAGCAAAGCTTGGAATGGATGATCATACATACACTCATTTATCCGCAAGGCCAAAAGGAGCTAATTATTATTATATATATCCGTTTGGTCTTCGTTTTGATGAAGTAACTCCATCCTGTTTATTAAAAGTCTCGTTAACTGGTAATATTCTTGAAGGGAAGGAGAAACAGTATAATAAAACTGGATATGTCATTCACGGTAGTATTTATCGAAACCGTCCTGAACTGAACTCCATTTTTCACCTACATACCGTAGCTACTGTTGCAGTATCTGCTATGAAAAGTGGCTTGTTGCCAATTAGCCAATGGGCGCTACATTTTTATGAAAACGTTACTTATCATGACTATAACGCTCTTGCTCTTGATGATACAAGGCAGGGAGATCCTCTTGCCCGAGATCTTGCTGATAAGAAGGTAATGTTCTTACGTAACCACGGTTTTATTTCATGTGGCGCAACAATTCAAGAAGCACTATTTTACTGTTATCATTTAGAACTAGCCTGCAAAACACAAATTGCTGCTCTTTCTTGTAATGCGGAGTTAATTATTCCAAGTCATGATATTTGTAAACAAACCTGCAAAGATGTTCTTTCCTTTGAAAAAAATTTAGGAGAAAGAGACTGGGAAGCTTGGGTTAGACTTTTAGTATAAGTAGAGTAGAAGCAGCGCCATTATCATGACGCAAGTTCAAGATACCTAGTTATATCTGGTTTTGAAGCGATATTTTATTGTTTTGTTGAATAAAAAAAGAATATGCAGATTAATCTGCATATTCTTTTTTATATTCTATCAAAAAATGATTGATTAGATCAATTTAATATTAATAGCTGAGATTTTGCCATTTTGAGATTCAGTTTCGAAACTAATTTCTTGGCCGTCGCTTAGATCTCTAAGTCCTGACTGTTCTACAGCTGAGATGTGAAGAAAAACATCTTTTGATTTATCGCTAGGCTCGATGAAGCCATAACCTTTGTTAGCGTTAAACCATTTTACTTTTCCTTTTTGCATAATATGTGTACCTAAATGTTTTTGAATGCTAATATTAAACTCTAATATTAGCTCATCACTATAATTTATTTTTAAACATATTGATAGCTGTTTTTTCTACAATTATACTTATATTTTTAGTGAGCACCCTAATTATTGATAATGATTCAAATTTAGCCTTGAATATTTGTATTTATCCTTGACTAATTTGTTGTAATATAATAAAATTCGCGCGCTAGGAATGGGCTTGTAGCTCAGCTGGTTAGAGCGCACGCCTGATAAGCGTGAGGTCGGAAGTTCAAGTCTTCTCAAGCCCACCATTCTTATACCTCATTAGGCTAAATCTAGATTTAGCCTCCCATGTAAAAAAAAGCCCGTATCAAGTTTATGATGATTGGTTAGTGTTAGGAACGAACGTATTATATTTTCTACCTCAGGCGTGACAAGATCTCATCTCTAGTAAGCAGCGGGAGGATAGTTTTTAATTCTGGACCGCTAGTTTGGCCCGTAAGAGCAAGACGCAGGGGCATGTACAGATCTTTCCCCTTTTTACCACTATTTTCTGAAATTATCTTTGTCCAGTCAGACCATGTAGATTCATTTATTGTCTGGGGGAGAGTATTTGCTGCAATATTAAGTATCGACTGATCAATATTTTCAGCTCTAATCGGGGCATGACAAATTTGCCACCACTCCTTTATTTCAGAGAGTTTTTGTAAATTTGGCCTGATTGCAAGCCAAAAATTTTCATCAACTTTACTTAGGTTGTTTTTTCGCAAGTAACTCTCTATATCATTGAACTCTAGAGTAATCACTAGTTTATGATTAAGGTTTTCCAGTTCTTCTGGCATATAAGTGGTTGGGCTTTTTGAATAGGTGCTAATATCAAATTTCTTGATCAACTCGTCTAGGTTTTTGCTTATGCAAACGGGTTTTGATGTGCCAATTAATGCTAAAAAACTATTAATTGTCATAGCTTCTATATTTTGTTGTTCTCTTATAGCAGCAACGTCATAACCTCCCTCGCGTTTAGAGATTTTATCCTCTTTAGACTTAACAAGACTCAAGTGACCAAAAGAGGGGGAAGTTGCTCCAAGAGCTTCAAACATTTGAATTTGAATTGCAGTATTGCTTACATGATCTTCACCTCTTATTACGTGTGAAATGTTATAGTCTATATCATCTATGGTAGAACAAAGCATATAAGTCATGCTTCCATCAGCACGAATAATCACTGGGTCACTTAATTTTGATCCATGATATCTGATTTCACCTTTAATCATGTCTTGCCACAGTATATCAGCGTCATTAATTAAGAAGCGGTAATGCGGTTTTCTTCCTTGATTTTCATATGTAGCAATCTGAGTTTGACTTAGTTTTAATGCTGCGCGATCATATATTGGCGGCTTACCGGTTGATAATTGAAATTTTCTTTTTATATCTAGTTCCTCTGGTGTCTCATAACATGGATACAGCCTCTGTTTAGTAATCAACTCAAGTTTAGTAGTTTCGTATTTATCCACTCTACTAAGTTGGTTAAACGATATGTCCCATTCCAATCCTAACCACTTTAAATCTTCTTCGATTGCTATTTGATATTCCGTGCGGGAACGTAGTAAATCAGTGTCATCCATACGAAGGATAAATTCTCCGTTATGTTTTTTTGCATATAACCAATTTATTAGAGCCGTTCTTACGTTGCCAATGTGGAGTTTGCCGGTAGGCGAAGGGGCAAAGCGAGTAATTACTTTTGTCATGATAAAAATTGATCGTTGAAAAGGCGGATGCTATCATATATCTTAAAAACTCGCAACAATTTAGCAAATAAAGAGAATTCTAAAATCTAAATTCAGTAGAACAGTTAATGTATTTATGGTGACTAATTACACGTTCATATAACTAATCCACCTTATCTAGTAAAGCATTAAGGCGAGTTGTGTTCACAATCTCAAGTTCAAAAAATGGGTCGGATTTTTTTAGAGATAAATTTTTAATTGTCGAAGTAATTTTTTCTAAGCTTATGTTGCGTTCAAAAGCAATTTTTGTGGACTGTCTTAACGCTTCTCTTGTGGTAATGTAAGGATCTAATAAACTTGAAGAAGGGGTGATAAAAGCTATGTCGTGCTTATCAGACTCATTGTATCTTTCTAATAAAAACTTTTTTAATTCAGGGCTGTATAGAGCTACGTCACAACTTGGATAAATCTTTGCCACAGCTCTGCCTTTAAAATATTTATTAGAGTTTATTTTTTGACTTAGAAGAAAAGACCCACGAACGTTATTATCATTATCATATATAAGGCTACCAGCACTATTTCCAGGCCAAAATTTATGGCCTATTATGTAAACAGAAACACTATAAAGAGCTGTAAGAGCTAGGCTAATCAAATATAAAATAATGCAAAATAGAAATTTTTTAGTCATACAAGTCCAAGATTATAGATGAGAATCTCTATTAACTTTATAAAAATAAAAGGAGAAATTATACCACTAACTCCATAGAGGAACATTCCTTTCCATAACGAATACTGGCTTTTGGGCTTATTAAAGTCTCTAAAAATAAAGGGCATTAAAGCGGGGATGATTAATGCATTAAACATAATAGAAGCTAAAATTACGCTATCCAGAGACTGAAAATTCATGAAATTAAGAATATTAAGCGGTGGAAAAGCGGTGGCAAATAGGGCCGGTACTATTACAAAGTACTTCACTATATCTGAGGTAAGAGAAAAAACTGTTAGCACCCCCCGTTTTACTGTCATTTTCTTACAGATGTTTTTTAATTCTAAAAGATTAGATAAATCATGTTTTTTTGAAATAACATTGCCAGTTATCATGGTATTTTCATATAGTTCATCTGTAAAAGTGAACCCCACGTCGGCCTGAGCGAGAGCAAGAGAGTCGTTGATTCCATCACCGCACATAGCAACTACGTACCCTTGTTGTTGGAACGCTCTGACTAATTCTAATTTTTTTTCTGGAGTTGATTCAGAGTAGAATTCTTCAATACCAATTTTTTGTGCAACATATCTGGTTGTAATAGCATTATCTCCAGTAACTACTGCTGTGTGTAGGCCGTGATCATGGAATTTTTGTATTTGTTTCATTATGCCTTTGCGAAAGCGGTCCCTTAAGTGAATGACACCTACGATTTTTTTATCAACGGTAAGCAACAGTGGTGTACCATGGTTTGTTGCTATTTGCTTTGTTATTAATAAAATGTTTTCAGGTAAATCTGAAATAGTTTTACCAAGATAGTGTGTAATCGATCTTACGCTGCCTTTACGAACCTCCATACCATTATAATTACAGCCGCTTATGGGCTCGGATGAGGAAAAGGGAAGAGGTTCATATTGAACTTCATCAATAATAATTTCTTTATAATCTTCATGATGTTCTGTAAACCGTATAATGCTTTTACCTTCATGAGTAACATCCGAAAATGAGGATAAATACAAAAATCCTATAAAATTAACGTTATCTATTTCTGAGATATTTACAAAATCCGTCATTTCTCTTTTGCCAACAGTGATTGTTCCCGTCTTATCAAATAAAACTATATTAACATCTACCACGTTATCTAAAGCAATATTTTCACGAATAAAAATTCCTTTTTTTTGGAGTTTTGAAGTGCTAAAGATAATTATTGCATGTTGTAATCCAGAAATAGTAGTGGGCAGCAAAAGAACAATTAAGTCAAGTATATAGATTAAAGGTATATTAAACCCAGAATATCTTGCGATAACCCAAACAGTGAATATAACACTTAGAAATAATACTGAGAAGCCTATGATAATTCTTTGCAAAGCAAGTTCTGAAGGTAGTGATTGCCTGTTAATTGCTTTCATTGCTTGAGTTGTTCTTGTGTAGAAAGAGTTTTTCTTGGCGAAGCTAACTTTCATAACAATGCGATCAGTGCTTTCTATAATACTTCCTGCTGTTAAAACATTATTGGCATCTGAATTTTTTAAATTAAAACCCAAGATACCGGTTAAATCAGATTCATTAACATAACATGCTCCTTTAACTATAATTCCATCAAATGGTACTGTGTCACCTTTTGTTAGAAGGATCAAGTTGCCGGCTCTAATTTTTTCTTTAGCCACGAATGAAAAATTGCTTATGTCTTTAATATTGGTAAGTTTTTTTATTAAAAGACTCGCTTGGTAATAACCATCATGAGTTTGATAATGCTCAATTTTTGACTCAGCATAGCTATCAGCAAATGTTGAGAATAAAACGGTCATCCAAAGCCAGAAGGTTGTTTGAAAATAAATATGGACATGGCCTGTAGGATTAATAATTTCGCCAATAAAAACTATTGTAGTGCACAGAGAAATTGCTGCTACAATACCAATTATTGGGTTATTAATCCAATACTTTAGACCAATTTTTTTTATAGAATTGAGAGGATGTTAGAAACAATATTCATGTAGCAATTTAATTACCTTTTCATTATCATGATCATTGACTACTAGGGACATCTTGATGTCAGAAAAGTCTGTTGATAATATATTAACATTGTTGTTGTTTAAAAGTTCAATAATTTTCCAAACAAGTCCACTATCATTCTTTATACCATACCCAACAATGGTTACCGAAGAAATGTTTGCTTCAATAGAATATTTTGCAAGCAGCCAATTGTTTTTTAAGTTGTTAAGTAATTTTTCGCATTTATTTTTATCAACTAAATTAGCTATAATAATTGAAGTATCTTTTCCAAAATTAAAGGTTTGTTCAATCGATACTTGTTCTTTCATAAAGGCTTCAAAAATATGAGCAAAATTCTGTACTTTATGCTCTATTTCTATTTTTAACAAATTTTTATTGGAGGTAATGGCAGTGATTTGTCGATTTTCCATGTTGTTTATCCCAGTCTTGGTAATTGTTCCCTCAAGGTTGTTAAAAGAGGATAGAATTCTTAGTTTAAAGCCATAACGCTTTGCAGCTAAAGCTGCTCTTGGATGAAGAACCTTTGCTCCAGCAGAGCATAAAGCATATAGCTCATCAATATTTATAACATCAATTTTCCTAGCTCCATGAACTACCCGTGGATCAGCTGTATAAATACCATCAACATCGGTATATATATCGCAACTTTGGGCATTTACAGTGGCAGCAAGGAGGGCAGCAGTTGTATCTGATCCTCCTTTGCCAAGGGTTGTTACATCTCCATCAATAGATACCCCTTGAAAACCCGTAATTATTGGTGTTATCCCTTGGCTAAGTAATTTATTTAATTTATCGGGATTTATGTTAACTACGTTAGCGTTGCCATGCGATTTCGTTGTTTCTATTGGCACTTGCCAGCCTTGGAGAGATTTACTTCTAATTCCCATGGATTGTAGTTGTAGAGCCAGTAGAGCTGAAGTAACTGTCTCGCCGCTGGCAACTGCAGCATCATATTCTTGTAATGAATTTAGTTCATCTAGTCTTGATAATTCGGTGCATTGGGTAATTAAAGAATTTGTTGCTCCTGCCATAGCTGAAACGACCGCAATAACTTGATTTCCTGAGTCGAGCTGCATTTTAACATGGTTTGCAACATTTCTAATTCTAGTAAGATTAGCGACAGAGGTACCACCAAATTTCTGTACAATAATTCCCATAAATATATCAACTTTCTGAATTGCCTGACTATAACATCTTGATAGTATATTTTGAAGAGTAAAAATTTACATATATAAGTTTTTGGATTAATATGCATTTAGTAAGTATGGGACCGTAATAATGACAACAATATCATCTATCGATCAGGAAGAGCTGAATAAATTTAATAAAACTCATAGAGAGTGGTGGGATAGGGAAGGTGAGTTTAAAACATTACATCAAATTAATCCAATTCGTGTCGATTATATTACTGCCAAAATAAAGCAGCATTTTAATATATCAGACATAAGTACTTATGAGCTACTTGATGTGGGATCGGGTGGGGGATTAATTTCTGTTCCTATGTATCACCTTGGTTTTAAAGTTACGGGATTGGATGCTAATGAATATAATGTTAAAGCTGCTAAATTTTATGCAAAAGAACATAAATTAAGCATAAATTATCTTAACACAACAATTGAGCAGCACGTCAACTGTGATAAAAAATATGATATAATATTATGTCTTGAAGTGTTAGAACACGTTGCTAACCCTAGTGATTTTACAATGAATTTGTCAAAATTACTAAAGCCTGGAGGACTTCTTATTACTTCAACGATTAATAGAACGGCAAAATCTTATTTACTAGCTATTGTTGCAGCAGAATATGTACTTCGCTGGGTGCCGATTAAAACCCATAATTATACCAAATTCATAAAACCATCTGAACTAGTCAAAATGTCTCAAAAGACTGATTTAAGAATTGAAGAGTTAAAGGGGCTTGTTTTTTCAATTGTAGGACAAGCGTGGCAACTTTCAGATGATATAGATGTCAATTATTTTGCAGTGTTTAGCAAGTCCAGGTTAATCTAAGAAGGCATGGTTTAAGGATTTTTAATTGCTATTTTGCCGTAAGTGGTCTATATAACAGACTTATGCTAAAGGTACCTGTATTTTTCTTACAAGAGGTTAGTCTATGAATCTACCAGATAACCCAAGATTATTGCTGTTTTTAAAAGAATTATTTGATACTAATGAAGAATTTTCATCGGTTCATGATGATAAATTTTTTGCTAAATTTCATGATAGCCAGACCCCAAATCTAACAATTTTAAAGTGTTCTGATTCACGGGTCCAAATGGAATCGTTTGATAAAACGCCTCAGAATGGTGTCTTTGCTATAAGAAATATAGGTAACCAACTTTCTACTTGCGAAGGGTCTATTGATTTTGGCATAGAAATTCTTAATACACCTTTTTTACTTATTATTGGTCATTCAGATTGCGGGGCGGTAACCGCTGCACTAAATGGTACAAAAACTGAATCAGGGTTTATAAATAAAGAATTAAGTACCATAAAAATTACTGCCTCTTGCCTTGAGGATGCAATCATAGAAAATATAAATTATCAGGTTCAAAGAGCGATACAAAAATATAAATCAAGGATTGATTCTGGCAGACTTACTGTGATTGGAGCAGTTTATGATTTTAAAAATGATTTTGGCTTTGGCCATGGCAAAGTAGTTCTAACAAGCATAAACGGCATCACAGATGTATCGTTAGTTAAAGCAATGTACCTAGAAAGAATAAGTAATTTACATTTCTTGGGATGACTTTATAAAAAAGATATTGAATTCAAGTGGCTTCTAACTGTAGTTTTAACTCTATGTGATATGTTATATTTATATTATGACAATCTAGATACAAATAAAATCAAGAGTGTTATTAAAGATATAATCAATAACCCCAACTGTGTTTAAGAAAGGAGCTGAATAGCTGAAGGTATTAGGGTATTCTAGAGTTTTCAATCAATAAAGATTACCCTAATGAATATAGATTACGATAGTTTGTTCTGTTTTGTCGATGATTTTTACAAAGGATTTGAGCC
>CAMCMD010000004.1 GCA_945875975.1 Rickettsia typhi
TGACTAAACCAGTCACTGCTGTTACCGTGTTTTTAGCGAGGCTTGGGTCCACGCCAGTTAGTAGCTGCCCAGGAAAACTAGCTTTGTCCAGTTGGTCAAGATTATGCGCAACCATTCCACTAATAGCTTCTTGATTTTTATCCAGCAAACCAGATATATTGTCACGTACGCTATTGAGTACATTATCTTCTAAAACAACCTCAGCTGCCGAACCAATCATCCCGGACAAAACTACATTCTTTTTTTTCCCAAGCTCCTCTATTTGCTTGTCAAGTTCTTGAATTTGTTCCTCACTTAACTCCGAACGATCAATTTCTTTTTGCGCTTTCTCCTGGCTTGTAATATCCGATAATTTAATATTAGAGGCGATTATCTCATTATATACTTCTGTTAACTTGTTAGTATCTGCCAAGGCAACTGCAACGATCTGAGTTACTGCAGGTATAACTTTCTGCACTATTTCCGGAGTAATACCAAATTCCTCCGCGCTACTCTTAACGCTCTCGTTAGTTGTCATTATAACTGTTGCTATCTTAGCTAAATTACCGCTCTCATTAATTAAGAAATCTTGTAAACCACTGCTACCTATTAGCGCACCAACATCAATTTTACTTGCAATAAACTGCAGTGATTCTGTAGTTTTTTTAGGATCTTTTTGCAAAACAATGTCAAGGCCAGCATTTGCTACTGCTATTATATCTTCAGGTTTTTTCAGTATTTCTTTAAGCGGGTTAATTGCTATTGGTAATAACTTTTTTTGGATATATTCTACAGTTATTCCACTTTTTTCCAGCGCTTCTACTGTTTTTGCAAGGCTAATTCTTTGCTCAAGCAGTTTTCTATCACCAATCTGCTGTGTAAGCTCAATAATCTGCTGGCTATCTAGTTCACTTGGTGGAGTAGGTTTGGCTTCTAATTTTTCTAATTTTTCTTCTAAGCTCTTTAATGAACCATACTGCTTTTCATGAGCTTTTAACCTCTCCTGGAGCTCAGGAAGTTTCGATAGCTCTCTCACACCAATAGAAATAAGAGTGGGAGCTATAGTTTCGACAAGATTACCCAACTTAGCACTATTTGCTTCCAAAAACGTTACAGAATCTGGGTCATCTAAAAGTTTAAGAAAGAAAGAAAGAAGCTTCTTCTTTTACACCTTTACCCATTGGAATCTTTTCAGCTTCTTCCTTGTAAAAAGAAGTTGAACCAACAACATCAATAACCGAGCCTATATTTTTAACTGCAAAACTAAGAGCTGCTAAGCCAGAACTCGCTACATCCCTAACGCCGACAGACTCCTTAGATCCTTTCTTTTGAGCAAGCGGAGTAAGAATGTTATTAAGACTAGCTGGATCTTTAATAAAATTACTTGCACTCTTATATAATTTTGCTTTTTCTTGATTATAAATTTGCTTCTGTTGTTGTTTTTTTGCTTGAGCTTCTTGTTTCAGCTCTTGTTCATGCTGGGAAACTAATTTACTATGAGCCTCTATTTCCGCTATCGCACTAGGTCTTTCCTTCGGACTAGAGATAATCTGTTGCTCAAGAACAGATCGCCTTTTCTCTAGTTCAAGTGCTAAATCAATATTGGCACTTATAATACCGGAAGCTTCTAAAGAGTTTTTAGAAATTTGAATTGCTAATTCTTCAGCCTTGCCAGTATTTTTTTCCTTTAGGCTCTGAGCGGCTTTCTTTTTAAGCACTAAGTTCTTTTTGTTTAACTCGAGTAGAATTTTATCATTTTTGTAAATTTTACTTTGACTCTCAGAAAGTGTCATGCTTAACGTACCTAATTAATTATTCATGTTTATTATAAACTATAATTAGTTATTGATTTATTAATAGTAAATAATTCTTCTTTTTGTTATAACAGTACTAGTTTTTGCGAGACTTTATTGCACCTACGTCAAAAAAATGGCAAATTTATATTAGGTGTTGAATTTATCTAGACTAGAAATCTGAATTTAGTATAAGTAATTAAATTTTAGTAATTTTATAAATACGATCATTGACATAGCAATATAAAGCCAATAAACTATGACTTGAGATGGTCGTGCAGTTGTATGCTTGTTTTGCAAGCATGAGGAAAGTCCGGACTCCATATAGACACGACGCTGGGTAACGCCCAGCGGGAATGAGCGTGAGGTCATTTCTAGGGAAAGTGCAACAGAAATTATACCGCCTTATACCAAATTCCAATACGAAAATTTAGGGGTTTGATGTTAAAGCTAAAATCCAAGTTAACTTCTATAATGAGAAGTTTGAACTACGTGTTTCTAAAGCTTATTTTTGCTAAGGAAGCCAAGTTTAAAACATCATAATTGTACATTTCGGATTTTAGTCAAGGTAAGGGTGAAATGGTGTGGTAAGAGCGCACCGGTATTCTTGGTAACAAGAAACGCAAATGTAAACCCCGTCGGGAGCAAGACCAAATAGGCATGATTGAACTTTGTTCCTGGCCTGTCTATAGTCAGATATCATGCGGGTAGGTTGCTTGAGATAAGTGGCAACACTTATCCTAGATAAATAACTGCAATAGTTTTAGGCTATACAGAATCCGGCTTATAGACCATCTCTTTATTTTATTAGTAGTAGTTCAAGTTGAGTTAAATGCATACTCTTTATCACCATCAACTCTGCCCATTATCTAGACAAATTCGCATTTTCCTAAAGGAATTTGGTATTGAATTTAATCTTATCAGAGAAGATTATTGGCATAGCCGCCAAGAATTCTTGCTAATCAACCCTGCAAGCACTACTCCTGTCCTTGTTCTTGATTCAAACGAATCTGCTCTACTAGGAAATTACTCTATCATTGAGTATATGCATGAAACCTATGAAAACTTTTATTTTATGCCTTCTTCACCCACGAAGCGTGCTGAGGTCAGAAAATATGTTAGCTGGTTCAACGATAAGTTTTATCGTGAAGTCAGCAAAATTTTACTAGACGAAAAGATGATTCGCCTACTTATGCGTGTAGGCGAGCCTAGAACTGCATTCATAAGAGCAGCTAAGACAAACTTAATTCAGCATTTTAAATTTTTAAACCAGGCTCTAAAGCACAACCCTTATATAGCCTCAGAAAAAATCACTTGCGCTGATATTGCAGCAGCCTCTCATATATCTGTTATAGATTATTTTGGAGAGATTAATTGGGACAGCTGGACACTAATAAAACAATGGTACTCTGTCATTAAATCTAGGCCTTCTTTTCAACCACTCCTTCAAGATAGAATTCCAGGCTTTAATCCACCAAGAGACTATTCAAACTTAGATTTTTAGCCCCCTTTGCTCATTAAGCTTCCTGCATAAGTCACAAAATAGTTGAGGGATTTTTAGGGCACCGCAATGTACTCAAATGTACATGAGGAGCGGAGGTAAGTTTTGACAACAAAATCACCAACTAGATCGACTTATGCAGGAAGTCTATTAAACATAGCCCTAATTCGGTGCACATTTTATGTTTCCATATTCATTGCTTGGAATACCAAATACCCCCCTTACAATTCTATAAAGTGGTTCAAGACCGAAACTCTGTGACGCTGGAAATGGTATACATTTTCTGACTAGGGGATTAACAGGTATCCAATTAGCTTGACATGTGCCAATTGAATCTTGTCCTAAGTTTACTGATGGCCAGTATGCATAACCATTATCTTTAGAATAATTTGTTTGTTCAGCACATGTTCCTTGAGGAATCTCAGCACAAAGACCCAACTCAACAGCAGTTTTATCTCGGAGTCCATGAATATCAGTATCATAATTTTCTGCAAAGCCTCCTGGGCTTCCTGGGTATCCAGACGAAGCTGCTGTATTATAATATTGACTAGCAGATAGCTCACGCCCTAGAGCAGGTATAGGATCCACTCTATCGGAAAGCAGGCTGCTTGGTGTACAAATTTCGATCGCACCATCATAGCATTTTTTACCATAAGTACATGATCTTATCGCAACTGTCCCTCCTGCCTTTGTTGGCATTGAATCTACCGGTGAACATGTTGCGACCTGCGTAGAGTTGCATAAATTCAGCCCTCCATTAGTAGCAATTTTACTAGCAAAGATACTACAACTTACAGTATCTTTATTTAATAACTTGGTTTTTACACACAACTTTGGATTAGCCGGACACTTTGAAGCATTGGGACTTGACAAACAAGCATACTTACCTCCCAAATGATACTTATTATTAATGTACTCCAATCCACTCAGGTACACGGCATCCTCATTAACAGTCGTGCCTACTACAGGAAGTATATTATTTTGGTAAATTCCAAATAAACTGGAAGGATTAGGAGAATTCGGACCAGAAAATGGTTTTACCTTAAATGTTTCATCTGTTACAAATGATTCAAATTCATCTCCAGCTAAATTCACCACAGTACTAATCGCACCTGAGCTGTTATATACTGATAATGGCTGAATTAAAGCCGAAGTGGAATCGGTGCTAATGTCTAAAGGATCTGCGCTATTTCTATAATTTGTTTTATATGAAACAATAAATTTGGGAGCAAAATAAGTTGAGGTACAACTAATCCCAGGAACTACACCAGCCCCGCATTCAGAAATCGATGGTTTAGGGGGAGTGGCTCTATTTTGGCAACCTACAACATTATCCCCTTCAAATACACAAAATTGATTTGGTTCTTGGGTAAAGTTATATTGTGAATTAAAACCAGAAATTCTTACCATAGTAGCAGTAAAAAATGCCTCTCTCTTAGATTTATCCAATAAGCTAAAACTTCTAACTAAAGCAGAGGTATTGTAACTTGTTTGGATTGAATCAAATGTGACCTGTTGATCTACAAATTCACCAGTATTTATACCCCATACTTTCTGACAAGTTGCGCTAGCTTCACTTGGACAATCATCAATATCATCTCTAAAATAAGACCTAGCAGAAGTAACTCCTCCAACCGTTGTAGCATAAACTATTCTAAACCCATCCTGGCAACCATTGCTACTTACACTACAGCTATGTTGTATCTTACTGTGTACACAAGGAGCACCACTTGCTGCAGTAGCACATGGTTGTATTATATCTCTCCTTGCTCTCACAGAGTGAAGACCTGATGCAGAAGAAAATGAATCTAAATTTTTAATCTCAACACATTTATCTGTTGTCATTGGATCTTCTCCTTTAGTACAAAGCGGAACCAAATTATCGTACCCAACTCTTATGCTATTATTTATATAATTATTTCTCAAAGTAGAAACTACGCACTCTCTATCTTCTGTTGACAAAACAGGCAAACCATCCTCGCCTATATGACAAATATACTGAGTATTAGCTACTTGAAAAAATGGCGCAGCTGTAGAACAATATGGAGGAGGAAATGGTCCCATTGGTAAATTAACACAACCATAAATTTTATCATCAACCACTCTGTTAATTTGACCGACCTCTCTCAGAAAAGCTATAATTGCGTTACCTACCCATTCAATAATTTTTCCTAAAAAAGAAAAGATATCACTCATTACAGAGCCAAATGTCGTTTCTCCCTCCTCCCCATTATCCATCATACCAAATAATGAAGAAATCAGAGTAGCTGGAGCTTGGGCAAACGTAGAGGCATTCTGAATAAAAAAGATAAGAACCCTAACAACAGGATGAACTTCAGCTGTTTTATGATATGACTGCTTATGAGGATCAAGATCCATAACATCAAACCCACTTTTAAGGCTAAGAAAAGCAGGATCATAGTATAAACATAGTTTTGGCGACTCAAGAATTATAGTTTCACCCTCCGCAGTAATTATTGGATCATCATCCTTTGTAGCTCCTTCAAAATTTAAATGTTTAGCTTTTGTATATCCTGGATCTTGAGCAAAGCCTCTCTCTAGATCAGCAGGCATAGCAACTCTGGCGCACATACGATGCAGTGGAAAAACATAACCTCCCACCAGAGTAACACACTGGCCATCCCAATCTAACGTATCACTCGTTGTCCAACATGCAAGCGCGTTACATTGTTGACCTCTTACTCTTATTTTAGGTGTGAAATATGTACTATCTGGAGTCTCTTCGCCGCATAAATTCTCATAATACCCAATCCAAGCATCGGGAAATGAATTTTTCAAGAGACATGTATGCTGATTTCTTCCTCCCTCCTTATTCCATGGAGGACAAACACTGTTTTTATTACCTTTATTTAACCTCTGACCATCCCAATTCTCCCATCTAGTTTTATCA
This sequence comes from Rickettsia typhi, assembly GCA_945875975.1. GTDB lineage: Bacteria > Pseudomonadota > Alphaproteobacteria > Rickettsiales > Rickettsiaceae > Megaera_A. The sequence continues at coordinate 6,185 of CAMCMD010000004.1, forward strand.
CCATCACCACAATTACATGGATCGGTAAAACACGCGCCAACTGCATCCCAAAAACCAGCTAAAACGACTGGACAATAGCAGACTAATAGTAAAAATAATGCTATTCTTTTTATCACTAAACTATCACATTCATGGCCTTGTTACTACGAATTTAATTTCCTATAGAAATTTTGTATTACATTATATTTTCTAATTCTGTATATAATGCTTCAACCCAATCTTCAGGCTTTGCATCACCAAACTCTTTTATCACTTCTTTATAAATCTCTTGCTCTCTTTCACCTGAACACAAAATTCTCATAAGAGCTGGCAGACCGCCTATACTTAACTCAGAAGCAATAGTTTTTTTATCTTGCCTTATTAAAAACATACGAGAAGAAACTGTCATAGCTGATAGCTTTCTTAATTCTGCAGGTTCCAGGCCAAGTATTTTATCAAGGCCAACGACAGAAATCTCCGACGGAAAAATAAAGCTTGTCGCAATATCTTTGATCCAATTCTGAGATATTTCTTTCTCTTTAAGCAAAGCAAGTTCGGTAGTATTTATCGTAAATATTGATACCCCATTAATTTCAGACATTCTTCCAGTCATGTAGGTAGCTAAATGCTGATAATATTTAAGATTCACTAATTCGGCAAAATTATCTACTGCAAATATTTTTGGTCCCTCGCCAAGATTTTGCATTACATTTCCGGCTGCTAAAACTATGGCAGCTTTAACTGCTCTCATAGAATTTAAGTCGTATTCAAATTGTTCGATTAGCTTTTTTTCCTTTGGAAAATGATTTTTAGTGTACTCTGCATCATCAAAACTTTGTAAGCTTAAGGCGGTTATTTGTCCTTGAACAAGCTGAAAAGGTTCTTGCCTTTCAAAAACCTCATAATATAAACCTCCCTCAAGATAAGGACCTAATCTTCTAAGAAGAGCTTCTTGATCTTTTATTGTGGCAATAATTGCAGACAATTTTCTCTGATCCATAGGAGTCTGAAATACCATATTGCATAGTGATTTTAGGACAGCAAGCTCCACTTCACTTAATGGATCAAAATAATGCTTAGCAATAATCTTAAAGAATTCTAATAAATATTGCCTATTCCCTAGAGTGTCCTCACAAAGCAGCGGATTAATAATATTTTTATCCCTCTGCACCCACTCTCCTCCTCTTGCCTTTATATATAAACTAGAATCTAAATCATCTGTAATATACAATGTCGTAGGAAAGTATTTATCCGCCTCGGATAGCAAAAAATTAAGCAAAGTAGTTCTTCCAGATTTTTTATCACCAAAAATACAGGTTGATCCTTTCCCATTTTTATCATGAAAATTCATAAAATAAGGGGTGCCACGTTCTGTTCTAAGTAAAGTAACAGCACGTCCCCACGGGTTAAATTGATTGCCAGTGGGGCAATTATGCAAAGATGCAAGTGCCGCTGTATTATCAACAATCGTTGGCTTCATTCTCGCGAGAAATGCAAAATTTGCAGGAAGTTGTGCCCAAAAGGTCTTTTCCAAGTTAATATCTTCTCGCACATGCACAATACCAATTTTTGCAAGAGCTTCTGATGCTTGGTTAACTTGTCTATCAAGCATTTTCAAATCTTCGCCAATAACCATGAACGAAATCTGTTGATGACAAAATCTATCGGCAATACTTTGATCATCAAAAATTTTATCTAAACCTTTCATTTTTCGAAGTTCAGTATCTTTACTTACTCCTAAAATGTAATTTTGATTCTCATAAACGGGCATTACTTCTTTTTTATCCACAAAGTAGAATACTTCTGTTGCAACCATTTCCACAGGAATTTGCAAAAACTTGTCTAATGCTTCAGAGGACACTTCCTGATATTCTTTAATTGACATCAGAGCAGCAAATTTCTTCCCCTCATCACCTATTACTTCAATCTTATCGCTACCAACAGCATATTGATGAGAGGCCAAAGCTTTAGAAATATCTGATATTGGCATTAAACAATCGTTTTCATTTAACTGCATGATCCGCCTATATAGGAACATTATATCTGAGTAGCATTCCTCTCCTTCAATCCTGATACCCAACTTTTGAGCTCCATATTCACTTAGTCCTTGCAACAAGCTATCTACATTTGTTGTTAGATCTTGCGACGCTTTTTCGAAGAATTTTTCTTCAAAATTAGTAATTATTTTCGATGAAAGAGAATTTACCAGAGAATTAAAGTTCTTTAGCTTTAATTCCGGTGAATCATGCACCACAGTTATGTATAATCTGTTTACGAATTTATCATGCCAGTAATTTTTGCGCCGCCAAATGTCATGAATATTAGCCGATAAAAAGCCATTGTAATTTGTAGTATCATCTAGGTCGTCTTTTCTTCTAATCGTGTGAATCCAAAAGGCATATTTTCCACTATCAACTGATTCACTGATAGATTTCCGTACCATTGCCCTAAGATTAAATAAGTTATTACTTATCTTTTCTGAATTAATTCCATTAATTTGAATAGTCTGAAGAAGCTCACCATTTTTCGTAATCAGTGTGTTTTCATTAAAATGACATGCAACCGGAATAAAATCCTCAGATGAATTATTGTATAACTGACTATCATGGGATTTATTTGCTGACACAACTGTACACCTAATCTATTATGAAATAGCCTTTGCCACATATAGCGACTAACAATTCATTATGCCAGCAACCTACCACCTAAGAAAGACTTCAGGTAGTAAAAAGGCTTAATTATACAATTGGTTGTTACAAGTTAGATACTATAAATTTAAATGTGTCTATCTGCATAAAAAAAGGAGACCCTAAGGCCTCCTTTTTAAACTCAATTCGTTAAAGGTAACGTATTAGATATCAAATCTTACGCCAATACCCACATGGTGACCTTTGTAGCTGAGAGCATCAAGATTTTGTGCCTTCTTAGTTTTACCCATATCTCTATAGCTGTAAGCTAGCTCACCAGTTACACCAGGTGTAAACTCATATGATCCACCAACATAACCAGCAAAAGCTAGGCCAGTTTTTTGTTTTGCTGTATCACCTGAAGGCGCACCATTCCCTATATAGGTTACTTTCGCTTTAACTTGACCAGCACCAACACCTGCACCAACGAATACTTTGAATGCATCAACATCGAACAAATCAACATAACCATTTAACAATAATGTGTTAACAGTGCCTTTTATCTTCGTACCCCAATCGTTTGCAGTTTCTTTTGATGTATGAGTTGGATTAACAAGATGATCAAAAGTAAGATCAACTCTTGCATTGTCCATCACATAATAACCAGCACCAACACCAAAGTACGCATCATTCTTAGATTTCGCTCCTTTAATTTTGGATAGTTTTGACCAACCACCATTAGCTTTTACAAAAAAAGCACCTTCAGCTGCGTATACAGAAGAAGTTGAAAGAATTACAGCTGCTGCTGTTGTAAGTAGAATTTTTTTCATAATAAATACCTTAAAAATATTTTGTTTTAGTCACAGACGCACACAGAAATCTAAATCTATCAGGTTTTTATCTCCGCACGACCAACTGATCGGATCTTAACACAAATTTCGCTGACCTAGCAAGCTACAGAAAGATATAGCATCATACAAAAATGTGCTATGCAACATAAATAACACAATAAAAAAAACGCCAAGCAGCAACCTCTTACCATAAAGACACAAATGGCTACCAAATTTTAACGATTATATATCAAATCTAATTCCAGCTGCAACGTGATGCCCTTTGAGTCCTAGGTCATTATCCTTTTGTACAGCAAAATCTCTCCAACTATAAACTAACTCACCATGAAAAGATGGAGCAAATTCTGTAGAAACACCTATGTAGGCCGCATAACTAAAATTATTTCCTGCTGTTGATTTAGCACTAACAGAGTTAATTTCCTTAATTTTCGTGTGCGCAACACCAGCCCCAGCACCAACGAATAATTTCGTAATGCTTATATCAAACAAGTCAATACAACCATTTAACAAGAATGTATTAATATCTGCCTTCGTTTTTTTGCCTTGCGCCTTAAAGGTTGGATTAACAAAGTGATCAAAAATAATGTCAGCTCTTACATTGTCCATTATATTATAGCCAACACCCACTCCAATAAACGAAGAGTTCTCAGATTTAAGATTACTGATTTTATTTAGCTTTGAAAAACCAGCATTAGCTTTTATAAAAAAATTACTATCAGCAGCACTTGCAGGAGCATTAGCAAAAATTGACACTGCTATAACAGTTACTAGGAGTTTTTTCATGAGCTTCTCTATGTATTTCGTTATAAACCAATAGCATAATCAATGCTCAAAAAAAAGTCAATCCTGGGTCGAAGGCAAGCGTAGCCCCATTTTGTTCTCGACTAAAATTCATTATTTTTTTCAAAAGCAGGCTTACCTGGCAGTTTTGAATTAATAAATGTAATAAGCCATGATGGCAACATCGTTAGTAATTTTATACAAAATTGCATCCCGAAAGGAAAGGCAATAACCTCTGTGTTTTTTGCAACAGAGTTTATTATTTTTTCAGCCGCTTCTTCTGCAGTGGTCATAAAAGGCATAGGAAAATTATTGACACTTGTCATCGGGGTTTTAATATAACCTGGAATTACAGTAGTCACATAGATACCCCAGACTCGTAAATATCCTCTAAGCGCCTCGCTAAATAAACGAACAGCGCCCTTACTAGCAGAATATGATGGCGCACTAGACAAGCCCACAAATCCAGCCATGGAACTGACAATAACTATATTACCACTTCTTCTTTCTATCATATGAGGAATCACTGGCAATACCGTATTTATTACACCATTAATATTAGTTGCAAAAATTTTTTGAACCTGGCTTGCAGTCTCAGGGCCATCTAAAGTTCCAGCTGAAACTCCAGCACAAGCAATCACGATATCAATACCATATTGATAAGCAATCTCATTTAGTTGCTTCTCCATCTGCGTAGAATCAGCAACATCAACCACCAGAATGTTGGCTTCTGCTCCATTAGCTGCGCATATTGTTGCAACAGCATCTAATCTCTCTTTTGACCTAGCTAGTAAAAACAATCTATGGCCATTCCGTGAATATTGAACAGCCAACGCTGCCCCTAATCCACTTGAAGCACCAGTAATAATTATTGTTTTTTTCTCTCTAGTCATTATACTTACTCATAAATCACGCTAATCCTTAAATTAATACAACATATATGCAAAACAATGCAATGATAATTATCCTCTCAGCGCCCTCAGGTTGTGGAAAATCTTCTATTGCAAAAAAACTTCTTGAAACAGATACGAATTTGGTACTGTCAATTTCTGCTACCACAAGGCAACCAAGGCCGAAAGAAATTGATGGAGTACATTATTTTTTTAAAACAAAAAACGATTTCAAGAAGCTTGACTATCTTGAATCTGCAGAAGTTTATAGTAATTTTTATGGCACTCCCAGGGAGTTTGTCGAAAAAGAACTGCTAAAAGGCAGAGATGTTTTATTTGATATCGACTTTCAAGGCGCTTATCAAATAATGAAAACCGCGAAAGCTAAAATCGTAAGCATATTTATACTGCCACCTAATATAGAAACATTAAGAAAAAGAATGACTGATAGAAAGCAAGATGACCAAAGCGTAATTGAAGCTCGACTTAAGAAAGCCAAATCGGAAATGGAGCACGCTAAAAATTATGACTATATAGTGATCAATGATGATTTTGATCAGGCGGTAAAAGAAATTCACACTATAATCTTATCCCAACGTAATAAAAAACATAATGACCAGAAGTAAAAAAAAAGTAACTGGAGCATTTCTAGGTACAATAGTTGAATATTATGATTATAGCCTTTATGGCTTTTCAGCTGGAATTATCGCTGAAAAATTTTTCCCGGGTGTTGATCAAGTTTCAAGTCTTATGTATGTCTTTGGAATTTACGCGCTCTCCTATTTAGCAAAACCAATAGGTTCTGTATTTTTTAGCAAGATTGGAGACAAATACGGCCGTCGGTTCTCTCTTAAAATCACCATGGTCGGCATTGCTATACCCACGCTAATAATCGGCATCCTTCCTGAATATAATTCAATCGGCGTTCTTACTACTCAAATATTGGTATTATGTAGATTTTTTCAAGGATTTTTTGTCGCAGGTGAATATGATGGTGCGGCTATATATGTAATCGAACATATTGGAGAAAAATACCATTATACCGCTTCATCTTTAACCCGCTCTGCTGGTGTCGTAGGACTTCTTCTAGGCATAGCATCAACCAACTTGTTTAATTCATCACTATTTCCCGAATGGGCATGGAGAGTACCTTTTATATTGTCACTTCCTCTTGCACTTATCACTTTGTACTATCGAAAATTTCTTGAAGAAACTCCAGTATTTATTGAATCACAAGCTCAAAAGATAGAATTTTTTAGCATACTCCCATTTATAAAAAAACAATGGTTTGTTTTATGTTTGGTCATAATTCTATCTGGCGGATTTGGGGTAACTTACCAAGTTACTGTTATTTTTATGAAGCAATATTTGCCCCTTGTTATTCCAAATGCCAGTAACATAATGAGCGCTTTATCGGTTATGATAGTAATTGGATTCGGTATATCTATGCCTATTGCAGGACTTTTAGCCGATCGCTTCGGTAGAAATATTGTTGTCAAATTCAGCTTATTACTTACCCTAAGTGCATGTGTATTATTAATAATGGCGATTAATTATCAATTATTAAATTTGGCTCTTATTTCTTGCATGTTACTAGCAGTCTCAGTCGCTCCATTTAACGCTTTAGCACATGGAGTTATTATAAAAGCTTTTAGAGCCAACGAAAGATACCGGGGAGTCAGTATTGGCCACACGACCGGATCTCTACTTATGTCTGGAACAGCGAATTATGTTTGCCTATACTTTATGAAAAATTTTAATTTAGATTTATTTCCAGTGGTTTATATAAGCTTTTTTGCAGTAGTGTCCTACTTTGCTATTGGATTCTTTAACAAGCACCAATGATAGCATTCGGGCATTTACAGATTATTTTATTCTCTTTCTGTTCTGCATCAGAACCGTCTGTACATCTAGCTAGCTTTTTCTCTTATAGCAAGAGTAATATGAAATTTATGCCCATTTAACAATTTTGATAAATTATATTTTGCCCTAAGATTTTCGAGTTCCCTGCTTTCTACTTGAAGAACGTAATAATCTATATTTTTAGACCGTACTAATTTTAGTTCTACAGGAGAAAAAATAAAATTTTTATCTGTTTCTATAATTTTAAAATTTTTTGATTCTTCTTCATATATTACACTAATGTGTGCGCCTACACCTTCTAGTGTTCTAAAATATGGGGGCTTTTGAGCTTGATTATCAAAATTTTTAATAATAGGATACAAACCGTGAATGTAATTATCATTTAATTTGAGATATATATACCCTTTTTTTTCATTAAGAACTCCTGTATTTGGAAGTATTTTACTGTTTGTTAATATTGAAGAATTAAGTTTACTTGGGATATTAGGAGAACAACCAGATATTAAAAAGGCAATTAATAATACTAATAATTGGCGCATCTTTCTTTTTCTGTTAGTTCCTAATATTAATTATAATCTCAACCTAACAACCTAAATTTTTTCTACAGATTCTTCTGAACTTTATGGCAGCTCTGATTGACGTAGCTTGAGATTTATTAACCTTCATCATAGTTTAATCTCCATTACACTAGCTTACAAACCTCTGAAAAATCTAGCCTTGGTAATCTTGGATATGGATTTTCGCCATCTTTATAACCTAAATTACAAATGAAGTTAATTTTAAAATCGGTTCCAGATAAAAATTCTTTTTCAATAGCCTCTGCATTAAAACCAGACATTGGCCCACAATCAAGACCTAAACTACGCGCAACCATCATAAAATACGCCGCTTGTAATGTTGAATTTCTAGTAGCTGTATCTAGCGCTATTTTATCAGAAGAAGCAAAGTGTGTTTTCATAGCTGGGGACACCGGGTTAGTTTTATCCATCTTTTGATAAAACTTAGTATCATAGGCAAATAGAGCTACAATAGGAGCCGACCTAGTTTTTTCAATATTACCTTCCATTAGGCATTTTAGTAACTTTTCTTTCTGACCTTGGCTTTGAATAAAAATAATTCGCAATGGACAGGAATTAGCCGATGTCGGACCAAGCTTCATAATATCGTATATTTCTTGGAGCAAATCCGCACCAACTCCCTTGGTACTGTATTTGGAACAAGTTCTATCGGAAAAAATATCTTTGACTGTACGCATAGTATTACTCCAACTTATGTTATAAATTTTTTAGTCTGCTTGCAATTCCATCAAATTCAAATTTCCTATGGTAACTCCCTTATCAGAAAAAATAATCTTGAAGCTAGCATTTGCAATATCGTCTTTATTTAACTCGGTGGCAGTTGCCTTGCTTATCACTTTCTTAAAAAAAGATTTTGAAAAAATAAAACCTTCTGGGACTAAAGCGTCTACAACATCATGATATTGATGTATGGCAACATCTAGTTTGCCATGAGGCAAGCTACTCCTGCTAAATCTAACAATTCCCTTTACATCAAGAGCTGCATTATCAAACTTTAACTGAAAATTTGATAAATCAAACTTACACTCAAAATCTCTTTTTTCTGATTCATTTTCAGGAACTTCATGATAACTCAGATCAATTAAAAGATGAGCTTTGTTTATTTCCATATACCTAACCGCTGAAGAATAGTCTCCAGACGCCTTAATTCTCAAAATATTATTATCATCTTTCTTTTCTTGAATAGAGTATAACTTCACTGCCGCAAGGTTAAATACTTCTTTATCTTCTAAAAAACCTGACACTTGGGGGACTACAGAACTAAATGATTTTAATTGCTCTTTCCAATTATTATTATCACTTACAAAAAACAACGAATTATTAAAACTAATATCCCAGTTTGTCTCAAGGGGTGTTATAATGGTGTAGGTCTGTATAACACCGTTATGCACTTCACTATACACAATTTTGCGCCCCAAATTAATCGTAGCAGAAGTAAAACTATAACCAAAACTCAATATTATTTCTTCAGCAGAAATTTCTTTTAGGCTATTTTGGTTTACAATGGTAAGCTTGGGGGAAAGAAGCTTTATTTTCCAAGCGAAAGGAAATCCAAAAATCTTTGCATCTTGGAACTGAAGTTTAATGTTATCTGAGTTATATTGACTAGCTTTATCGACAATTTTTCCCTTTATAATGTGAGCTCCTACAACCCATAATGCTACGGCAACAACAATACACAATAAAAGAATTTTTCGGATCACTTCAATATTATTATAAATTAATATTCCTAGTTGCAGATGGAAGCACAACACGCATGCCTTCAAGCTCTTTTGTCAAGATAATCTGACAACCCAGTCTCGAAGTATGAGTAAGGCCAAAAGCCAAGTCAAGCATATCTTCTTCAGCCTCTTCGGGTTGCTCTAATTTGTTGTATATTTTCTCTTCTAAAACAACGTGACAGGTTGCACAAGCAAGAGATCCTTCACAAGCCCCCTCCAAGTCTATGTCATTTTGGTGAGCAACCTCAAGTATTGAAAGACCTACTAAAGCCTCAACCTCTTTTTCCTTACCAGCTTCTATAAAAATTATTTTTATTTTTTCCATTGCCATATTAAATATCACTTATTTCATTTATGTGACGCCCTTTCAAATGCATGTCTACACCCTTATCCAAATGTTTTTGAATAAAACCAATAGCCAAACTATTCAATAAGTCTATTTTTATCAAAATCTCTTCTTGATTATCTAAATTAACTGCCTTTTGTAAAGAATTTATTGCCTTCTCTATCTTAGTTTTTTCATTCCCTAGAAGAAGCCCTGGAGTTTCTTCTATAGCCTTTTCTAGCCCCGCAATCAAACTATGCCCCTGCTGCCTTGCTTCAACTAGCAATCTTTCCTTATGATCTTTTGTGACGTTCTCATATGCCACTTTCAATACTTCAAATACTTCTTCTTCGTTCATACCATAACTTGGCTTCACTTCAATAGCATGAATTTTCTTAGTAATAGCTTCTCTCGCTGTAACAGACAAGATCCCGTCAGCATCTATAGCAAAAACAACTTCTACTCTACCTTTGCCCGCTTTAGCAAGAGGGATTCCATTTAATTCAAACCTAGCTAAAGAGCGGCAATCCTTAGCCATTTCTCGTTCGCCCTGCACGATATGAAATGTCATACCAGTCTGATTATCACTATAAGTAGTGAATTCTTGTGTAATCGAAAATGGTATTGGAGTATTGCGCAATATAATCTTTTCGGCAATACCGCCATAAATTTCTAAACCCACCGATAACGAAACAACATCAATTAACAAAGATTTTGGTCTAGACGATAAATTTTCAGCTTGCAAAGCAGCGCCAAGCGCCACAACTTTATCTGGATCTAGGTCAGAATAAATTTCAGTTTTAAATGATTTTTTTAATAAAACTGGAATCAAAGGTATTCTTGTCGATCCACCTACTAAAATTATACCATCCAAATTAATGTTATTTGTATCATACAGGGTGTTTTTAGCAACTTTAATAGTCTTTTCAATGATAGGAAAAATCAGCTCCTCAAATTCATTGCGAGAAAGTTTTATCTTATTATTCTTATAAATAATATCAACGCAATTCTCAATAGACAGATCTTCCTTAGATTTTTTTGCCAGAAGAATTATTTCATCATTAATTTCTGCGCTTATCTTCTTGCTGATATAGCGAGCTAACAACATATCTATATCATCTCCTCCGAGCATATTATCCCCACCAGTTGCCACAACTTGCAAAATACCTGTTTGCATGTTTAGTATAGACACATCAAACGTGCCACCACCAAAATCATATACTAGGTACGCCCCCTCTTTCTGTCTATTGAGACCATAAGCGTATGCTGCAGCGGTAGGTTCCGAGATTAATCTTATGACTTCTAGCCCCGCTAACTTAGCGGCAAAAAGCACCTGTCCCCTTGCATTATCATCAAAATATGCAGGCACAGAAATAACAGCTTTTTTTAGCTTATAATCAAGACTAAGCTCTGCTTCTGACTTTAGATATTTAAAAATTTCGGAGGCTACTTCTGGTAAGCTTAAGTAATTTAAGCCAACTTTTATTTGTGGCATCTCAGCGCCCAAATCAATGTTACCGGCAAGAACCATTAAATTTGGCGTGTTCCTTATTTCTTCAGATGATTTTGCCAAAAACCTCTTGATCGAACGAATCGATTTATTAGGTCTACAATAGTTGATAGCTATCTTCTCATCCAAAATACAGATAATTGATGGTACTAATTCTGAACCATCACTCATCTTTATTACTTTGCTATTATAATCTTTAGATATAGCAATCAGAGAATTGGTTGTACCAAAATCTATACCAACAACTATTTCCTCTGGTGTTTCAAAGGTCCCTGGCTCTCTAATCTCGATTATTTGCATATTTAATCTTAAGCTTTATATTCCCGACTAAATTAGTAAGATACTTCAGTCTGACACTAATATCAAGCGCTTTAGTAAAATTATTTTTGTTAAAATGATTCGTAATTTCTCTTATTAATTCTGCTTTCATAGCAAGTTTTTGCTGCTCTTTTGCAATTAGATCAGCTGAGTCATGCATTGCTTCTATTTCTTCATATTCTTCTAGAATTTCTTCTAACTCAGAAATGCTAAGCTGAGAATTTAACTGTTGATCACTAAATTCAAAACCATTCAATTTTAATAAATATTCGGCTCTTTTGTAATCGTCGCTTAAAACCTTATATGCTTCATTAAGAAACATTGAGATCTCTATATTCCTTATTTTTGATGCACCATCTACAACTAAGTCTGGATGATATTCCATCTGTTTCGCCAAATACTTATCCTGAAGCAATTTTTGCTCGATATCGTATCTTTGCTCTAATTCCAAGATTTGAAAATAATTATTGCCTAACACCGTTACTTCTTACCTGATAAAACTGTAATAATACCCCTTAGCGTTTGTAGCTCACTTTGAGATAGATTGTTGATTCTTGCAAAAATATTTCTAATCTTTAAGCTCATTTGCTCTCTTTTTTCTGGCATACGAAAAAATTTACGATCCTCAAGAACATCAAACAAATGGGCATAAAAATATTCTAGCTCTTCGCTTTTCGCCAGTTCTTCTTCTACATATGGCCTAAGTTGAGCACCAGCTTGGAACAACTCATAACAAATTACCGCTACTGAATGAGCGATATTCAACGAACTAAAACTCAGATTCGTATCAATCGTTATAATTTTGTTTGCATATGAAATTTCTTGGTTATTCAAACCACAATTCTCTCTACCAAACATGATTCCAATTTTGCCTGATTGTGGAAGGTCGTCTTTCAAATCTCTTGAAAAAATACACTCCTTATTCATATCTCGCTGGCTCGCCGTAGCTGCATAAATATAGGACAAATCACTTATTGCATCAGCAACCGAGCTGAAAATCTTAGCATTGGCAATTAAATCGAACGCTCCAACTGACATGCCAACGGCTTTTTCGTTGGGCCACCCGTCCCTTGGATCTACAATTCTAAGATCATAGATATCAAAATTCTTCATAGCCCTTGCTACGGCTCCTATATTCTCACCCATTTGCGGGGCAACTAATATTATGGAAATCGACATTATAATACATCACCAGCGGTTAGGTTATACAGCTGTCCACTAGCGAGTTGTATACATATCGAACCATCCAAGTCAATCTCTTTAAAAATACCAGACAATCTACGATTACCATCGTCAATCGTTATTACTTTATTTATATTATATGCACGACGCATCCAATCTTTTCTTGTTCTATTAAAATTATTATCCTCAACCCATCGCTTATAAAGCATATCAAATTTATTCATTACCAAATCCAATAACTCATCATAACTCTCTAGCATTATACCCTCATCATATAAGCTTGTTGATGGAAAAGAAACATTACCAGGAGCTTCTATGATGTTTATACCCATACCAATGACAACATAATTTTTATTCAGGAGTGAAATGGATTCTAGCAAAATACCTCCAACTTTTTTCCCATTAATTAGAATATCGTTTGGCCATTTTAGCTTTATATCTAGATTTACTTTCTTATCTCGTGCAATCTTAGTAATTGCTTCAAAAACTGCATTGGCAATTACGAATGAAAGTTGAGGATACCTTCTAAAGTCGACACGACTGTCTAATAAAATACTTGCATGTAAATTCCCTGCTATTGATTTCCATAATCGCCCCTTACTCCCCCTTCCTCCGGTTTGAAAATTTGAAACAATTACAAAATCACCCACAGCACCTGAATTAGCCAATCTAAGAGCCTCAGAGTTAGTGCTATCAACCGTCTGAAAAATCAATAAATTATAGTTTTTTAGCCAGTCTAGTCTCATATAAGTTTACACTATATATTTTTGTGCAAAAGTAAAAAAGAAGAGTATAAATGTCAATGTCAAAAACGTAACTATCCACAGGCCTCTCTTTGTTGGTATGATCATTACTTCTTTTTTTGACTCCATAAAATACATACATTTTATAATTTTCAAATAATAAAATGCGGCTACAACGCTACTAAGCAGACCAATTAGAGCAAGTGTTATTTCCCCTTCAACAACTGCGTTGTAAAAAATATAATATTTCCCAAAAAACCCAGCTAAAGGAGGCAATCCAATCATCGAAAACATAACAATTGAAATCGCCGCCGCTAGAGTCTTACGAGACTTTGCTATACCTTGTAAATCTTCAAAAGTTGCTTCATCGCTTTTAAGCCCAAATAGTGCAACTATGCATGCAAAAAATCCCATTACCCCAATTACGTATATAAGCATATAAACAAATGCAGCATAATTACCTTCTGGAGAGCGTAGACATACACCAACTAATACATAACCAATATTTAAAACTGTGCTATATGACATTAGTCTTTTCAAAGAAGTTTGCCTAATAGCTCCAAGTGAGCCTACTATCATCGATAAAATAGCAACTATCTTAATCAACTCATTTGATATCTGAGTGTAATCGCCAATAACTTCATCAGTTATGTTGGTAAGTACAACAAGCATCCCAACTTTTTGAGCAACAGCAAAATATGTAACCGCCGAGATTGGAGCCCCTTCGTAAACATCAGGTGTCCATATATGCAAAGGCGCGGCTGAAAGCTTAAACAAAATAGCGGCAACAACTAATACGCTTCCAACGACAAGACCAATGTTAAAACTATTAAGAGCATCTTTTATTTCAAAGAATTTAATACTACCACTAAATCCATAAAGAAAAGAAATGCCCAATAGCATTAAGCCGCTCATCAAAGCGCCCAGAACAAAATATTTCAAGCCAGCTTCTGAAGATTTTGAACTCTTGTTATTAAATGCGGCTAGTGCGTAACCTGATAAGGCCTGTAATTCAAGGCCACAAAAAAGCAGCATAAAGTCTCGTGATGAAATGGAAATAAATACTCCAAGCGTAGAGAGGAGCACTAATGTTACGAATTCTATCTTAAGCTTGCTGTTTCCAATCTTAGCCAAATCATGATATACCACCAAACTCATTAAGGCGAGCCCTAATACGATAGCTTTAAAAAGGGAAATAGCCGGAGAAGTGGCAAAGGATAACGTAAAACCTAGCTCATATTCTGGTACAAAATATAACAGATAATATACTACCCCAAGCCCAAGCAATGTGGTCGCAAATGCAATTTGTTTTGAAGCATTCTTAACGTAAACCGCTACAATTTGCATCACTATTGCAAGGGATGCCAATAATATTTCAGGGATTATAATTATAAATTGATTTATCATATATTTCTATTCCACAACTTTAGTATTATACCATACTGTACTGTAACGCTAAACGCTCAACAGGGCCGCTTATCACTGACAAAATACATTCTGGTTTTATACCAATATATATCACTAAAATTATCAAAGGTAACAACGCTGCTTTTTCGTATAGCTCTAGGTCTTTAAACCGAGCGATAGCTTTGTCCGTTACTTCACCAAACATCACCAGTTTGTAAAGCTTAAGCATATAAACCGCGCCAATAATAACTCCAAATGCGCACATTATTCCAACAATTGGATTAACAGCAAACACCCCTAAAATACTTAAAAACTCTCCAACAAAGCCACTTAATCCCGGAAGCCCCACGGAACCAAGCATAGCTATCATGAAGAAAATAGCTAGCACCGGCATGCTAGCAGCCACACCTCCATATTTACTAATCTCTTTAGTATGATGCCGTTCATATAACATCCCAACAACAAGGAATAAAGCAGATGAAATTACTCCATGACTTATCATCTGAAATACAGCACCAGTCATACCACTCGTTGAAAAACTGAATATACCACTCGTAACATATCCCATATGAGCCACGGAAGAGTATGCTATCATTTTCTTCATATCATCTTGGGCCAAAGCAACAAAAGAGGCATAGATAACAGCAAAACCGCTCATCCATATTACATAAGGAGCAAAATACAGAGAAGCTTCAGGTAGTAGAGGTAACATCACTCTTAAGAAAGCGTACCCACCCAATTTTAACAAAATACCAGCTAACATGACTGAACCCGCAGTCGGAGCATGAACATGAGCATCGGGTAGCCATGTGTGAAATGGGACCATAGGAACTTTTACAGCAAACGAAATAAACATCGCTAGCCATAACAACTTACCCACTCCAAATTCTGGCCTCATTATCGACGAAAGCGCGGCTATATCGAATGTGCCATAACTGCTATAAATATATATCAACGCAATAAGCAAAAATACTGAACCCCAAAAAGTGTATAAGAAGAATTTTACTGCTGCATAAACTCTATTTTCTCCACCCCAAATCCCAATTATCAGATACATCGGTATTAATATAACTTCAAAAAATCCATAAAAAAGCAGTAAATTAAGCGAGGAAAAAGCTCCTATACAAAAACACTCTAGCAGCAAGAAGCATAGTAAAAATTCTTTAATATACTTCTTAATAGTAAATAGACTAGCAATAATACAAATCAAAGAAAGAAGAGCGCTAAGAAAAATAAAATATATTGATAAACCATCAACGCCCACATAAAACTCAAGGCCAATCGAATCAATCCATTTATACCGCTCAACAAATTGAAACTCATAACTCGATGCTTTATTATCGAATCTTAATAGTAAATATGTTGTTGAAATAAGAGTAAGTGTTGAAGACAAAATAGCCACATACATAGCATAAATCCTCTTTCTACTCGACTTACTATGACTTATAAAAAAAGTAATATATAAGGCACTAATCAGTGGCAATAAAATACTAATGGATAATATTGGTAAATCCGACATCTAAATACCCGCTCCATAAAATAAATATTTTCCAACAAACACCGTAATACATACAACTAGTGCAAAGATCATATAGAATGCATAGTTAAAAATATAACCCGTTTGAATTTGGCACATACACCAGCTAAGCCCTTTAGCAGCTAAACCAAAACCATCTGGACCAAACCGATCAATTACCCTCATATCAAAACTTTTAGAAAGCTTGCTTAAACAATTTATTGGACCAACAAACAGCTTGTGAAATATCTCATCAAAGAAAAATTTATTCTTTAAAATACAGTAGGTATATTTTAACTGACCAGAAATTGTAGCATGCATACTTCCTTTATAAACATATACGCCAAATAAAGCACCACTAATACCAACAACAAGAGGCAATAACTCAATAGCCTTAGCAACATGCTGCCCATGACTAGACGTGGGAAAATTAAAGATGGAGCCCGCGAAAAAACCATGGGGATCACTGATGCCCAAAATATAATAACCAATCATGCCAGCAAATAAAGTACCAGCCGTTAGTACAAGTAGAGGTATATTCATTATCTTTGGCGATTCATGCGCATGAGCATAGGCTTCTTTACTAAGCTTAGTTTTACCATGAAAAGTTAAAACTATTATTTTAAATGAATATATAGCAGTCAAACTCGCTGCAATGATCCCAAGTGCAAAAGCAAAAATACCCACCCCGCCATGAGCATAAGCAGACTCCAACACCAAATCTTTTGAATAAAAACCAGCAAATGGGAATATACCAATAATTGCTAATGATCCCACCCAGAAATTAGCATAAGTTATCGGCATTTTTGACTTTAGTCCACCCATCTTAAAAATGTCTTGCTCATGACATGAATGAATAACACTTCCAGCCGACAAAAATAACAAAGCTTTAAAGAACCCATGAGTCACAAGATGAAAGATACCAGCTTGGTATGCAGATACTCCGCAAGCAAAGAACATATATCCAAGCTGTGAACAAGTGGAGTACGCAATAATTTTCTTAATATCAGTTTGTGCAATAGCCACCAGCGCCGCAAACAAACAGGTTATAGCTCCAACAATTGTGATTATTTGCAGCACATTTGGACTATACTCAAACATAAACGAACATCTAGCAACCAAAAATACTCCAGCTGTAACCATAGTCGCCGCGTGAATGAGAGCCGAAACCGGAGTTGGCCCCTCCATAGCGTCAGGCAACCAAACATGCATACCTATTTGGGCAGATTTGCCCATACAACCCAAAAAGAGCATAAGGCATATCACATCCAATACTACGAATTCCATACCAAAAATTTCGATTGATGATTTAGAGAGATCTTCAGACACCGCAAATACATGAGCAAAATCGACGCTTTCTGTGTAAATAATAATCATCACAAGGCCAATTATAAAAGCAAAATCACCAACTCTGTTGACAACAAAAGCTTTTACCGCAGCACTATTTGCCGAATCTTTATGGTAATAGTAGCCAATTAGCAAATAAGAGCATAAACCAACCCCTTCCCAACCAAAGAAAAGCTGAACGAAATTATCAGCCGAAACCAGAGCTAACATGAAAAATGTAAACAATGATAAGTAGGATAAAAATTTTGGCAAATTCTTATCATCTGCCATATAACCAAGCGAATATACGTGCACCACCGCAGAAACACAGGTCACAAGTAAAAACATAATTGCCGTAAGTTGGTCTACATATAGCGACCAGTTAACATATACTTCATATGTATCAATCCAGTTTGTAATCAAAATATGCATAATTTCTTTATTAATACCAGACTTAATGAAGACTACTACAGAACATACAGCAGAGATAACAATAGCTACGCTAGAAATAATACTAGCAGTGCAATTAGTAATTTTCCGACAGAATATACCGTTAACTATCCCGGAAATAAGAGGTAAAAATATGATCAACTTTAATATAAATTCCATCTAGACTACCCCTTCATCTGATTGATGTCTTCAATTTCAATAGAGTTTCTATTCCGTGAATATAATACCAAAATAGCCAGTCCTATTGAAACTTCAGCTGCAGCAATCGAGAGAATAATAATACTGAATACTTGACCCACAATGTCTTGCAAATGAACCGAAAAGGCGACAAAATTAATGTTTACGGCCAAAAGCATTAGCTCTATTGACATCAAAATTGTAATTACATTTTTCCGATTCATAAATAACCCAGCTACTCCAACCGAGAATAGCAACGACGAAAGAATCAAATAATGTTCTAAAGAAATTTCGCTAATTGTCATAATTCAAATTACTCAATCCAGATTTTCCATCAACTTGCGCTACTGACAAGCTATTATTCCTATTTCTAGCCATTTGCTCTGCTACATTTTGTCTTTTTACACCAGAGCGACGTCTTAGTGTCAAAGAAATGCTAGCAATCATAGCAACAAATAAAATTATCCCAGCAGTTTGGAACGGTAATATAAATTCAGTATAAAGCAAACGACCCACAGCGTAAGCGTTTCCAATATCTGGTTGTATTGCAAAAGCTATATTACCCATAGGTATGATAGTCTTAGTACCAAGTAAAATGATTACTGCAAGATCTACAAACAATAAGAAAGCCATAACGAAAGCAAATGACATACCTGAATCAACGCCGCCCTTAAACTCAGAAAACTTAATATCAAGCATCATTACCACAAAAAGGAATAAAACGGCAACAGCTCCAACATAAATAATAATAAGCATCATCGCTATAAATTCCGCGCCCATCAGCACCATCAACCCAGCTCCGTTACAAAAAGTAAATATCAACCATAGTACAGCATGTACAGGGTTACGACTCAGAATAACCATAATGCCGCTAAGCACTATTAAGGTTGCAAACATGTAGAAAAATATAGCCATCTTTATTTACCTGTACGGATAATCGTCTTTCAGTTTCTGTGCCAGCTCTTGCTCCCAGATCTCACCATTTCGTAGTAACCTTTCTTTATCATACAAAAGTTCCTCATGAGTCTCTGTTGCAAATTCAAAATTAGGTCCTTCAACTATTGCATCAACTGGACAAGCTTCTTGGCACATTCCGCAGTAAATACACTTTGTCATGTCAATGTCATAGCGAGTAGTTCGCCTACTACCATCAGGCCGCTCTTCTGCTTCAATCAAAATTGCTTGAGCAGGGCAAATCGCCTCACAAAGCTTGCAGGCAATACAACGTTCTTCTCCATTTGCATAACGCCTAAGAGCGTGTTCCCCTTTAAATCTTGGGCTAATCGGGCTTTTTTCATAAGGATAGTTCAGTGTTACTTTGGGCTTAAAGAAATATTTCAAAGTCAGTGCCATGCCAATCAATATTTCGTATAAAAACCAAGATTTGATATATTTCATCATAATATTTTTCCTACCCCGGTAGATTATCAGTTAGTATCAAAAGCGATGACACAAGCACTACCCAGAACAATGTGAGGGGTAAGAAAAATTTCCACCCAATACGCATCAACTGATCATATCTATATCTTGGCAAAGTAGCCCTGAGCCAAAGAAACACAAATAATAAGAAAGTAACTTTGATAATGAACCAAACAAGCCCTGGAACAACTTCTAAAAACTCGATATTAAATGGCGGGAGGTATCCACCCATAAAGAAAGTAACCGTAATGGCACTTACCAAAATCATGTTTGCATACTCACCTAAAAAGAACAACGCAAATGCCATCGAAGAATATTCGACATTATAGCCAGCTACAAGCTCAGCTTCCGCTTCAGGCAAATCGAATGGCAAGCGATTCGTTTCAGCTAAAACTGAAATAAAGAAAACTACCGCCATTGGCGCCATAAGCAGCTGAATCCAGAACGGCATCGTCCTTTGATACTCCACAATTTGGCTCAAATTTAAGGTGCCAGTGACCAACAAAACCGTTACAATCACTAGCCCCATAGATACTTCGTAAGATATCATCTGAGCGGAAGAACGAATCGCCCCCAAAAATGCGTATTTTGAATTACTGGCCCAGCCTGCCATAATAATACCGTACACCCCAAGCGAAGAAATAGCCAGTACATAAAGAACACCAACATTAATGTCTGCAAGTACCAGGTTAGGACCAAATGGCACCACCGCCCAACCAATAAGACTTAAAATAAAGGTAATCATCGGAGAAATAATAAAGACGATTTTACTAGCACGCGTTGGCACAATAACTTCTTTAAATAATAATTTAACCGCGTCTGCAATCGGCTGCAACAGACCAAACGGACCAACAACATTAGGTCCTCTTCTCATTTGCATTAGGCCAATCACTCTCCTTTCTGCATAAGTAAGATAAGCCACACACAACAATAGTGGTAATGTGATAAGCAAAATATTTGCTATAATCAATACCAGTGGCAACCCATATTCATTAAATATTTCTATCATAGTTCAGATAGCCTCCTCCTGCGTAGTAATAGCAGCTTTTGTGCATCTTGCCATAGTTACGGAAGAACGACTAATTTGATCGCTCATGTAATAATTAAATTTTACTTTAGTTAAAGGTTTTTCTGTCAAGTTAGTTGAAGATTTAAACTGGACAAAATCTGCTCGAATAATCTTATCAATATTTGCAAACACAGCATTTTCCTTGGCCATTAACTTTCTGACGTCTGCTAAAGAATTAACACCTAAATCAATATTTAGATTTTTAGATAAACAAGAAATTATATCCCAACTTTCTTTTGCTTGACCAACGGGATCAACCGCAGCTCTTGCATATTGAGGCAACCCCTCTAAATTTACAAAAATCCCATCTTGTTCAGTATAAGCTGCCTCTGGCAAAATAACATCCACGCGCGCAGCCGCGACATCACCGTGATGCCCCTGGTAAACAACAAAACAATCTTTGCTAATCTTGCTTATATCTAAGTCATCCGCGCCAAGCAAGTACAGTATTTTTACCCTGCTCGTTTTCGTCATCTCTAATATTTTTGCTGTTCCATCGCCGTCCTTACCATAAATGAAGCCAATATCAAGCGCACCAACCATTGAAGCATGATTGTGTAATATGTTTATTCCATTCCAATCATCGCGAACAATATTGTGTTTTTTAGCTATTTCATGGACAAGAGATAAGGCAGCAAAACCATCAGAGCGGACAAGTGCTGCATCACCAACAATAATCATTGGATATTTAGCACCTTTCAATGCTTTTAGAACATCAGACTTACCGGATAAAATTTCCTCAAGCAACGACAAGCTATCCCCAAGTTCACTAATAGGATAAGTCTGATCATCCATCTGACCAATTCTTGCAACTTTCATTTGGCCATTCCTAACCATCTTACCTATTCTTGCGTTCAAAACTGGCGCGATCTGTCTTGGATTAGCACCAATAAGCAAACAAAAATCGGCTTTCTCGATATTAGCAATTGTTGTATTAAACAGATAATTACTTCTGCTTGTTATATCAAGACTGTAACCAAATTGATTTGCATCAACTATATTTGAACCAGCTCTCGCCAACAGTTTTTTGAGTAAAAACATAGGCTCACACGAACTGGTAGTTCCAGCGATTGCAGCAATTTCATTACCACTTATAGAAATCATTTTCTTTGCAACAGTCGTGATTGCTTGATCCCAAGTAGAATTAACTAGTTTTCCACCCTCTTTTATGTAGGGCACATCTAATCTTTGAACCTTTAATCCGTCATAAGAGAACCGCGCTTTATCCGATATCCATTCTTCATTGATATCTTCATTCAGCTTGGGCAGAATTCTCATAACTTCCAAACCCCTTGAATCAATCCTAATGTTCGATCCCATTGCGTCCATAACATCAATAGATTCCGTCTTCTCAAGTTCCCAACTTCTCGCATTGAAAGCATAAGGCTTTGATGTGAGAGCACCAACTGGACATAAGTCTATGATATTACCCGAAAGCTCAGAGGTTAAAGTTTTTTCAAGATAACTTGTAATTTCCATATGCTCCCCACGATGAATAGCTCCCATCTCAGGTACCCCGGCTACATCTGTAGCAAATCTAATACAACGGGTACAGTGAATACAACGAGTCATTTGCGTTTTGACAAGAGGACCAAGGTTTTTATCCACCACTGATCGTTTATTTTCTGTATATCGACTAGTCCCTTTACCATACTTAAAGGCTTGATCCTGGAGGTCACATTCACCACCTTGATCGCATATAGGACAATCTAGCGGATGATTAATTAACAAGAACTCCATAACTCCTTCCCGCGCCTTCTTAATTACTGGAGTGTTGGTTCGAATAACCATACCTTCAGCCACAGGCATAGCACAAGAGGCAATGGGTTTAGGAGACCTCTCCATCTCAACTAAACACATACGACAATTACCAGCAATTTGCAAACGCTCATGAAAACAAAAATGCGGTATCTCTATGCCCACTTGCTCGCAAGCTTGCATGACGGTCAAACCCTCTTCAACTTCAATTTCCTTATTATCTATAGTTAGTTTTGGCATTCTTTAAAGTTTTTTAATATGAATTTATTATCACCCTACCTTAAGACATAATAAACAACGCATCCTCGAAAACCAATATTTTTATTGTTAGTTAGAATTTATAATCAAGTTTTGACCAGATCACTGTTGCAAGATATGACGCGAGAGAGATTATGGCTACTCAATAGTCAAATTTTGGTTACAACATTAGTCTATTCTTATGACAACAGCAAGCACTTATGCCACACCGTAACTTATTAGTCCTCTTGACAAAAATAATGGTTGGAGATAGCATTACCCGCACATTCATATTCGAAAAATAATTTATATGCCCTTAAAAGACTGCAAAAGAGTTTTGTTCAAAGTTTCCGGCGAAGCTCTGATGGGCAATAAAAAATTTGGGCATGACATTGATACTCTAAACGGTATTGCCGCTGATATTAAAGAGGTATGTGAACTAGGCATTCAAGTATGTGTCGTCGTTGGTGGGGGAAATATCTATCGTGGCGCTGATGCTTCGTTACTTGGAATGGATAGGGCTTCTGCTGACTATATGGGCATGTTAGCAACAGTGATTAACGCACTTGCATTACAAAGCTCAATGGAACGAGCTGGCATATACACTAGAGTGCAATCCGCTATACCAATGACCAGCATTTGCGAACCATTCATAAGGCGTAGAGCAAAAAGGCATATGGAAAAAGGAAGAATAGTAATTTTTGCTGCCGGCATAGGTAGCCCTTTCTTCACGACTGATAGCGCAGCGGTGCTAAGAGCCGTGGAAATGAATTGCGATGTATTGTTTAAAGGAACTAATGTTGACGGTGTGTATAGCTCTGATCCCAAGAAAGACAAGGATGCAACGAGGTACACAGAAATAACATATACTGAAGTACTTAAAGATAGTTTGAAAGTTATGGATATGGCAGCAATAGCTGTTGCACGAGAAAATGAATTACCTATCAAAGTTTTTTCTATCAAAGAACGCGGGAATTTTGCTAAAGTACTACAAAATAAAGGAAAATATACTCTTATAATGGGGAAATAATGGACAAATTATTGCAACAAGAACTAACTGAAAAAATGGACAAGACTCTGGCCGTGCTAGATAAGGAATTAAGAGGCCTTAGAACAGGGAGAGCTTCGGTAAATTTACTAGATCCAGTCGTTATTGAAGCTTATGGCAGTAAAATGCCAATATCTCAAGTTGGTACCGTATCAACTCCAGACGCAAAAACGATTAGCGTTCAAGTTTGGGATAAATCTATGGTTAAGACCGTAGAAAAAGCTATTGCCGACGCCAACCTTGGACTAAACCCCAGCTCTGATGGTCAGCTTATACGTATGAGTCTACCGATAATAAGCCAAGAGCGCAGAAAGGAGCTGGTAAAGCTAGCACATAAATACGGTGAAAATACCAAAGTAGCAATGCGTAATATCAGACGCGACGGTATGGACGTTCTTAAGAAAATGGAGAAGGATTATAACCTATCTAAAGATGACATTCATGACCATGGCGAAGAAATTCAGAAACTTACCGATGATTTTATCAGCAAAGTAGATGTCATTATAAGATCTCGAGAAGAAGAAATATTAACTATTTAGCAGATTTATTAAGTTGAACTGCGATAAGCCATCGCTCTTCTCCAAAACTTATGACCTTGACCTGCTGACGAAGTCCTAATAAAGTGATAATAAGTTATCTACCTTGATTCATGTTCGCTATTATTTGTCGCTTTCCTACTTGTATATAGTGAAGGTGACTTAGTAGGGTGAAATTCATCTTTTATTTTACCAATCAATGCATCAAGCAAATTATCCAATGTCACAAAGCCAACTAGCTGCTCATCTTTATATACAAGAGCCAAGTGAGTCGTACCATTTTGAAACCTTGGCAAAAGATCTAACGCTTCTTCACTAGTATTAATTTTTAGTGCTGGGCGCAATAAACCCTCAAAACTAGCAATTCCTATACCATGCACTGACGCAGCAAAACAATCTTTTGCATGAATAACACCCAAGATATTTTCTATATTTTTTTGGTAAACAGGATAACGGCTATAATGACGATCGGCAATTAAGGCTAAATTATTTTTTACAGGATGTCCATTGTCTAGAGCTACAAGAGCTGCAATTGGTTGCATTACATCACAATCAGTAATGTTGTAAACTCTAAAGCTTTAGTAAGTATTCTAGCCTCGTCGTGTTCTATCTCTCCATGTAAGTGGCTACTCGTTAAAATTATTTTTAATTCTTCTATAGAGTAGGCGTTTTCCTCCTCATCAACACTATCTAATTTAAACGTTTTTAATAAAATAAAAGCGCAGCCGTTAAGGCAATAGATTACAGGGAACAGGATCCAATAAAAACCATACAAAGGTATAGCAGTTAATAGCGAGATTTTCTCTGCTTGGCGAATCGCCATAGTCTTGGGCATCAATTCACCCACTACAATATGAAGAAAAGATATGATAGAAAATGCCATTACATATGAAATAATTTCTATAGCAGTTTCTGATACAATGCTGACCATCTCTAATATTGGCCTTGAGAAATGTGCAAATGCTGGCTCGCCTACCCATCCTAATCCTAAGGAAGCTAAAGTAATACCAAGTTGACACGCGGAGAGATAAGAATCTATATCTTTATGGATTTTAGCAAGGATAATCCCCCTAAATCCTTTAGTGGCTTTTAAAATCTCTATCTTTGTATTACGCAACCGTACCATAGCAAATTCTGCAGCCACGAAAAAGCCATTTAGTAATACAAGAAAAATTGCACATATAATAGATAGAGAGGTTACCATTTTTGTATCTGCTTTATAAAATAATTATTCGAAAGCGAAACTTTTCTACAATATTTTTTTGCTCAATCACCCACAAGGTTAATAATTCAACTATTCTTTTGTATTAGCAACATACTTTGTACTTTTTAACCCATAATATTAGATATTGAGATTATGTTACATCTGCGCTAATTAACTTTTATCTACACATCCTTTCAATAGCTCTATCATTCCCAGATACTTCCTGTAAAATAAGTCAACTCTAACCCCATCACTATCATTATTGATCCAATTTTCAGAGTCCAGTTTAACAATTTTTTTATTGAACTTCTTATACACACTATCATCTTGCGCCGAATCAATCACTATACATTGAGGCGTATCATTGCCTAAAGTATATTCAATGTCACTATAATCCCTTAAACTTGAATGTGTTTTTTTATATAATTTAATAACCCCAGTATCAATATCCTTGAAAAAATGCTCAAGGCTATCGCTTACCACTACTATATCTTTAATCGAAGCTAGTTCATGATATTTAAGCTGAATTAATGACCTAATTTTAGCACGAGCTTTACTTTTGTTTGACTCTACAACTGTTTTAAGTTCAGGTATTTCTTTTATAAGAATAGCTGCAAGCTCATCATGAAAAGCCAAAACATTATTAAGATCAAGCCAAAAATGCCAGTTTATCCTTTCCTTTTCATCTTGAAAATTTAACGATCTAAAGCTACTAATTTTTACGATCTTACCTTTAAATTTTTCGGCTAATTTTCCAGCAAAACTGTCAAAACTATCATCTATATAAATCAACATTTGTGACTCAAAAGTCTTTTCTTTATCAGACGGTTTCATCTGATAGTGATGCGGACACCCCGAAGAGATGTTAATTGCAACCACCTCAGCTTCATCTTCAGTGAGCATCGCAACTAAACTAGCAACCGGCGTAATGCTAGTTACTAGTTTAGGCCTTGCATTGGCCGAAAAATTACTTACCACGATCAATAACAATAGCACTAATCTATATTTCATTATTTTTAACCATATTAATCATTTGTTCTTTATTCAAAGTAAAGTCGCTTTCTATCCATTTGTGTTTCAGATTCTTTATTAATTTACCAAGGATTTCGCCGACATAGCCTAATTTTATCAAGTCGTTTCCATTAAGTGGAAAGTTAGGAATACTACTATTTTTTAAGGATAGAAATAAATCATAAACAATCTTATTATCTTCAAGCAAAGTTGAAGCAAACACAAAATAACTTACAAAAGACTTATCTTCAAGCCAAATCGTTTTTAATAATAATGTCAGAGATTTTTCTTCTAACGATTCTTTTAGCTGCAGAAGTTTTATTACCCGAATTGCTGATGCCCTGGAAAACTTCAGTTTCAATAATTCTTTCAAAGAAATATCAAACAAGATCGCATATATGACTGTCAAATCAACCTGTGTATTAAATAACTTAGTCACCTTAATAGCCTTTAGGTGCAACGCTTGATCATATTTAGTAACTGGAAAAATAACTTGCACAATGCCCGAATCGTACATTGTCTCTAAAATATAGGGGCTAAGCTCAAGAGACAGTATATTATCCATTTCACTCTTGATTCGCTCACCCGAAAGCAATTTAAGCTGAGCTTTAAATCTGACACAAGCTTCAAGAGCTTCATCATCTATTTTATTAGCGTACTTGCACGAAAATCTAAAAAACCTCAGTATTCGTAAGTAATCTTCCTTAATTCTCTCATCAGCGGTACCAATAAATATAACTTTACGATTATTTAGATCATCAATACCACTGAAATAATCGTATATTTCATGTTTTATTGGACAGTAGCTCAGCGCATTAATCGTAAAATCTCGGCGCGCTGCATCCTCTCTAAAGTCTTTACTATACTCAACACTGGCATGCCTACCATCGCATAATATATCCTTTCTTAAAGTGGTGATTTCAAAAATTTCTTTATTAATGAAAGCCGAAACTGTACCAAAATTTATACCAGTAGGTATGATTTTGACTCCATGAGATTCCAAGACACTAGTCACTTGCACTGGAGTAAAGTCAGTTGCCATATCTATATCTTTTATTGGTAGTCCAAGTAAGGCATCTCTCACGACACCTCCAACAAGCCTTACTTGCGCTCCTGCGTCATTAAGATATTTGATTACAGTTAGATAGTTTTTTGACTGGACATCTAAGGCTTGATATAGTTTTTTCATACTGATTTAATTTCGATTATGAAGTGTTCAAGACCCCTTCGCTACCCCAATAATCACTCAACTGACGAGTTTTAAGCTCTAATTCCACACATTTTACTATAGTAAAGATTAGCCTTTTCAAGATCATCTTTAGTGTCAACAGATAAAGGTATCTCATCCGATACACAAACACCAATCTTCATACCATTCTCAAGAGCCCTAAGTTGTTCAAGCTTTTCACAAGTTTCATAGTTGCTTTGTTCCAGTTTTATAAATTTCTCCAGTGCTTGGCTTTTGAATCCATAAATACCTACGTGATACAAAAACTCCTCTCCTCCATGCGGAATCATACTTCTTGAAAAATATAATGCTCTTCCTTGTTTATCTACAACCACTTTAACATTCGATTCTGATTGAGCAATATCTCTGCCAACTTTAACTCCTGAAGTAACAATATCATACTCCCCAGTCTTTAGCATGGTAATAATTTGTCCAATAACTAGCAAATCAACAAACGGCATATCTCCTTGGACGTTTATCACATATTTTATTTTATCATGATGCGGAATAGTTTGAAAAGCCTGAAAGACACGATCTGAACCAGTCGGGCAATCTTCCGCCGTCATGATAGCCATTGCACCAGATTTTTTAACTAAACTAGCTATCTCATCAGAATCCGTAGCAACATACAGATTACCATCAAAACCAGACTTAATTCTTTGCAATACGTGTTCAATTAAGGTTTTATCCCCAATTTTTGCTAAAGCTTTTCTAGGAAGTCTTGTAGAGCCTATTCTAGAAGGAACAATCATCACAACATCCGAATATCGATCTTTATTATCCATAATCAATAATCAATTAGCTTATATTTTATAAAATAATTGTTGACACATTACCGTTTTTCCACCATAAAGTAAAACACAATTTCTAAGGAACTGATGAACACTTTAGAACTCAGCATTAGCTCTGAGTTACTAGTGCCCCTAGATATTTATTAACAGTGGTGAGTTTTTTGTTGCGATCTTAGTAACAAACACGCGGCCCAAAACAATAGCTTTTGCTATTTGTTGTATCATCCATTCGGCTTTTCGAATAAAGGTGGTATTACTTGTGAGCCCGTAGCTCAGCTGGTAGAGCACTTGACTTTTAATCAGGTTGTCCCGGGTTCGAGCCCCGGCGGGCTCACCATTGTTTCTCTGAAGATGCAAATCTTCTACTTAAATTATTACATTTTTAGGTAGATTCCTTGTTTTAAATATTTCACTTATTTACTGCGTCCCCAAAAAGAAAAGCATTAAGGCTCTTGGTTATCTCCGCTTAAATCAACTAAATACAGAGCAACTTTATTCAGTTCTTTACTTTAGCAAAAGATGATTTTTCTTCACAATGGTAACCCCAATATTTTTTGTCCCTTTATGCACGTAAAGCTAAAGCAAAAGCGTTATAACTTTAACAAAAAACTAATTGCGTAAGATTGATACAGCTTTACAGCAGACTATAAGAACAGACTATTTAGATTTATATATTGAAACAGCTACATCTAAACCCCTCGTAGACTAAGCCCTGACTATGTTACTCTATATCTTGCGTAACACAAGGCTTACATTAGTTCCACCAAAGCCAAAAGAGTTTGATAACACGCATTCTATCTTTGTTTCTTGGGCTACTAGTGGCACCAAATTAACCGTTGCTTCATCAATAGGATTATACAGATTTAGTGTAGGTGGAGCAATTTGATCACGTATTGCTAACGCGGCAAATATTGCTTCAACGCTACCTGCAGCACCAAGCAGATGGCCAATAGATGATTTGGTTGATGACATTTTGATCGACTTATTACCTTCAAACAAAGTTTGCACAGCTATAAGCTCTATGGGATCACCCGCCTTTGTAGACGTTCCATGCGCATTTATGTAGTTTACCTCCTCTGGCCTTACCTTCGCGTCCTTTAAGGCATTTTCCATAGCTCGAAATGCTCCCCGTCCACTTGGCAAAGTTATATGGAAAGCGTCACCAGTTAAGCCATAACCACAAACTTCAGCGTAAATCTTTGCACCTCTTTTTAGAGCATGCTCATATTCTTCCAAAACTACTATACCTGAACCTTCACCCATTACAAAACCAGCGCGATCTTTGTCCCAAGGTCTTGAAGCTCTAGCTGGACTATCATTAAAATCGATTGCAAGGGTCCTAGCAGAAGAAAATCCAGCCATACCTACCGGCGTAACCGGAGCTTCTGCACCGCCCGCAACCATAACATCTGCATCACCATATTTAATCATTCTTGCAGCGTCCCCTATAGCATGTGCTCCTGTAGAGCAAGCGGTTACTACTGCACTATTTGGACCAGCGAAGCCATACATTATAGAAATATGTCCAGATATCAAATTTATAAGAGAAGCAGGAATAAAATAAGGGCTTACCTTAGGGTTTTCGTGATTATGAAACTCGAGAGAAGTCCTTTCAATCATGCCAAGTCCCCCTATACCAGAACCTATCATAACTCCCGTACGTTCTTTTGATAGTTCATCTTCTGGTTTCCAGCCACTATCTTCGATAGCTTCAATAGCTGCAACAAGACCAAAATGAATAAATCTGTCCATTTTTCTAAGTTCACGCGCTGGAACATATTTTTCAGGGTCGAAATCACTGACCATAGAGGCTATTTTGCACGGCAATTTACTGGTATCGAACTCAGTAATAACCTTCACTCCACTCTTGCCAGACAATATACCAGACCATGTATCTGGTATATTTTGTCCTAGCGAAGTTACAGCACCAACTCCCGTTATTACTACTCTTCTTAGTGACATAGCTATCAATCTCTTAGTTTTCTGTAGCGGTATTATGCACTAATGTGCTTTTGCACATATTGAACAGCATCAGATACTGTTAAAATTTTACCAGCTTCTTCATCTGGAATATCGCAACCAAAAGCAGCTTCTATTGCCATCATCAGCTCGACCAAGTCTAAGCTGTCTGCGCCCAAATCATCAACGAATTTAGACTCTAGAGATATACTAGTTGCTTCAATTCTTAGCGTTTCAGCAACAGTTCTGATAACCTTTTGTTCGATATTATCGCTCATATTTAAAAACCTTTTTTAGTTTCTTTGTCATAGAAAATTTGGGCTACCAAAATTCCTGGTTTCATTCTTTTACCACAAAAAAAAATCTTTTGCTAGAATAAAAAATCTTCAAACCAACAACATACCACCATTAACATGAATAGTTTGTCCCGTTACATAAGAAGAAAACGGACTTGCCAAATAAGCTACTGTATATGCTACATCTTCTGGCATACCTAGAGTTTTACTAGGAATTTTTTGTATAATTGCATCTCTTTGGGCATCTGTTAAGGCGGATGTCATACTTGATTCTATAAAACCAGGAGCCACAGCATTGATAGTTATACCTCTACTAGCAACTTCAAGAGCCAAAGACTTGGTCATACCAATAAGTCCCGCTTTCGAAGCACAATAGTTAGCTTGCCCAGGGTTGCCAGATACACCGACAATAGATGCTATATTAATGATGCGCCCATATCGCACACGCATCATTTTCTTAATTGCCGCTCTATTTAGAATAAACCCAGCCTTCAAATTAACGTTAATCACTTCATCAAAATCTTTGTCTGTCATTTTAATTGCCAAATTATCTCTGGTTATCCCCGCATTACAGACAAGTACATCAATTTTCTCAATGTCATCTAATAATGCATTACACGCAGAAGTATCACTTAGGTTACATTGCTTAATTGTGTAATTATTACCAAGTTCTTTTCCGAGCAGCTCAAGCTTTTCTAGATTACTACCGCTGATGTATACGTGTGCGCCAAGTTTGTGCACAAGCCTAACAATTGCACTCCCTATTCCACCACTTGCTCCCGTTACCAAAACATTATTACCAGATAAATTTATCATTTTTTGCTCTTTAATTTATATTTATATCTCATCATGAGTTATGCTTTCTTCTGCATCATCTGCAATTACAAAGCCACTTCCTAAATTTAGTAAATGAGTTTTTATTTTCTCCTCTAATTCACTTGCAACTTTAGGGTTGTCCCTCATAAATTGCTTAGCATTCTCACGCCCTTGGCCAATTCTTATACCGTTATAAGAAAACCAAGCACCAGATTTCTCTACAATCTCGTGCTTTACTCCAATATCCACTAATTCCCCTTCTTTTGATATCCCCCGATTATACATGATATCAAAATCCACTACTTTAAACGGCGGAGAAACTTTGTTCTTTACTATTTTTACTCTCGTTTGATTACCAACTACCTCTTCTTTATCTTTGATTGACCCAACTCTTCTGATATCTATCCTCACTGATGCATAGAACTTCAAAGCATTGCCACCAGTAGTAGTTTCTGGATTACCAAACATAACTCCAATTTTCATCCTAATCTGATTAATAAAAATAATCGTACAATTAGTCCTTGAAGTCGAAGCTGTAAGCTTTCTCAAAGCTTGACTCATCAATCTTGCTTGTAACCCCATATGTGAGTCACCCATTTCACCATCTATTTCTGCTTTTGGAACCAATGCGGCCACACTATCAATAACTATGAGATCTATAGCTCCCGAACGAACCAATGTATCAGTGATCTCCAAGGCTTGTTCCCCAGTATCTGGTTGAGAAATAATCAACTCATCAATATTTACTCCTAGTTTTTTAGCATAAACCGGATCCAGAGCGTGCTCAGCATCAATAAACGCACATGTTCCGCCTTTTTTTTGAGCTTCAGCAATTACATGTAGAGTTAATGTTGTTTTACCAGAACTTTCCGGCCCAAAAATTTCTATAATTCTTCCTTTTGGTAACCCACCAACTCCAAGTGCAACGTCAAGACCTACTGACCCTGTAGGAATAGATTCAATATTCATTTCTTGACGCTGACCAAGTATCATTACTGATCCTTTGCCATAGCTTTTCTCAATTTGGCTTAGCGCTGCTGCCAAAGCCTTGTCTTTTTCCATATTATTTCCTCTTTGATAAACTAAAAGTGGCACCATTATGCACCACAAGTGGCCTGCCGGACTTTCCAAAAATCCAAACTACAAACATTTATATTCCGACTAAAAAGGAAAAGCTAGCAAAAACTTGAATATTGTGCAAAAATTATTTTGCACAAATTTTGTACTATATTTTTTAAAACAATATGATTTTATTGTTCATTTCTTATATCAATCCAATACTCGATAATTTTCTTTAAAGTAGCTTCTTTTACTTCCACTTCATGATCCTCAAAAGTAGACAAAGACAACACCATTTCTTCTAGATACGGTAAATTATATTCTGGGATTTCCTCCTCAGAGTAAGCCTCTTCCAGTTCGATAGCAATCTTTTCTATATCACTCCAATGCATCATACTTCCATATTATTTAAAGCGCACAGTACTATTACTATTTAATACTGGCTACCAGAAAAAAAATAATAGTATATATTTACTGAAGGAATAAGATTTACTAAGTGAGATTATTATGCAACTACAAATACGCACACTACACCAATTACTTAATGCTAGCTTCAAAGAAGGCTACGGCACAAAAGGTAATATGACTTCAAACGCAGTGATAAATAGTGAAACAGAGGTTAAGTTTGCAATTAACACAGGGCAAAATCTAGTTTTATGCGGCATACAAATAGTCCATCCTCTAATCTCAGCTGACATAGGTTTAGATATAATATGATGGACCAAATAGATCCTCAAAAAGCCAAAATTGAAATAGCACAACTAAAGGAGCAGATAAAAAAGCATAATCATGAGTATTACATCAACGATGCGCCAAGCATTTCAGATGCAGAATATGATCAATTGTTTCAAACACTGTTAAAACTTGAAGAATTGTTTCCTCAATTTAAATCAGATGATAGCCCCACGAACACTATAGGTTCTAAAATTTTAGATAAATTTAGCAAACACGAACATAAAATACCTATGTTATCTCTGGGGAATAGTTTTTCTTACGAAGATGTTGCAGAATTTATCGAACGCATCAAACGTTTTCTTTCAATTAGTCATTTTCCATCTATGTTTTGTGAACCAAAAATAGATGGTGTTTCATTTTCTGTGACTTATGAACATGGAAACTTAACAATAGGTTCTACTAGGGGCGATGGATATGTTGGCGAGAACATAACACAAAATATCAAGACTATCGCCCATTTGCCTCATTATATAAAAAACGCCCCCGAATTTCTTGAAGTTAGGGGCGAAATTTATATTGAAAAACAAGATTTTGAACTCTTGAACTCCAAGCAAGTGATGGAAGGAAAAAATAAATTTGCCAATCCAAGGAATTCAGCCGCTGGCTCATTGCGTCAACTTGATACAAAGATTACAGCAAGCAGACCACTTAAATACTTTGTTTATGCCATTGGTTACTATACCGATCAATTTGCCGATAACCAAGAGCAATTACTTGCTAGACTTTCACAAATGGGCTTCCAAACCAATCCGCTATTTAGCCTATCACACTCTCTAGAGGAAATATTAGAATTTTATAACAAACTACAGCTACTGCGCGAAAGTCTTGCATACGAAGTAGACGGAGCTGTTTACAAAGTTAATGGCTTTGATTTTCAAAAGAGATTAGGCTTTATCGCCAGGAGTCCACGTTTTGCTATTGCCCATAAATTCCCTGCAATTATTGGACAAACTAAGCTTAAGGATATTACAATTCAGGTCGGTAGGACTGGAACTTTAACACCCGTTGCTGAGCTTGAGCCAATAAATATTGGTGGAGTGAGTGTATCACGCGCTACTTTGCATAATTTTCACGAAATCGAAAGATTGGATATAAGAGTTGGAGACACCGTATTACTGCATAGAGCAGGCGATGTTATACCCAAAATCACTGGAATTAATCTTACAAAAAGATCAGAGTCTCTTGTAAATTTTATTCCTCCAGAGAAGTGCCCCTCATGTGGATCTAAGCTACACATTGATCCAATAGAGATAATACTAAGATGCGATAATGGGCTTAACTGCCCAAAACAATTAAGTGAGTCAATCAAGCATTTTGTCTCAAAAAATGCAATTGATATTGACGGAATGGGAACAAGACAAGTAGAATTTTTTTTAGAAAAAGGATTGATCAAAAACCCCACTGATATTTTTCGATTGCGCGAATTAAACGATTCTTCTTTCACTAAACTAGAAAACATGCCTGGCTGGGGCGCTAAATCGACACAAAATCTTTTTGATAATATAGAAAAATCAAAACAAGTTACCCTAGCTAAATTTATCTACGCGCTTGGCATTAGACATATAGGTGAGAGTAATGCAAAAATACTTGCTAAAGAATTCCTGTCAGCTCGACGCTTCTTCCATTCGATGCTAAAATTAGCACAAGGAGATCGAGAAATATTTGAGTTATTAGATAATTTAGAGGGGATAGGTAATAAAATACTTATAGATATAGCTCATTTCTTTGAGTGCCAGCAAAATGTTACTACTATTAATAACCTGTTAAATATCCTGGATATTACTGATTTTAAAGATAGTTCGCATTCAACGACATTGTCCGGACAAATTATTGTATTCACAGGCAGCTTGGTAGCAGTTTCTAGAAGCGAAATCAAAGCTCAAGCAGAAAAAATGGGAGCAAAAGTTTCTAGCTCTGTCTCAAGCAGCACTAATTTAGTTGTTGCCGGCGATAAAGCTGGGAGTAAATTAAAAAAAGCCATCGAGCTTGGAATAAAGATTATCTCAGAAGACGAATGGATAAAAATTGTTAAAGAAGAAAGCAAATGATCAAAAATAGATTAACTTTATTACGCCAGAAAATGGCAGTACATGGCTTTGATGGATATCTTATTCCATCCTCTGATGAATATTTAAGCGAATATACCCCGTTTTATGCAAAAAGGCTCGAGTATATAACTGGCTTTACTGGCTCGAATGGCCTAGCATTAGTTTTAGAAAATACAGTATTATTTTTCACTGATGGAAGATATATCACTCAATGCCACACTGAGCTAAATCATGAGCTATTTGCGATATATTCTCAGCAACTTATTTCATCTTTTGCTTGGGATGATTTTATAGACGCAGAGGCGACGATAGGCTATGATCCCAAACTATTCACCAAAACTAGTTTACAAAAATTTTCTAGGCTCAATCTAAAAGATTATACTCTTAATTTAATTGATGAAATTTGGGCCAATCAGCCCCCAAAACCTAACTCAAAAATATTTGATTATCCACTTCAATACGCTGGACTAGACTGGAGAGATAAGATTCAACAATGTCGTTCTGTGATTGGAGAAAACAACGCTGACGCCTTAGTAATTTGTGATCCTGCTTCTGTTTGTTGGCTATTCAATATTAGAGCTAGCGATATTGAATTTTCTCCTTTGTTACTTGCAAATATGATCCTTACTAGGGATAAAACTTATTTATTTACCGATGAAAAACGTTTCGACGCCGCATTGGTACGAGATGAACTCATCATATTACCAGAAAGTGATTTTCCACAAATAATAAATACTATTGGGAATAACCCTATTCTATTTGATCATACTCAATGTTCTATTTACCTGTCTTCAATAATTGAGCAGCACCAATTCAAGCATATATCAAATCCTTGTATGCTCTGGAAAGCCTGCAAAAGCTCTATAGAAATTGATTGTATGAAACAAGGCCATATTCAAGATGCTGTGGCGGTATGTGAGATGCTAAGTTTTATTTCAAGTGAAGATATTAGTTCTCTTAGTGAATATGATTTAGGGCTCACATTGACTAAATTTAGAGGTAAGAGAGAGGGCTATATTTACGATAGCTTTCCAACCATTTGTGGATTCCAAGAGAATGGAGCTATTATTCACTACAGAGCAAATCAGAATAAAGCAAAAAAAATAAATGGCGACGGGTTATTACTAATTGATTCAGGTGGACAATATTTGGGAGCAACAACTGATATTACAAGAACAGTATCTATTGGCAAAATTAAGCCAGACTATAAAAAATTCTATACCTACGTACTAAAAGGTCATATCGCTCTTGCCCTGGCAAAATTTCCACAAGAAAAAGTAACAGGAGCAAATCTTGATATTTTAGCAAGACAATATCTGTGGCAATCTGGTCTAGATTATGCTCACGGAACAGGCCATGGGGTTGGAAGCTTCTTAAGTGTGCATGAAGGACCTCAAAGCATTAGTTTAACAGGCTACGGCGCGCAAATTAAAGCTGGAATGGTCGTCTCTAATGAACCGGGATATTATTTACCGGGAGAATTCGGAATTAGGATAGAAAATTTGATGTTTGCTAAAAACTCAGTTTTACCAGAATTTTTAGAATTTGAAATGCTTACTTTAGTTCCTTACGCAAAAGAGCTAATCGATTTTACTATGCTAAACCAGTATGAAAATTCATATTTAAGAAAATATTATCAGGCTATAGATGATAACATATCATCTATCTTGTCAACACAAGCCAAATTATGGCTAAAAAATCAACTGGATATATTTACTTGAATTCCACGCCAAAGCATTCATGAGCAATACTTTGGCGTCATAACTATTTCGTAGCTTTTTTAGCATTTTTAGCTGCGCGCTTTTCTTTTATTGACTTGTGAGTCGGTTCTTTTTTTGCTTCTTTCTTTTTGTCTTGTCCTTTAGTCATTTTATTTACTCCTAAATAATTATATTATACATGCTATCACATTCAGTGTATTCCATGCAACAAAATCGATCATAATAGCTAAGTTTGATTATCTTTCTTTAATCAACCAGATGGGTTAGTTAGATTAATTAAGTATTTTGTGGTAGAATTTAATTTGTAAATCTCGAGCCTGATGTAGTGTAATTAAAAAAAGGTAATGGACATTAATTCTCACGATATCTTAAGAGTGCTCTCATTAACATTATTTCTTGCGTTCCTTATATTCATGTACTTAAGGAGAAATAAGGGACCTAACTCTTTTGCAAACGTAATATTGTGGGGCGTGATTTTTTCTGTTCTAATTATATTATACGCCTTCAGATTTGAGCTTGGCTCGTTAAAAGAAAGAGTACTATCAGTATTAGTGCCATCTTACAGCTGGACAAATCAGCAAGGACAACTAATTATTGCACGCAGTAACAATGGCCATTTTTATCTTGATGCAACAACAAAAAATAATCAAAAAATTACATTTTTAGTAGATACTGGTGCGAGTGACATCGCGCTTACTAAAGAAGATGCACAAAAGCTAGGGTTTAATGTCTCTAAGTTAAAGTATACTCAAAAATATAGTACAGCTAATGGAGTCAGCTACGCTGCGCCAGTTCGCATTGATCAACTGACTATCGGCAACAAGAGAACTTTTCATAATCTTGAGGCTCATATCACTTCTGGAGGATTAGATATTTCATTGCTAGGTATGAGTTTGATAGGAAGTTTCAAAGACTTTAAAATCACTCGAGATATGCTTATTTTAAGTTATTAAGCCGATCGGATGTCTGATAGGAAACTAAACAGGCAACAAATAAAAATACAATACTTGTTACGTCAATACAAATAGATGCGACTGTTCATCCCTGGCCCCTAGAACACCTACAAATAATTTTATCCGTTGTCACCTACATCTATATCACCAGCGCATCTTACTCCTCCGTCTACTTTCTCTTCTACTTCGCTTTCATATTGCACTAAAAGATCATCTACTTCTTCTAAATTTCTTACTCTTCCGCCTTGTACAGGTTCTAGATGACCTAATTCAACTATACTCTTAACCATGTGGCACTTTATACCAGCTGATTCTCTAGCAGCAAGCGCTACATCTCTATGATTACCTAGATTTTTAAATATTATAAGTTTACTACTGTTTTCATTAATATATTCATCTGTAGTATATAATCTGTACTTTCCATATTGAGATGAATATACTTTTACCTCATATAGCCCTTCAAAAACCTTAACCCCACTTTTACCCTGTGGTCCGACAACACCCATGTCAATTGCTGTTTTGAATTTATCTAGTAACTCATCTCCATATTTGCCTTGAATTTCTAGACTTAAACTCTTTGGTATTGCAAAATAAGTTACCTTACCTGCATGACCACACCCTTTAAAAATCTCTCCACTAGCACTATCTTTCTCTGACTCGGAGTATACTTCATCTGGGTTACCATTTGCAGATTTTATTACCCAGCTTTCTTCTTTTACCTTTTTTGTCTTTGAGAACTCATCTAATAACTCCTCATCTAGCTTACCATTTCTAGATTTTGTTACCCAGCTTTGGGTTGTTTCCTCCCGTATATTTGATAACTCATATAACTTAACCTTATGCAACTGGTAAAGTTTGTGAATTTGCTGTCCTATTGATGAAGCGTGAGCTTCTTCTTCTTTAGTTGGAGGTGTGTATTCCTCTTCTACATCATCTTCTACACTTGGCTCTCCTTCTAATACATTAGCTGGTTCAGCGCCTTCATTTAATGGCAGCGCGATACCTAAAGCTACTAGTAGTAACTTGATACACTCATTATGACCAGCAAATACGGCATAATCTAACGGTGTAAAACCTTCATTATCTTTTTCATTAAAAAGTATATTGCTATCTATCAAAAATTTAAGGATTTCAAAATTTCCAAACATTGCCGCAAGGTGTACTACAGTAACACCAGTATCATTAGTATGTTTAGCATTTATATCTAGCTTATAAGTATTAATTAACTTTTCTAAGTAAGGCTTATCCCCTGTTGATATAGCTGATAGTAAGAGTGAAAATACAAATGGCTCACTAAGTAGTTCAGTTTTTGCACCGGCAGAAACTAATAGATCAAACAACGTACTATCATCTAATAATATAGCTGTTTCTAGGCAATAATTAGCTTTTTTGAATATTGAAGAAATAATTGGGTTGTTAATAAAAAATCCTAATATCCCTCCAAAATTCTCAGAATCTCTCTCTATTGTAATTACAAAAGGTAATGCATCTTCAAACTGCTTTAAATGTTTTGGATTTTTTAATTTTGAATAAAAAAATTCTATAGTTTCTTGATCTCGTGTCCATAACATAGGTCCAAAAAATGAAAAACGAATTTCTACATCAGGATATTTTTCTATTAAAAATTCAAATACTTTAGGTTTACAAGCAAGTATAGAAAGGTTTAAAGCTGTTAAATAGCCCTCTTGATCATATATATCCTCACTACTCCCATACTTTGTTAAAATCTCCACTGCTTTCGGATCATCGTTCTTGACTGCTTGTAAAAGTGGAGGGATTGCTTCTTTAGTTACAGCACTTATCTTAGCTCCTGCTTTTAACAATATTTCCATAATTTCATATTTTCTACTCATTGTTGCTGCTACTAAAGGAGTAGCACTCGAACTTCTACCTTCTATTGTAATTAGAGTGGTTTTATCTATCGTTGCATTATTTTTAATTAGGAACTCAATACTCTTTTTGTTATCATACGTTGCAGTTGGTTGGTGAACCAGTATATCAGTACCAGCTAAGTGTAACGCCGTAGGATTATTAAACATTATTCCTTGTATATCCATTGTACTATCGACGATACTTGGATCAACATCCACCATGGCTTGAGCTATTTCTAATTTACCAAGTGACATAGCCAGGTGAAATGGTGTTAATCCATTATTACTATAAAGTTTAAGTAACTTTGGATTAATCTTTAGTATGGCTTGAGCTATATTTAATTGATCGAACATTACAGTCGCGTGTAATGGTGTTAATCCATTATCCGTATAAAATTTAAGTATATTTTTATCTTGCAAATATATTAGGCCAAACGCTATTTCATTACCGCCCCTTATTGCTTCATGAATTGGTGCATATCCCTCCATCGCTATGATTTTACCTTCATGTTTATCATTAACTTTGCCTTGTACTAGTTAATTTCGTTTTCATATCTGGATGCTGGACTAATAACTTTACTATAGCGTTACGTCCCATAGATATAGCCATATTTAATATGGGATGATCAATATATGGAATTAAGTTTTTGTCTAGTATTAAT
Source organism: Rickettsia typhi (assembly GCA_945875975.1). Taxonomy (GTDB): domain Bacteria; phylum Pseudomonadota; class Alphaproteobacteria; order Rickettsiales; family Rickettsiaceae; genus Megaera_A. The sequence goes on from CAMCMD010000004.1 coordinate 46,849, forward strand.
CGTATAACATTAGGAAAATCGTGATTTATTGCTATGGTAGCAAAGGTGAGCAATACCTTGTTTAGTTTACTGTCTTCCGCTTCAGTGATAGCTAATTGAGGCTGGGCCTTAAGCAATGTCTTTATATAGGTTACCTCTTTTTCCGAAATGCTCACATTATCATTATATTTATTGTTATAAGCTTTTTCTAGAGCTTCTTTTACTTGTATAATTCGGTCAAATTTTACGTTTTGTTGTTGTACAGCTTTCTTTTCTTGTCCTTTTGTAACTCGCTTTGCCATATAGATTTTTAATATATTTAAATTTTAATTATTCTTATATTTATGTAAGCATAGTAATTTATATTATTAATATGTCAATGAACTTTAATAAATCAGGCTTAGTTGTAGGTAAGATCAGAGAAAAAAGAGGTTATATAGCTTTATTTCTCAGTGCTTTTCAAGTTTTTCAGCTACGATTTTTAATTCTGAGAAAATTGAAGAAAGCTGTTGTTGGAAATCTAGATTTGCACTTTCTAAAACTTCACCACCCGACAGTTGCATTTGAGACTGCCTTTGATCAAGATGTTTTAATGCTATCATAACCAATAACAGTTCAAGCGAGGCATATTGATTGGCAGCTGCCATTTCTTTAATCTCAATATCAAGCTTTTGAGATAGCATAACTAATCTATCCTTACTTGCCTCAGAACAAGCAAGTTTAAAATCTTTACCGCTCAGAACTATTGTTACTATCGACATAGTGGTTTCTAATTTGTTCTAATTCTTTTATATATTCTTTAATTTGGCTAAGAGTTGCCTGATTACTGCGTTTTAAATCATTGTTTTGAGTCTCTAAATCTAAAATCCTTTGCTCTTGCTTAGAAATTTTATTTAGCAATTTATCAATTTTCCTATCCGTCTGATGAATCAAATCAAATAGATCCTGCTTCGTTACTTCCATTTTCATAAATAATATTTTCTATTAAGTCATTACTAGCGTAGTCTACTTCATTTTTTTTCAAAACTGAATAAATTCCTACCGTTATAATCAACATTATCGCAGATAGAAGCAAGACTAATTTTTGTTTGAAAATACTTTTTTTTCCTGACTCACACGGGCGGATAACAGTATGGTTATTGTCGTCATTTATCTCTAAACCAAGAAATTCATGATATATTTTTGTATAACCATCGATATATATTTGACCTGGTATATCGCTAAAATTTTCTTCTTCTAAGCCAAGTATATACTGCTTCCTTATCTTAAGAATCTCTGCCACTTGCTCTATAGTATACCCAGCACTTTCTCTAGCTTCTCTTAATTTTGACGTCATTGACTTGCCTTTAACTTTCTTAGGAAAATTTCTAATTTCTTATTTGCGAGTATTATCATATTAATATTAATTGATTCTTGCATCTTTACTTCTTCAATAAAATTCGTAAATATATTCGCATGAGCTATATTAATCTTTAACCAAGACTTAAAACTAACAGATTTTTGACCATTAGCAACAATCTCTGTTACTAATCTTCTTTGTTTGTCATAAAAATCATCTTTTAGAGATTGAACAGATAATCTATTCCAGTATGATCCATTAATTTGCGCCTCACAAGAATCTCGAAGCCAATCAATGTTAAGAATATCACCACATTCAAAATACAAATTGGCTACATCTTCATTCTTAGCGCTTGTCTGTTTAGCAATATATATTATATCAAATGCTGAAACTAACACTTCCAGGGTAGCAATAGACTTAGCAAGTTTCTTATCAACTGATGCATTAGTATAATGCTCAATTTTATTAAAAAACCTCGTCTTCGCTCCGCCTACTAAAAGCTTGCTAATAATGCTACTAAGCTCTTCTGTTTGCTGCCTATATTCTTCAATTGAATCAGTAATGCGTATTGGTGGCTTAATATTTCTTACAAACCAACTAATTCCACGACGCATTATTTTTCCTAAATCAGAAAACATCTCCACTTTAATAATTGTAGGGATATTATTACCTAGCTTACCTACTTCTTTCCAAAGATCCTGCAGATCAAATATCTCAGCTACAACTTCGTGTGCTCTTGCTATATCACTAAGATGCCCGCCAGTTTCACGTTTTATGGCACTAATTACAGATCCACCAAGTTTATTAATCATTGTATTGGCAATAACAGTTCGGATTATCTCATGTTTTAGTGGATGATTTTCTATCTCATCTTTGAATTTTTCTTGCATTATTTTTGGGAAATACTCAAGCAAATGATTTTTGAAATGCTTATCTTTAGTAAGTTGAACTGAATTCAAATCACGATCTAGGGACATTTTGCTATAAGATAGCAACACTGCTAATTCTGGTCTTGTCATCCCTTCATTAGCAATAGATCTTCTTGATAATTCTGCCTTATTGGGCAAAAATTCTACTTCTCTGTCTAGTAATCCTTCGTTCTCAAGCTCTTTCATTAACTGACTAAAGGACTCTATGTTAAGCGAAGGTGATAATGCAGAAATTGTTATAGCAAGATTCTGGTCGTAATTATCAACAAGCACTAAATCTTCAACTTGTGTTGTCATCTTGACTAATAAATCATTGCGCTCTGGTATAGTAATTTTGCTTTTTGCAACAGCTAAATTAAGAGCAATTTTTATGTTTACTTCGTGGTCAGAACAATCCACGCCAGCAGAATTATCAATGAAGTCTGTATTAATAGCGCCACCATTTAATGCATATTCAATTCTTCCAAGCTGAGATACCCCGACATTACCGCCTTCAGCAATCACCCTTGCTCTAACCTCATTACCGTTTATTCGCAATAAATCATTTGTCTTATCGCCAATATCAATATTATTTTCTGAGGAAGATTTGATATAAGTACCTATCCCTCCATTCCATATGAGATCAACTTTAGCTTTTATAATAGCTCTGATTAATTCGTCTGGGACAATATGATCTTTATAAATATTCAATAGCTCTTGTATTTCTGGCGAAATATTTATTACTTTAGCCGACCTTTCAAAAACCCCCCCTCCTTTTGAAATAAGAGAACTATTATAATCGCTCCATTTACTTCTTGGTAAGTCAAATAACCTTTGTCTCTCTTTATAACTACTTTCACAATCAGGATTTGGATCAAGAAAAATATGTTCATGATTAAAAGCAGCCAATAGTTTAATATATTTTGACAAAAGCATACCATTACCAAATACGTCTCCTGACATGTCGCCTATTCCTACCACAGTGAACGGTTCTTTTTGTACATTTATACCCTTATCCTGAAAATGCAAAACAACTGATATCCACGCTCCTTTAGCAGTAATACCCATTTTTTTATGATCATAGCCACGCGACCCACCTGAAGCAAATGCATCTCTTAGCCAAAAATTATATTCCTGGGATACAGCATTAGCATAATCTGAAAAAGTTGCCGTCCCTTTGTCTGCGGCTACTACTAAGTATGGATTCTCATCATCATAAATAATCGTATCTGTTGGTTGTACTATTTTACCATCCACAAAATTATCAGTTAAATCTAGCAAGCCTCTTAAGAAATCTTGATAACATGCTACTACCTTTTGCATATAGTAATCGCGGCTCATATCGCCTTGGAGGAAATTAAGATAAAAAGTTCCTTTCGAGCCGACTGGAACAATAACAGCATTTTTGGTCATCTGAGCTTTTAAAAGCCCAAGTACCTCGGTACGATAATCTTCACCACGATCAGACCATCGAAGTCCGCCTCTAGCTACTTTTCCACCACGAAGATGAATCCCCTCAAACTCATTTGAATAAACAAAAATCTCAGCATAGGGAACAGGTAACGGTAAATCTGGAACCTTACTAGAATCAAACTTAAATGATAAATAATTCTTGATACCACCATCTTTATTTTTCTGATAAAAATTCGTTCTTACAATGGCTTCTATTATTAAGCGCATGTTGTGTAATACCTTGTCCTCAGTACTACTTTCGACAGTGTCTAGATAGCTACTCAGTTGTAAAGAAAGATCTAGAACCTTATCCTTATATCTACCTTGTGGATCAAACTTGGCTTCAAATAAATCCATCAGCATCTTGGCGTATGTATGGTGCTTCACTAAGGTTTGCTGAACATAGCCTTTCCCATAGAGGAAGCCCGTTTGATGCAAATAACGCGTAAGCGATTTGAGCAATTTTACTTTTGTCCAGTTAAAGCCAGCAAGAGCTATAAGCTTTCCTAAAATATCACTTGCAAGCTCTCCAGTGCTCATCTTGCTTAAGGCTTCTTCGATATTATTCTTAAGTACGTCAACTGGAACATCGATTTTAACAGGACCCTGTAGCTTAAATTCGTAAAGCCAACTTTTTTTAAAATCCAATGACTCAGCAATAGCAAAGCTTTGCTCATCAATTGCTATAAAGCCAAGATTTTCGATAGCAGGCAATGTATCAGATAGTGTAAGACTTACTTCGGGACTATAAAACTTTAAGAAAAATTCATTATTTTCACCAGCTACTAAATTTGATATCAATCTACCTTGCTTCGTTGCTTGTTCTAAGTGATGTACATCGTCAATTGACGTATCAGCATCAAACCTGTGTCTATATTCACTTGGAAAAGAGGGTTCAATTTCTTTATGTCTTAAACCGCCTTCATATTCTCCCAATTCATCACAGAGTTTATGTAATAAACCTTCTGACCAGTTAGTGGTTATTTTTATTAAATCAACTTCCATTTCATCATGTGAAAAATCTAGTTTTGACTTATCATGAATTGGCAAAGTAATAAAAAGATGGGAAAAGTCTTGAGCTACTACAGTAATATTGTCTGATATTATCTCGCTATCAAATCTTCTGGTTAAGTAATGGCAAACTTCATTATACACTTCCGGAGTGAGTCTTTCTCTTGGCAAGAATACAATCACATTAATGAATGAACCAGACCAGTCTTGTTGGATAAATAATTTTAGCTTATGACTGCGCATACTCGAAAGCATATGAATACACATGCAATATAAATCTTCTTCATCGATTTGAATGAGGGTGTCCCGTGGAAGGGATTCAATAATATTCTTTATTTTCTTAGCGTTGTAGCCATTCACAGGAAAATCAGATTCATCAAGAACATAATTCATTTTACCACGCAAGATTGGGATACTCTTGATTGACTGAAAATAAATTGCCGTTCCGTATAACCCAAAAATAATAGTCCCCGTCCTGTATACACCATCTTCATCTATACGTTTTACAAGAATGTAATCAACTAAAGCGTTCCTATGCACTGGGGATAGCTTGTTTATTTTACCAAGCATAACCAGTTTATTTTCATAATAATCGCTATTAGAGAGTTCAATAATAGTAGAAATTTCTTGTATATTATCTTGCCATATTTCCCGTACGCCCTCTTGACGGACTAAAGTCTTAGTTTTTAAATCAAAATCTGCTGACCCTAGAAAAGTAATATTATTCTTCTGCAGCCAATTCAAGAAATCTAATGTTTCTTCTGCTGGTAAATTCGCTTGTTCGTAGATATCTTTGTGATGAACAATATCAGTAGTAATAGCAATACTCTTATTCAGCAACGTTTGCCACGAATTATAAGTATAGTCGACTAGATCAATTACGTTGTTTATTTCAGATTTTATTTCAAGCAATGTTTTTTCGTCAAATGCCCCCAGTATCTTGATATAGACGAGATACTCATTAATACCGCCTTCTCCTTTATCAGCAATATCCGTTAAATTTCCTTTTTCATCACGAATGCTGTTAATCACTGGATGAAAAGTAAAAATCGTTTGTAAACCAAGTTTTGCAAGCAAGCTATTTAGCGAATCGATAATAAATGGCCTATTTTCTGCGGCAATGAGAATAGTTATGGCAGGATTATTCTTAAATTCATTTGTTAGTATCTCCATTTTGCGCTTAAGCGGTGGACGATGCAGAAAAAAATCAAAAGCTTCGTGTGTAAAATCACCAAACAATTCTATTTTATCTTTTGAACGATAATCAACGGGAATATAAGTAAGAAATTTACGTACAAATTTGGTGTATAATCCTCCCTTACTTTCAGCATTAACTATTTCAAGTATTTCAGCACTAAAGTCATTGATTCTACACTGAAGCTTGCTAAGAGCTAAAGACTTGTTGTGATTTGGGCTTTTAACCATAAATATATCCTAATAATGGCTTTGTATTAATTACAAACTAGAAGTATACTAGTGCAAATGTTACTTCCTTTCAATAGGTTTAGATTAATAAACCTATTGCATAATTCATAAATGAGTGAAGGATTTTTAGGAAAAATACAGATGAGCACCGCAGCATACATTTAGTACATGAGGAGCGGAAACAAATTTTGACAACAAAATTATCACTCATAATCAGGTTATGCAGGAGGTTTAATGAAATGAATACTATTTTTGCACAAGCCTCAGCGCCAGGAAAAGCAGGAGTTTCTGTATTTAGAATTTCTGGGCCAACTGCGCTTCAAGCTTTAACGCAACTTGTTTGTCAAACTAATCCCAAATTTGAACCTCGAAAATTGTATTTTAGAAAGATCTATAACCCCAAAAACAATCAACAAATTGACGATGCTTTAGTCGTTTTTTTCAAAGGAACTTCCAGTTTTACAGGCGAAGACTCCGTTGAAATCTATACTCATGGTAGTATCGCAGTTATAAAAATGATGCACCAAGTCCTGGCCTCGCTTGAGGATGTACGAATAGCCGAGCCTGGTGAGTTTGCTAAAAGAGCCTTTTTAAACGGCAAAATCGATCTAACGAGCGCAGAGGGGCTTGCCGATCTTATTGAAGCAGAAACTGCTTTGCAACTTACACAAGCACTAGGGCAACTCGGTGGGGGCCTTGAAAAAATATATGAAAGTTGGCGTTTAGAATTGCTAAAAATTATAAGCTTGGTTGAGGCCTATATAGATTTCCCTGATGAAGATATTCCAGAAGAAACAATAAATGCAGTGCGCCAATTAGTAGACCGCATAACCAATGAAATTAAGCTACATCTCAACGACAATCACCGTGGTGAAAGGCTTCGCAGCGGTATAAAACTAGCGATAGTTGGTCATCCCAATGTTGGTAAGTCTAGTTTGCTGAATTATCTGATGAAACGCGAAATAGCTATAGTTTCAAATATTGCAGGCACTACACGGGATGTAATTGAGGGGCATCTTGATATTGGAGGTTATCCGATCATATTACAAGATACGGCTGGCATTCACGACCATACAAAAGATATAATTGAACAAGAAGGAATCAATCGAGCATGGAATGCAGCAAAAAACTCAGACATTAAGATAATTCTATACGATGCTTCAAAAACAAATGATATTAATGGATATTTTAAATATATAATAGACGCTAATACAATTATAGTTTTCAATAAAATTGATCTAGTTCCGGGGGCTTTACTCCAAAATATCTCTGGCCATAAACCAATTAATGTTTCAATCAAAAATGAACAAGGACTTAATGAAATCATTACAGAGATAGTATCTATAGCTGACAAAATCGCTCGCCCATCCCAATCACCTCAGATTACTAGAGCCCGCCATCGATCTCAACTACAAAAAGCACTTGAATATATGTCGAATTTCTCTTTAAATGATGATTTAGTACTAGCCGCTGAAGATTTGCGGATGACGATGAGAGCAATCAGTAATATTACTGGTAAAATTACTGTAGATGAGATCTTAGGTGAAATTTTTAGTAATTTTTGTATAGGCAAATAATGATTATTATAGAAGATGTTTTACAAGAAATAACTATCGGATGGCTGGAATATTTGTCTAAGCAAAAAGCATATTCAAAACACACAGCGGATTCATACCACAATGATTTAAATCATTTTTTAACATTTATAGGACATTACAACTCAGCCAACACTAGTCTAAACATGGTAAAATCAATAGATATTCGACTTATCAGGAGCTGGTTATCAGCAAGACATCTCGATAAATACTGCGCAGCCTCAAATGCCCGCGCTTTATCTTCTATCAAGAATTTTTATAGATTTCTTGAAAAAAAATATGATATTAATTGCCATGCTATATATACCGTACGTAGCCCCAAGAAACCAAAAACTCTCCCGAAAGCTTTAACTAAGATTGAAACCAATACTGCTATTGAAAATATACAAATGCTTGGCGAAGAAGAATGGATTCATCTTAGAAACAAAGCTCTTATCACGCTTATTTATGCCAGTGGCCTTAGGGTATCCGAAGCGCTTTCAATAACTCGTAAACATATTGATAATCATGAATTTATTAAAATATTGGGTAAGGGTAATAAAGAACGTCTAATACCTTGGATTCAGGAATCAAGGCTTTTGGTAGAAAAATATTTAAATTCTATACCATTTACTATAGAGAATGACGAGCCTGTATTCAGGGGGAAGCTAGGCCGCCCATTGCAAAGAGCAGTTTTCAATAGAGAATTAATTTATCTAAGACGATTGCTTGGTTTACCCGAATATTTAAGCTCTCATGCGTTCAGACATAGCTTTGCCACTCATCTGCTAGAAAATGGGGCAGATCTCCGATCCATCCAGGAATTGCTCGGCCATCAAAGTCTTTCTACAACTCAAAGATATACAAAAATTAATCAACTACATCTTGAATCTGTATACGAGAAAGCCCACCCTGGATCTAAAGAAAGCTTCTAACAAAATATTCTTGCGTTAACTTTTGCTTATGCGCTATATTGAGTTTTATATAAAACCATTTTAAAGGGGAACATTATGGAGAAAATCATTTTACCAGTCGGTTATAAACCTTCCGAAGATGAAGAATACATGAACTCAATGCAGCTTGAATATTTTAGACAAAAATTACAAACTTGGAGAGAAGAGTTGCTAGAAGAGTCCCGTGATACTCTTGATCACTTAAAAGAGGAGAATTGGAATGAACCAGATCTTACTGACCGAGCAAGTGTTGAAACAGAAACAAGCATTGAACTTAGAACTAGAGATCGTTATAGAAAATTAATCGATAAGATTGAGCATACCATCGTAAAGATAAATAAAAACGATTATGGTTACTGCGAAGAAACTGGAGAAAAAATTGGCCTCAGACGTCTTGAAGCAAGACCAGTAGCTACTCTGTGCATCGAAGCTCAAATGCGCCACGAAAATTACGAAAAAACGCATTTAGACGAAGATAAAATTGATGCATAAGAAGATTACCTGATATATGCAACCATGAGGTCTAATACAAAATATTTTTCTTCTTCTATCAAGTAAATCCTCTAATTGCTAAATTATATAATTATATGAAAACAAAACTTCCCAAACGCTCGTTAGTTATTAAAGACAGGGCTTGATCGCATTGTCGAAACAATTCTCGCAGGCTCTAAGAAGGAACTAGCGATGATTATTCTCTTTGGTTCTTATGCTAGAGGAACTTGGGTAAATGATTCGTATGTTGAAGGTCATACAACATATAGTTATCAAAGTGATTTGGATATTATGCTAGTGACCAAAAGCCCAAAGTACCGTGGGATTAAAGGAAGATCATTTGAAGATACAATAGAACGAAGATTAGACCGCAGCGGTTTAGGTGGGAGGCCATTTTTAGCGCCAAGTGTAACCATAATTACTGAAACTATCCAGCATGTTAATGAAAAACTAGAGAAGAACCAGTATTTTTTTCGGATATTAAGAAGGAAGGTATTTTGCTTTATGATAGTGGTGAGTTTAAATTGGCAGAAGCAAGAGAGTTAAGCTGGGAGGAGAGAAAAGAAATAGCTCAGGATGATTATGATTTATGGTTTAAGGGGGGAAGTGGTTTTTTTATTGGAAGTAAGTACTATTTAGAAATAGGTGAATATGCTTTATCAGCTTTTTCACTCCACCAAGCAACTGAAAGTTTGTATAATACTGTTTTGTTGGTCTTTAGTGGTTATAAAGGCAAAGACCATGATATTAAGAAACTTGGAAGTCTAGCGAGTAATTATAGTGACGAACTGTTGAAGATATTCCCTAATGATACTGAGGAACAAAAGCGTTGTTTCAAATTGCTACGAGATGCATATATTAAAGCCCGTTATGATAAAAAATATAAACTTACCAAAGAAGAGCTGCTTTATTTAATTCAGCGAGTGGAGAAGCTAAAAGCAGCAACTGAAGAAATATGTCAGGCTTGGATTAATCAAGGCTCTGAACCAATTCAGCCTAACCAATAATCGGTCATACCGGCCTTAGCCCAATCTCCTTCTGTTACATGAAATCCTGAATCAAGTTCAGGATGACCTACGTTGATGAAATCTATAGACATCACTTACTCACTAATTTAATAATGTCTTCTTCTAATTTGTGATAGAGCTGACGATTTTGGTAAAAATTATTTGCCATAATCACGAAGCTGTGAAGTTCCTTTTTAGAATCATAGAAATACCCAACTAAGGCAGCAACCCCTGTTAAAGAACCGGTTTTGGCATAAATATCATAGCCATCAAAACGTTCCTGGAGGGTAGAATCATCACTAGGAACGGCAAGAATTGATTTTACCAGTTCAAAATTTTTACTTTTAGATACTGCTGTTAGCAAGCTATCAAATTGATTTACAGTCAACAAATTTTGTCTTGAAATACCAGACCCATCTCTTAAATCTGATTTTGTTAAATCAACATTAAATTTCTGGGCAACGATCTCTTTCAATTTAGCTGCAGCCCAATCCCACTCAGTGAGAGCGTGCTCAGAGGCAAACTGAGCTAGAAAATAATCTGTCATAAAATTATCAGATTTTTTCATAGCCTTAGCAGCAAGGTTCGTAATATTTTTTGGTAAAGAAACTACTGTTTTCGCATCTTTTACTTTATCATTACTAAATAATATTTTTCCTTTTAATACTATCCCATGATTGCCAAGTTGTTTTTCTAAATGGAGCTTAACTTGAGACAGATTATCATTGGCAACTGCGGCAATAGTCACTGGACCGGTAGATTCGTTCAAAGTGCCTTTGATAATATATTTGTTACCTTCTATCGTCACAAGTAGTCTATCATTCTCATTTTTAGCAATAGTCTTAGAATCGTTAATTACACTATAGGGGAAGCTTTTGTCTGGGCTAATTTTAATGTTCTTACCCAAAATTCCCGGCGCGACATCTAATTTACTACAGTTCTTATTCACATGAGTCAATGTCACTGGGGCACCATAACAATAGACAGAGTCGCTAATTGTTTTATCTCTTATAATTGCTGGTACAGAAAATTTATGGTCCATGATATGGATATTTCCTTTTATATTTTTACTTGAATATTTCGCAAGTTCAGATACCAAATATGCAAGATCCTCAACGCCAAAATCTGGGTCATGAATATTGAGGTAGTAATCTTGGTTCTTATGTAAGAGCTCGCTAGTAAAGCTATAATTTGTACCAAAGTGCTCGAGGATAGCCACAATGGTGATAAACTTCAACGTACTGGCTGGAATAAAATATCTATCAGCATTTTTTTCAAAAATGACTTTTCCCTGATCTAGATTGGTAATTTTTATACCGATATTCAAGTTTGGATCAGCTTGCTTTATTAGCTGATCCATTTCACCCTGAATGTTATCTACTGCTCCAACTATTTGAGGCAACAGAGTAATTATTATTAGAGTTATTATACCAATTCTCATAGTTTTCTTGCCTTTTGTTGTATTCGCGCATGAATAACATTACTGATTCCCATTACAGTAAATCCAACTACTGCCAACGATATCGCTATTGGAATAATTGAAATACTGCTAACAAAAGCTTCAGAACTATATGTCTTTAGACCATCAATCAAAACGCCATCCCATGATTTGTCTAAACTCCTACCAATAGCATTATGGAAAACCCAACCAAATGTCATGATTATCATGTTTGCAACAGCTGCAGCCATTCCACTTCTTTCTTCAGAAACGTAAGTTGCTATCTTAGAAATAATCACTACTTGATAAGCACAGAATATACCGATAACTAAGCATGTATAATAAAGCGATTTTTCACTAGCCCCACCGCTTAACATATATATAAAACATACAATCATCCCTATACCAGAAGCTATAGTTACTCCAAGATAAAGCCTTGTTTTATCAGCAATATATGGCAAAATAATACATCCCATAAACATACCAAATAATATAGATAAAGTTAAGGAATCTGCCATTGTCTTTTCAATACCATAAACTGCAATCATAAAAGCACTACCCCATGCATCAGCAAATCCTTCAAGAGGGCCAACCATGAGACCAGCAAACAAACTGGCAAATAGTAATTTATAATTACAAATAACTGCTCTTATATCAGTCCAAATATCACTATGAGAAACTTCTTGAGCTGATTTTGGCATTATTATATAAGTAATAAGCGCCAGAGCAACACCTGAGCATATCAGTATATTAATTGTTGTATCAATGCCGATGGATTTTATAACACTCGCAAGGGGAGTCCCAATATATACTACAGTAATTAAGCTAGCAGACACAGTAAAGCCAAGCATCCTAGCAAATTTGTCCGGATATATTATACGAAAAATCTGCAACGCTCCAACTATAGCTGCCGAAGAACCAATCCCTGTAATGGCTCTCCCAATAACCACACTTCCCCAAGAATCAAAGTATACCAGAGGGATAAGGCCACTAGCAGTCAATGCTATGCATAAAGAAAGTATTTTCTTACCCCCAAATCTAGTCAGAAGTATGCCAATTGGTATATGAACAGCAATATATCCAATATAATATATACCAGCAAAAGACCCAAACTCAGCAGCACCTACCTGATACTTGCTTATAATATCGGGCATAATGATATTAGGTAACATCCTAAGCACGTACTGATAGCAGTAAAACAACGTTAAGCTTAACCACACTAACATCGAGACAAATTTATTTTTCTCTTCAACTCTCATATTTATTTTCCTTATATTAACCATATACTTTAAGCGACATTATAAACATCACTCACAAAAAGACAGAATAAAAATTAGTAATAGAGAATATGCAACGGCTACGCCGCCAGCAGAATTGCCAGAAGTAGAAATTTAGGTTTGGAATTAAACACTATATTCATTTTATTCTTTAAATCTTAAGAGAACTAACGTAACGACGCAGGCTAGCACAGTATCACTAAATAGTCAAGAATGCATGGGGTAAAAATCTTATTATTAATATAGTCGTTGGGTAAGGGGGGCGACGCACCCAATAAAGCTAAGCCATCGTCTTGACTAATTCAGTGATTTTTTTTCTACTTTGTAAGCTTTTAATCTCACTAAATGCTTTAATAAGGGTGACTATTTCTTTTTCTGTAACAGCATTAGAATCTTCTGTCTCATATTTAGCATCTTCTTCAGCAAACGCATTAGCGATTACTTCGCTTTCATCACCCTGTTCATAAAAGTAAGTAATTGGGACTTTCAGAAATTTGGCTATTGTAAATAACTTCCCGCTTGATATTCGGTTGGTTGCTTTTTCATATTTTTGGACTTGCTGAATACTAACGTCAACAGCCTTACCTATGTCCTGCTGGTTCATTCCCAACAACACCCTTCTTGTTTTCAAACGTCTACTAACTAATTTATCAACGTTATCCTCTTTGCCTTTAGATCCAGCTTGATCAAACATATAGATACATCAACACTACAAAAACCTTAACCCAATTCACCGACAGGATACTATCGACTACACATTTGTTCAAGTACTTTATTTGTACTTCCAAAAAAAGTGGAGAAAGAAACATACAAAATGCATTATTAGCACAGAAAATACTCCTATTATCAACCCCAGAGATCCACGATCTGAAAATATAGTTGGTAGAGTTAACTTGTATGGTATGTAACCATCAAGTATATCTACTATATCGAGGCCAAGACTACTTGTAACTCGGCCAACTGGATCAATTATTGCAGAAATACCATTATTACCAGATCGAATAAGAGGCAATCCATTTTCTACTGCTCTTATTCTGCTTATCTGCAAATGCTGAAATGGTCCAGAAGACCTGCCATACCAAGAATCATTAGTAATATTAACCATAAAATCAACATCAGTATTAGATATTTTAACTTCATTGAAAAAAATAGATTCATAGCAAACTAATGGCCAAATACGTAAATTTAAATCTTTTAAATATACTACTTCTCTATTTCCAGGGGTATAATCAATAACTCCAGGCGTAAGCTTCTTCATTGGGAGGTAATTTTTTAGCGGCATATACTCACCAAATGGAACTAAGTGAGCTTTATGATAATCAAATAATAACTCCCCAGTCCCATCCAAAGCAATCAATGAAGAGTAAATTTCATAATCATTTCCAGGTAAACCATTGTCATTAACCCCTCCAGATAGCAATATTTGCTCTTCTTTAGCAAAAATTGACATCAAGCTATTATAAACTGGCCTATAATAATAGGGCACTGTTAAAGCAGCTTCAGACCATATAATTAGATCTGGATCGCCTTCTTTTTTTGACATTTCAATTTGCTTATTTAAATTACTCCAGAAAGCATTTGAATCCCACTTAGCAATTTGCGGGATAGATGGTTGGACAATACGAACTTTTATATTGCTATACTCGGTCGGATTATCTTCTAAACGTAAATATCCGTAAGAAGTAAATAGCGTTAAAATCATTATAGATATACTTACTCTAGATACCAACAATTCTTTACTATAAAAAGCTGATCCTATAAAAACTGCAGCAAAACTCAAACCCAAAACCCCGAATATACTCGCTGGTTGAATAAGAGTTTCAGAAATGGCAAAAGCATACCCAAGTAATGCCCACGGCAATCCAGTAAAAATCCACGAAATCAACCATTCGATGAATACCCAAATTACACAGAATATTATGTGATACAAAGAAGATGATCTAAATTTCCATAAAACCGCCGCCGCAAGAGCGATAAAAATAGCAATAAATGCTGGTAGTCCAAACAAAGCAAAAGGCAGTGCCCACCAAAATTCTTCTATATATACCGCCACACCAAAAGAAATCCAATATAGACTAGCAAGAAAAAATCCAAATCCAAACATATATCCAAAGACCAGAGCCTGACGTATTGTACCGCTCTTATATATCTGAGCACACAACACAGACAACATTAGAAGGCCTGGGAAAAAATACAGAGGCGCAAATGCAAGACCACAAATGAGTCCGGAAATAAATGATAGCTTTCTTCTTAAAATCATTACTAAACCGCTTGTACAAAGTTATTTTCGATGATATACAAATTAAATTCATATGTATAGTCAACTAATTAGGTATTTTATGACGATCAATTCAACAAAATTGCTTACTGGTAAAAAAGGTATTATTACAGGTGTTGCAAATAACCTTTCTATTTCCTGGGCTATAGCACAAATTGCTAAAGCGCATGGAGCCGATATTGCCCTGACCTATCAAGGCGAGATACTTGAAAAAAGGGTGTCGCCACTAGCAAAGGAAATTGGGGCAGATTTTATCTATGAGTGTGACGTTACCAACGAACAATCAATGGATAAATTGTTTGAGTTTACGAAAGAAAAATGGGGAAAAACTGATTTTCTTATCCATGGCATAGCTTTTGCAGATAAAGAAGAGCTAAAAGGAAGGTATATTGATACATCTCTACCTAATTTTTTAAATTCGATGAATATTTCATGCTATTCTCTTACCGCTCTTGCCAAGCGAGCAGAACCTTTAATGAGTGAAGGTGGATCTATAATTACTTTAACATATTATGGTGCCGAAAAAGTGATTCCAAACTATAATGTGATGGGGCTAGCTAAATCTGCTCTAGAAACTAGCGTTAAGTATCTAGCGTATGATATGGGTCAAAATAATATCAGAGTCAATGCCATCTCAGCAGGTCCGATAAGAACTCTAGCTGCAAGTGGTATTGGTGATTTTAAATCAATGCTTAGAATGCATGAATCAACCTCTCCTCTAAGGCGCAATACCACTCAACAAGATGTGGCTGGAGCGGCATTATACTTAATGAGCGATTTAGCCAATGGCGTAACTGGAGAAATACATTACGTAGATTCAGGATACAACATAATGGGTATGAGCGTTACTGAGAAAGTGTAATTTTGTATAGCCAAAATAATAATACCGTCACAAGCCACACAAAGTAAGTAAAGTTGATTTGTGAGATTGGAGAATGAAATTATTCTGTTCATAACTGAGTGATAACTCCTTGCAATTAAATATATTCTTTGAGAATATAAAAGAAAACCTCAAGGGGTATATATGATCGAAAATACTGAATTACTCACTAGCCAACTTATAGTGCAAATTGGCCTCTTTATTGTCGCTCTAATTGCGATTGCTGGAGGCTTACTACAGATGTATCTGGGCCAACCAAATACATCTCAGAGATTAGACAACGTACATCGATTTATGGCAGGAGTTTATTTTTCTACTGGATTAATCAACCTATGGGCAGCAATTACCATTCAACAGCAAGGATTTTTAGTTTATCTTCTAGCCTTCGGCATATTTTTTGCAGGAATTGGGCGACTTATTTCGATAAGGAAGGTTGGACTACCGAAACCAGCTGCTCTCTGGATTGGGTATCTTGTTCCTGAGTTAGGTTTGCCATTTGTAATAGCAATAGCCCATTACATAAGTCGCTTAAGTTGACGGCATTTAAGCGATAATTATTATTACTATAAGTGTTATAAAAAAAACGCCATGTATACAACCACTATTATCATAAATAGATACAAGTTTTTCTCTATGCACCCGTTTTATATAATATCCTCAATATTACTTTCTGCAACTGCTCCAACAATTGACATTTCATCTTCTTCTTGAGTACTGTAATCAATAGCCTCCGCCTTTGCCCATTTACCCAAATCAAGGTTAAATAAATAAGAAGAAATATTTTTATATGTATCTAATGGAAGTTTTTCTAATAATGAATCACCCGTCTCTTTTCTAAGAACTGCAAGCAAAAATAATAAATAATTATCCCCAATAAATTCTCTAATTTCTACTGGAAGATCTATTGTTTTCTCACTTGCTCCGTCTAGTAAATTTGATGCATTGTGCTATCATTTTAGGGCTAAATTTAATAGATCTCTCTTCTCTCATATACCCCGCAATTTCTTGCATAGTTGCCATAAAATCTATCATCATTAATTTATTTACTTGTTCTATGTGGTTTTTAAAAATTTCTACTGATGAGGGTTGAATAAACCTATCCAAACTATCTAGGTTAAATTTAGTTTGCAAAACTAAGCCTTTTACTTCTAACATTTTGTTATGTAAAAACTCCACGATATAACTATCGCTTATTACTCCAAAAGAAAAATATCTAATAGCTGGGTGTTGGCCTATGGCCTGAAATAACTTTAATGGCTGTGAACAGTATTGGCGAGCAAGATCCATGTAGCCCAGAAGAAGATTTATATTAAGGTAATCTTGAGGGCCCTGAGGATAACTATTTACAAGTTTTTCAGCTGCATTTATATCTGGTAGGCATACATCAAAAAAGTATGATAGGTCATCTACATTACTGTCATTACTTAAATCAAGAGCAGTAAGAGAATTATTTTCTGTTAAACCTTCGGATAACTCTAATTGCCCGTGATAACCCATATCATTATATGAAACTTTAAGATAAGCGAGAGAATTAGTTGCCTTTAGCACATTTGCCAACTCTCTGCTTCCTAGTTCACCTAATTGCGTACCGAAAAGGTTAAGTGATATAAGAGATGTAGACGCAAATAAGGAAGACACTAATTCCATATTATATGTTTTAAGAAAATCGTAAGTGGCACTAAAAAAACCAAGATTAATATTTTCTTTTTGCAATACTGCTCGTAATTGGGGGGGGGTTAGTGACTAATTCTCTGATTCCAGCCCGCCCCTCTCTATACGCTTCTAATAAATCTCGCTCTCCTAAACTCTCTTGATTACAGGTGAGAACTGGCAGGAATTGTAAATTTGTCGATATAGGTAGCAAATCCCCTCTATCTTTACCACTTATTTTTATTTTCATAAGCTTTTATCATAAATTGTTAATATCTACTGCCCATTACTTAATACAAATTAATTAATAAGTCAAGAGAAATTTATATTAGTGCATTGAGGAAATAAACTATTGAGCAAGTTCTAATGATATTAAATGGCACTATCAAAAATGGAGCCAACAACTCATTTAAAAAATCAATTAACATACATTTCTAGACTTTAGCCCTTTCTTAAGTAGCGGCGTATAATTAAAATTATTATTCCAGTTATTCCAATAATAGTAATAGTTCTATAATTATTCAATACCTTCCCTTTGGACGACAACTTCTCTAATAGATTTTCCAATAAATGAATTTTATCTAAAAAGGGTTTTATAAATTCATGCTTTCTACGCTTTTTTATATAAAAGTTAATACAAAAAAGCATTACAGAAATAATAAAACAACAAGCCGTAGCTATCAAAGAGAAAACTGTTTTTTCAGGTACTGTAAAGTATATATAATTAGCTACAATCAATAAAGTCACAGCTAGAAATGCAAAAAACCGGGCCGCATAAGCAACCCAAGTTTTTTTAGCCTTGTATTCTACGTAGCCCTCTAGAATTCCTGATAATAATGCTGCTAACATACCTATTTCTTGATTAAGCAACATGCAAGCATTCCTATACTAAATGCTCCTAGTAACATCTTGATAGGGTGCTGACGCGTGGCATTAATTAGAATTGCAGCATTGTCCCTTCCAATTCCAATACCTTTATCCTTGATAGTACTTATTGCACCTGATAAATCATCTATTTGCTCAGACAAGCCCTCAATAGAATGATCCTTCAAGTTACCTAGACGCTGTGTAAGGTCCTTTATATCTTCCTTTATACCTTCAATGTCTTCTTTGGTAGTGTTTTTAGCCAAAATATCCTTCATTTCTTACCTCATTTTAAGTTTTTTAATTCATAATTTTTCATTAGAAAACAAAGCTTAAGATAAGTCAGTGCTATGCTTACCTTTTTCTAATTCAGTTTTTATCCAAGTTTTATGGCGTTTTTCATCTTCCCAACCATCAGCAATTATTTTAGCTATTTTTTGATCAGAAGATTCATTCACTCTTTGATTCATTCTTTCATAAGCAGTAACAGTATCCTCCTCATTACTCAACATTGCTTTCAGAATACTTTCATCTCCCATAAGTGATGCACCCTGTACCTTCGCTTTCATCAATAAATCTTTGGTTTTATCTGGCTCCGTAGGAGCAATCTCATTGCTCCTAGCCAAGAATGCCGACAGTTGCTTTATATGTTGGTTATGATCAGCCTTAAATTCATAGAATTTATCTTTATATTCAAGGTTCTTTAGCTTTTCTATGGCAAGCTTATAAGTATCCACCGCGTCATAATCTAGTTCTATTAATTCTTTTATTGCATCAATAAATTTATTTTGGTTTCCAACATTCGTGACCATAGATTACCCTCCTTTTTTTGTTACAACACTTTAGTAACTACCATAGCTACCACTTATCCCAAAATACATTTTATTCTAGATTTAACATTTATATACCTATCCTTAAACCACAACTGATGATATGTGATCGGTAATGATTTTTACCAATTTGTTTTTGCGTATTATCCAATTGTGATTTGGTTCTACCGTAATCATGGTAGTTATAGGACAGATCAAATATTATATTTTCATTCAAATCAAAAGTGCTACCTACTGCTAGCCTATAAGCAAAATTGTTTCTACCCTTGACCGTATGAATTTCTCGTCTTAATTGATTATTATTAATTGAAGAAATATCTAATCGATCTTTGAGTTTTGCAAATCCTACACCAGCACCTATATAAGGATTAAATATTCCTAGGTTGTTTATACCCTCATAATATAAGTTAGCAAAATACGCGTCTATTCTAGGTTTGCGCTTTACTACATCCTTGTTATTTGACATTTCTAATACTGAGTCCAAATGGTGAAACCAGATGATATCTGAACGAAACTTATCACCAAAATTTATACCAAGCCCTACACCGGCACCAATTATTAAATTAGATGTGGATTTTAAATTTACTTTTTCTCCCGTGATATTAGAACCCTGTACTTTTGCAAAATGAGCTTGCCCAGAATCTAGTCGTAAATAAGGTAAGCATAGTGGATCAAAAAAAGATTCTTGTGAGTATGCATTTGGTGCAGAAAAAATGAGCACGCCTATCAAAGTTGATAACAATAAATCTGGCTTTCTCCTAACTTTATTCTTCATTTTTATCCTCCTCAAATAATACAAAAACTTGTTTTATCAGCATCAAATGAGGATAAAGTCGACTTATGATTGGATACCCTGGAGTTTTATATCACACTATACCTACTAAAAAATAATAGCTCTTCGCATTAAGCAGTTAGTGCTATAATTCATATTTACTTGGCAGAATTTATAACCCCAGTTGCAGCATAAATCGTACTTAAATCCCCAAAAGTTAGGCAGCCTAAAAGACCTAAAGATAATCACCACTTTAAATACCCAAGGTTTATTTAAACATACCTACAGTTTAAGTGTACTTCATCAATTCATCATAAGTCAAATAGAGATTCATATTAATTTTTGGCTAAAACACAAAGAAAGCCACAAAGTTATGTAGATGGACCATAAGGTGAGAGGTAACGATACAAAGCCCTAGGGCGGAGTAACTCTAGGGCTAGCTCTCGCTTCTGTTGTTTGAATTCTTAGAATCTTCTGTCTTTAGACAAGGGTAGCATGGCAAAAAAACTAATTGATTTAGCTAACGCACATGACTGACTACTACATTTCTGTAGGCTAGTTCGGATATCTTTATAACTATCGTTAAATCTATGATATCACCATACTGCATGGCTAATTATTGATACTGAAAACTTTAAACCAAACTCTATATCCTTATAATTGTGTATGAAGAAAGTTTGTACCACCATAATTTTTCCATTCATTCTCTAATGATAGATTCTCATCCTTTGAATGAGAAATAACACTAATTACTATACCTCCTTCTCTAAGGGCATTTTCATAATCCTTTACATAATTTTCTGAAAATCCTGCATTAACAAGGGCACCTAGAAGACCACCAGCAATCCCTCCCGCTCCTGCTCCCGCTAAGCCACGGCAAGTGGCCCCGCTATTACTAAACCAAACCCAGGTAAAACTAAAGCAGTTCCTATTGCTGCAATTGCACCTGCTATAGCACCTGTAGTAGTGCCAATCGCTCCGCCCACGCCGGCACCTTCCATTAGTTTATGGCCCAAAACGTTATTTTCTCCTATATCACTAATTTGAGTACCATAATTTTTTTTCTTAGTTTCTTCTGACATTAAAATATTAATATCTTCTTTTTTATATCCTTTTTGTAAAGCAAGGTTATAAGCTTGCTCGGCCTTTACCGCATCTTTAAATACAGCGGAAAATGTGGTATTTAAGTTTTCGCTTGAATTAACCATAAGTTCCTCCATAAATTAAATTGTGTTATGCTTACAATTATTACTGTAGGCATTATAAAATGCATTGTCAATAAGGTTACCTACGCATTAATTTGATAAGCTAGCTGATAATAATTGTTAAATTTAAAGTAGAAAAATGACAAAATTAAACATTGACGCATGTTTAATTATTGATGTAGCATTAATTTAATAAATAGGAAGAAGATATACTTTATTTAGGAAAAAAGCATTTTACTAGTAAAGAAGCTGAAGAAGCAGCAACTAAGATGAAGAAGCTTAAAGAGAAAATAGCTAAAACTATAAAGACTAAAATAAGAAGGATTTAAGGTTAGTCCCGTGGTGAGGAATCTTGGGAGCGTCACAATCAAAGGTACGCTATAATACAAAATATACACCATTAATTTTAATGCTCACCTCATCTAGATGCCTAAATCTTATTATAATTTACGCTGCGGAAGAGCTCTTCAAGGATTTGATAACTTACTCAAGCGAATCCTTGAAATAAAACTTTATACTATTCAAGAATGGAAAATACTCAACTCTACAATTTTGTTTATTATTAATACAATACTCAATATCCTTTTGTTGTAAATCTTGCAATGGCAATTTATTATCAGGATCGTAACTAATTGACTCAGCAAAGCACTTACCTCGCTCATCATTATTCAGATATGGAGACATAGCATAATTCAAATTAAAGCAGTCAAAAGCTTCTTTTTTATTGCTGAAATTAAATTGTACCTTGATACCTTGTTTAATCAAAAAGCCTACATCCTTGGCTCTTAGAATAAATTCTAATTGCGCAGAACTTAAATTAGTTTGAATCCTAATAGTTTGATTTATAACAATCAACAAAGACACTATAAAAACAATCAATAAAGCTACGAACTCTTTTCTTTTTATATTATAGTGCTGCAGGACTTTCTTGAAATACACAGAAGCTATAATTGCAAATATTAAACAATAGCAGCCTAAATACCTTATTAAAGAAGCTGTTTTTATCGCCTCTGAATAAGAAAATGCAAAAAAGTAGAGGTATAACCGCCAAAGAGAGAAGACACCACCAAATATTAAAGCACTTTTAAAATAAAACTTATACTCTACAGCATATTCCTCATTTTTTGACTTCGTTATGGCATACCAACTCAATCCAATTAATACATAAATTAGCAAGCTTCCTTCTTTTATTAAAAATATTGCCAAAAACTTAATGTAGTTTATAACTAGTAGTAAGCTCTGCTCGTTAAATGACTTGGCTAAAACCAATAAATTACCAAAACTATGCTCTGTCCTACCAAAAAAATCATGCGTATCTCTAAAGTAACTTGCCCAAATAAAATTGCTCATTATTGGAGCGCACAATATCAACAAATATAGAATAAAATTATATTTTAATTCCGGTTGCTTTGGCTCTCTAATATCTTTAAAGATAATGATCAAAGCTGCTATTAGAGCCAGTATCAAACCAATTTCTCGAAATAAAGGTAATAATACAAAAATCGGCAATGATATGATTATAGCCCTTTTCTTATTTATCTCTAAAATATATATCGCTATAATTGAACAAAACATTAGACCAATAGTACTATCATTATAAATTGATCGAATACCGGTGGTGTAAAGCATAATGATAGCTAATATTGGCATGATGATGAAAATACTGTGCCAATAATTTTTATTGGCCATTAACGGAGCCAAAAAAATTAAATGAAAAATAAAATGCGCAAGTAGGGCTTTTGCTTCAGAATATCCCGAAAATAGTAGCATAAAGTAATGATATACTGCCGGTCCACGTGGGTAGTGAGCATGTAGAGGAATTATAGACGTGAACATGTCCTGTTTTTCGAAAACATTACTAAGTAATAATTCTTTACTTGCCCCTCCCCAAAATGAAAAATCATCCCAAGAGCTAAAATATGCATTTCTAGTATAAAAGGCATAAATTAAAATAATACAAAGCAGAATAGTAATTTCGCCTAAATATTGCCTCAGACAATAGCGTAATTCCTTTCTATCAAAATAAGCATAAGTACAAAAACTAACCATACCCACAATATAGACAAGATAGGTAGCTAGAAATAGCAATTCATACATTGCACAAATATATAAGAAAACCATTATTAAAGACAGAGAAGCAGGAAGAGAATAAGTAAATTTAACCTTGAAATACCTTGTTGGTAAGTAAGCTATACCAAAATACGCTAATATAGAAATCAACATAGTATTTTCCCCCCTGTAAGCAAGACTACATATAGTTAAGTTACATTAACAAAACAGTACAGCATTATAATCCAAGACTTTTGGGTTTAACGTATTTTAGCCACATATCTATCATTAATTTTGTGATTACCAAGGCAGTATACATCGAGCAAACAATACCTATAGTTAGAGTAACAGCAAACCCTTTGATCGTACCAACGCCAAAGCTATATAGCAAGAACGCTGCTATTAGAGTCGTAACGTTGGAGTCGGTAATGGTTGCAAAAGCTGACTCGAAGCCGAGCTTCACAGCATATAAGTTGGAACAACCTTTTTTAAGCTCCTCGCGTATTCTCTCATATATGAGCACATTAGCATCCACAGCCATACCTATCGTTAAAATAATACCAGCAATACCAGGCAAGGTTAGTGTAGCTTGCAACATGGAAAGTAGCGCAAATATATATAGCAACGCTATCACTAAAGTAATATTGGCAATTACCCCAAGAATTCCATAGGCAAGAACCATAAATACAGCAACAAAGATAAACCCTACAATAGCAGCAGTTTTACCAGACTCAATTGAATCTGCTCCTAGATTAGGACCTATTGACCTTTCTTCTACGATTTTCAGTGGCGCTGGCAACGCACCAGCTTTTAGCATTAAAGCTAGCTCGGTTGCTGATTCAACAGTAAAATGCCCAGAAACAATACCATCACCACCAATAATCGGGTCATTAATAACGGGCGCACTTAACACTCGTCCATCGAGAATAATAGCCAACCGCTTGCCACGGTTCTTTGTGGTCGCTTCAGCAAATTTTTTGGCACCAGCGTTGTTTAATGAGAAATGTACCACTGGCATAGCATCTTGAAACTGTGCTTGTGCGTTATTCAACTGATCACCACTAACTATAATTTTTTTCTTAATAACCATTATTTCAGAACCATCTTCTGATTTAACGATTTTAGAGTCCAGCGGGACGTGGCCAGCTTTAGCACGCTCTAAATTAGCACTATCGTCTACTAAATGAAAAGTAAGTTTAGCGGTCTTACCAAGCACTCTCTTAAGTTCAGCCGGATTTTCTTCTCCTGGAACCTGCAACAGAATATCTCTTACTCCTTGACGCTGAATAGTCGGCTCTTTTGTTCCTGTACTATCAACCCTCATTCTAACAATTTCTATTGACTGATCAATAACTTTATCTTGCAACTGATTCATTTCATATTCGCTGTAATATAACGTCATGATACTACCCTCAACAGCAAAAGAAAGATTAGGATCAATATTTCTTACAATCTTTTTTAAATTTTTTAAATCATCATTATTTCGGAAATCAAATTTAATATTATTCCTTGATACACGAAGATTTCTATAACCAATTTTCTCGTCTCTTAGGTATTTTCTTAAAGATTCTGCAACCGACTGACTAACATCATCCATATAACTATCAAAGTCAGCACTAAGAAGAAGGTGCGACCCTCCCCTTAAGTCCAAACCTAAATTTACTTTATCGCCAGGAACCCAGTTCAGACGACTATTAGTAAAATTAGGCAATACGTATAAAATCGCGACTAAAGTAAATATTATAGAAATAATAAGTTTCAATTTTGATATTTTTTGCACAAACAGCTCTTAACAATTGGTATTATTTCTTTTTTTGCTTAGCAGAAGAAGCGGCCTTGTTATCAATTTGCTTCTTGTCTTTATTATCTTCTATTTTTTTGCTTCTACTGACTATGTCAGCAATAGAGTTTTTAAGGACCTTCACTTCAACGTCCTTTGCAATCTGTACCATTACAGTATTATCGCTATCATTAATCTTAGTTACAACTCCAAATAAACCAGAGTTGGTCATTATTTCTTCACCTTTCTTTACTCCAGAAACTAAAGTTTCTTGAGTACGACGCTTTTTTTCTTGGGGGCGAATAAGCAAAAAATAGAACACTACAAAAATTAGCACCATTGGAACAAGGCTCATCCATCCATTAGATTCGACGGGCGGAGGAGCTGCAGGAGCGCTATTTGCGTCTTGAACGGTAATAGTATCTGTTGTTGTATCCATTTTATCCCTCTATAAATTCTAATCAAGTTTTTGCTATATTATACATGCTTATACCAAGCGTCAAATTAAATCAGACTAATGAATTTAAGACCTGGTCTTGCTCAATTCGTTTTGAGCCTTAGTATTATTAATCTCTTTCAATTGCTTATTATACAGCTTGTAATACTCTTTTTGAATTTTTAGCAATTCCTGGTGCCTTCCTTGCTCCATAATTTTGCCATGTTTCATTACTACAATCTGATCTGCATCTTTAATACTGGCTAATCTATGAGTTATTACTACTGTTGTTCTGCCGATTCTTAATTTGGCTAATGAATCTATTATTGAGCGTTCAGAATGAGGGTCAAGAGCGCTTGTTGCCTCATCTAGTACTAGAATTGGAGCATCTTTTAAAAATGCCCTAGCAATTGATAATCTTTGTCTTTGACCACCAGATAGAGTGGTACCATTCGATCCCACCATCGTGTCATACCCCTGTGGCAGCGCAAGAATAAACTCATCAGCATCAGCAGCCTGGGCTGCCCTAATTATATCACCACGTGACGCCTCAAACGTTCCGTAAGCAATATTCTCTAAAACAGTAGTATCAAAAAGTACTGTTTCTTGAGAAACCAAAGAAATTTGACTCCTTAGGGACTTAAGAGTTATTTCTTTTATATCATAATTATCAATGACTATCTTCCCCAATGATGGGTCAAACATTCGGATTACTAAATTAGCAACAGTGGTTTTGCCACTACCTGAACTGCCTACAAAAGCATAGGTTTTTCCTGATTCAACTTTTAAATCAAGTGACTTCAATGCCATCTTTCCATTAGAAAATTTCATTTCAACATTTTTAAATTCAATAAATGGAGAGACAAAAACTGGACTCTTAGCATTTTGTTTATTAGAAATGCTAGGCTTTAAATCAAGAATATTGAACACACGATTAGCCGCAGTAATCCCCTCTTGTAAGTTTACATTTAAAGACACAAGACTTTTGAACGGTCTGTACGCAGAAACAAACGCCGTAATAAAAGCAAATAATGCCCCAGTAGTCATTTTGCCTTCAATCACTGCAAAACCTCCATACCACAGTACACAAGCTATCGCAAAGCCGCTTAGTATTTCCATGATCGGGGACGTTAGAGAATCAAATTTTGCTGCCTTTTTATAGAAAGCTAAAATATTTGAGGTTATTTTTTGTGCTCTATCTGCCTCTATTTTTTCCATACAAAAAGATTTCATTACTTTAATAGATAAAAAAGTTTCATCTAATTTTGCTGTAAAATCTCCTAATTCTTCCTGCGCTGAAGTTGTTACACTACGCATTTTTCGCCCAAGTTTTTGAATTGGATATATTGCTAGTGGAAAAGCCAAAAAAATAAATAATGCCAAAAACGGGTCTAAACTAAACATTATTCCGATCAAAAATACTACTGATAATAAGTGCTTAGCACACCCAACCAAAAGGTCAGAAACAGCACCTCTCATCAACATTATATCGTTCGTAAATCTTGAAATTAACCGGCCAGAAGATTGAGACTGGATG
The DNA here is from genome assembly GCA_945875975.1 of Rickettsia typhi. GTDB lineage: Bacteria > Pseudomonadota > Alphaproteobacteria > Rickettsiales > Rickettsiaceae > Megaera_A. Next base: position 73,985 of record CAMCMD010000004.1, read on the forward strand.
AATAAAAAATCCGCTTGTAACAGATGCTCATACATAAGCATCTGTAAATTTGTAAGAATTTGCTGCCCAACAAACTTAATAAGATAACTTTGAAAATACTCTGCTACACCTTTTATTGAATATATAGTTAACATCAAAAGAGGAATCACTACCAACATATGACGATCATGCGTCAAAAACACTCGGTCAATTGCCGGCTGCACCAGTCTAACAATTGCTGCAGAACAAATTGCGACAATCACCATAAAGAATATCGCCGTGAACACTTGTCTCTTATAGGGAGCTACATGATTTTTTAAAAGCCTTGCTATTACTTGCTGCGACTCAAGTCTTCTTTCCATAATCAATTTTATTACTCACTAAAGTTTCTTCGTCAAAAATTATATTTTATAAATAAATATTTTCCGGCGGGATTAGATTTGCACTAAATCAAGCGTCACTACAACCTAAAACTTGGTTTCAAATCTATTATATTGTTTTACTACTAAATTAACGTTTTTGAAAGTAGATTTTAAAGAAACTTAATCCAAACAATATCCTGCAGACCTTATTGTCTTAATCAACGGATACCTATCAGATTCAAGTTTCATTAAAGTTCTAATTCTATTTATATGGACATCAATAGTTCGGTGTGCGATATCTTTTTCCGTTCCCCAAACATAGTCAATAATTTGACGACGTGAATATATATTTTTAGGCTTCTGAACAAAGAGCTCCAAAATTTTGAATTCAGTCGGACCGAGGTGAACTTGTTTAGCACCTCTATGCACCTTAAAAGTTGACAAATCCATACTTATATCACCATATTTGATAACTTTATCCTGAAATACTGGCTTAGATTTGCGGAGCAATAATCTGATAGTTGTCATTAATTCGTTAGGGGTAAAAGGCCTCTGTAATACCTCGGTATAACCCCTACCAATTAAATTATAATTATCAATTGATTCGTCTTGCTCAATAATGAACACTATCGGCAACTCTTTTAACTCTGGTACTTTTCTAAGAAGTACCCCCAGCTCCATAGCAGATTGATCTTGTACTCTAGAGCTAACTATAGCTACGTTTGGTAAGTTTACCTGCGCTGCTCTCTGGGCAGTTTCAGCGTTCCTTGCCCTTGTAACATCAAACCAATAACGTTCAATCGCATTACAAAGATTAGTATTCATTACCTCATCTGCTTCAACAACTAATATTTTTGGCGGCAATTTATCTGACACGAATTTAGTCTCCCAATGCTTTATAATTATAATTTTTTATCTATTTAGCGCTGTCATTATAATTCTTTATATGGTTACACCCAAGTAAAATACAATTAATGTAAGTGCTTTTTTTATTCTTTATGTTTAATTAAAGACATTTTTGCATAATTAAGAAAGATAATGCTTGAACAAATTAGTTTATATTGTTATAAATGGCCATATTTTATAAAGTCACTTATCAATTGGAGACGCGTTTTATGGCATTTTATGAATCCATTATTATTATTCGTCAGGATGTTTCGTTATCTGATGTTGACAAGATCATTGATGATCTTAAGCAAGTAATCAAAAGCTATGATGGTAACGTAGTAAAGACAGAGTATTGGGGCTTGAGAACTCTTGCATACGAAATTAAAAATAATAAAAAAGGCCATTATTATTTCATGGGTATTGAAGCAACTAAGCCTCTGCTCGATGAGCTTGATAGAAAAACTAAACTTAGCGAAAGTATAATTAGAACTTCGCTGGTTCGTGTAGACGCAATCAGTAAAGATCCATCTCCAATTCTTAGAGCAAAAGGTTCTAATGAAGAGAACACTGTTGATGTAACGTCAAATCGTAACTAAAGCAATTATTACAACACAAAAAGTAGATTAATTTAATGGCATATGAACCTTCTTCAGAATCAAATAAATCATTTGAAAACTCAGGCGCAGGCGACAAAACTAATAGAAAGCCCTTTTTTAAAAAAAGCAAAGGTTGTCGTTTTTCAGGAAAGGGGGCTCCAGTTATAGATTATAAGGATCCAGACCTTTTAGGTGAATTTATATCCGAAGGCGGAAGAATGTTGCCAAGCCGAATTACTAATGTTTCTGCAAAATATCAACGCGCTTTAAAAAAAGCGATAAAACACAGCCGAATTATTGCGCTTTTGCCTTTTGTTTATACAAGCAAATAGTTTTCGGACACAGATTTAGTATCATTGAACATTTTATTTATATAAAAATATGCAAGTTATCTTAGTAAAGCCAGTTAGAAAATTAGGAAAAGTTGGAAATACTGTTACCGTCGCTGATGGTTTTGGTCGCAACTATTTAATACCTCAAGAATTTGCAATAAGAGCTACCAAAGAAAATATCGCTAAATTTGCCTCTCTGCAAAAAGGTATGGAAGCTAAAAATTCAGAACACAAGTCACAAGCGGAAAAAGTTGCACTTGCCATTAAGGGTAAGCACATAGCTTTTATAGCCCAATCTGCCGCAGATGGAAGGTTATTTGGATCAGTAAGTGCGAAAGCGATTGCACTTGAGCTCTCAAAGCTAGCACACGTGGCGCTTAACTACGCTAATATTCTTCTTGATACTCCCATTAAATTTAACGGCGTATTTGATGTTCAAGTTATACTTCATCCGGAGGTTATTACTACTATACTAGTGGTCGTTGCCAAAACAGATACTGAAGCACAGGATGCCTTGAGAGAATATAAAGAAGGCGGCAAAAAAGAGGCCCAGCAAAAAGAAGATGAGCTAAGTGTCATGGAAGCAGACAGCTTAAAACAACAAGCAATAGAACTAACCGAAGAATAATCGAATTAGGTAAAAACTAAGGTCTAACAGCTTGATTCATCAGACTTTTAGACTTTAGTTAGAATTTATACTACTTCAACAATTTTTTCTATAAATATACACTAACTCAACTTAGAGTTAATTTTTTACAATTGATCCCTTCAGTATTCTTTCTGTTTATAAAATTACACCCTATTCTCTATTTCTTATACAACAAATGCGATGTCAACACTAAGTTCAAATGTCGTGTTTTCTCCAAAGTAGAAATGTCGTATTCTGTGGTAATACAAATGAAATTGGATACAAAATTAAGCCCCTACTAAGCTATATGTTTTAGGTGTGTTCTAAGAAGGTGCAGAACTACTACGCTTCTTTTTTGGAAGCTGCAATTGTCTCGTTTTGGCGTACTCGAGTATATCAGCAAGATACTTGTTATCAGTAGCTATATGCGTAAGCTGCTACATATTGGTTTTGGTGTAATTAAAATAATACTCAATTTAATCCAAATTTAGTGCTTGAAACAGCATCAGAACCTACTAGCCTTACCTAATGGAATGGATCTACCCAATATACTTCTTTGACATCGGGATTAATACTTTAAAAAGCTAATTTAATATCTAATGTTTTGCAGCTTGTAATACTGAAGAGCATTTTGCATAAATTTTGATTGGTTATCTAACTTTAAATCTTAAACAAGAAGCGTACAATAATGACTATTGTTGAACTAATAACAAAGTAAGAAGTAAATTCCAGAGTAAGGAAAAGTAGTGGGTTGATATATTTTTTAAACATATAAATATAAATTGGATTTAGTTACATCATTTATTTTTGAGCAAAATCTCTAATCCAAAAAATTGTTGTGCGCCAGGTATTTTAGTCCACCCCTGCGCCAGAAGAGAAGTCCACTTCATACTAACTTTTTTGCTGCACTTTGTCATCCTCCATTTTAAATTTAGGTATAAAGTTTTTTCTATAAGAATCCCCTTCTAACACTACCCTGTA
>CAMCMD010000005.1 GCA_945875975.1 Rickettsia typhi
GTCGTAGCTGGAGGAGTGGAGGAAAGTACTTGAGGCATAGTAGACTCCTTGTAATATTGGGTTACAGGCCAGACATTCCTGGCCATTCATTACAAGATAACATTTTTGGAAGGCAATTTTGCGCAGTTTTTAAAAAGCGACACGATTAAAACCCAAAACTGAAACTCCAGTTTCTCGCGCTTGAATAGCCATATCACGAAAGCGGCTTTCATAAAATTCCCCTCTGCCTTGAAAAAATACAAAATATAAATTCTCACTATTTCTTGCTAAACCGAGTTTTTTTTGCGGGGTTAATAATACTGAATCTAGCTTATATTCACCAGATTGGATAAATTGTCTTTTTAGATCGAGAGATTTGAATTCATCGTGAAATAGCGACTCTTCTTGAGCTTGGCTGTATAAGAATTGAGAAAATTGTTCTTGCTCATCTTGGCCACCATACCCCTTGCTTTTATACCAATCCTCCGAATTGGTTGGATAAAAATATGCAGCCAAGAATTTGCACAAGCAAGAAGCTGTATTCATAGAATTTTATTCTTGCTTCAGCGATTGAAGCAACAACTTCGCTGCATCATCCTCAAGCCATTTACCATTTTGAATTAATTCTTGTTGTTGTAATTTCACTAACTGCTCATCTGGTTTGCCGCGAACCTCTTGAGCTCCAAGATACTGAACACTGTAATAATCCATATTAAAAATCCTCAGCTCACTATCAATAGCTTTAACTTCTTGATTTATACTGGAAATTATAAGCATTTTTGAAGGTACGCTAGTAATGCGCAGAAATTCTATTAATGTATGGGACTTGCTATAAGGTCCTGTAAAAATTATACCCTTATAAAACCGCGAGAACCACGCTTCTTTTTTTTCGATCACGAAGTCTTCTTGCTTGTTTATAGCATTAGAAAAAGTAATGCCTAAGTCTTTTATTTCAATGTAACGCTTCTCCTCAATATTAAGTAGATGTAGTGGCATTGAGCATATTCCATATACCGCAACTCCTTTTTCCTTAAGCCTATTGATAAAATCGACCCATCCACTTTCTACCAACTTGACCTGCCTTTGCTGATACCATAAGGCTACACTAGCCTTATAGGCAGGCATACGCGCGCCCAAAGAAATCAGGTTATCTATAAATAATCTATAAGGATTAGAATCAAATGAAAACATAAGAGATTTTGGCATCATCAAGGTATCGTCGATCTCAATAAAGACTATAGTATGTTTATCAACCCATTCTTCAATCTTCTTGATAATAGGCGAATTCAACGAGTAAGTAGCAGTAAATTCTGCATTAGCAACACTACTACTTAATATTAATAACATTAAAACCAATAATCTTGCGTTTCTTTTTAAACTCGCTACCAAAGAGGACATGCTATGAAGCAGCGCCTGAGCCGGGACCAGCAAAATCCCTAATGTGCGTATAGATCTGCGTACCAGAGCAACCACGCAAGTTTTGGGAATAGAGTGTTTTCTATTGCTCATATGGATCCTCCTTGGTAGCGGTTGACTCTTTTCTAGTTACAGCATTGAGTCTTACAATTAAATCTTCCCAAAATTTTGAAAACTCACTAATACTTAGCTCGGTATTGCTTTTAACATCTGGAGAATAAACAAAGCCTTCAACTTGAATATCCGAGCGTATTGATTTAAATTGTTGGATTAAGGACTCTATATAATTCCTCTCTTTATCCACTATATATATCACGTCAGGCAACCATTTTAATTCTTGCGATAACAGATATGCGATAATACTTTGGGGAGAATTTTCTCCATCCCTGGAGTTGCATGATAGCAGACCTTTGTAAAAGGTGGGGTATGTTCCATTAATTTTCTTATATTTCTTATTAAACATTATCTGCTTCGACCCAATTGGGCTTTTCGAAAGATCAATGCCTTTATCAAATAAATATTGCCACGTCCATACTTCCAGATATGGTATTTTATTTATACTTCCAGAAACATTTCTGGTTACTACAATAATAGGGACATTTTTTTGTTGTAAATTCCCAATAAATTCTGGAACCATGGGATCGCTAAACCTCTGCTCATATTGCGTAAGGATTAATTCTTTTAGATATTGTCTGCGAGATAATTTAACTTTGCTAGAAGCACGTGTAATAAAAACTTGGAATTTATCATCTTTAACATAAAAAGCAGGATGAGTAGGCTGGACAAAAAAATCCTCCAGCGGCAACACTACCAAAGTTTTTTCTGCAGCACGCTTTTCTAGAAACTCCATTAAGCTATTATTTAGCTCTTCTATTGTTGCTGCTGAATAAATGTCTGCTTTAACTGATAATGATATTATTGATAATAGAACAAATAGTAAATTTCTGATTATTCTCATATTCTACATACATATGTGTGTTTAATTTTAGAACCTAGGGCGTTTGAGCGCACAAGTTTGGATAAAAGAATAGCACAACCTATTGTTCGTTTAATAGTAAAACAAGCTTTGAATTTAAAAATGACTATGTGTTATAGCAAACTCGTTGAATATGATACATCAATGAGATGCTCTACTGCTTAACTTTAGCAAGATTCTCATTATTTTGAGCGCGTTTCTTTAAATCTGCAGTTAGCCAGTCAATTCCATGCGAGGAAATAACGCTATTAAACTCTGATTGTTGAGAATTCAATATACTTATTCCTTCAGTTATAATATCACCAATTAAATAAGGATCTTTCTTGTTACCCTCAATTTTATGCACTAAATAATCTACCTTAACAGAGGATTGCGAACCTGGTCTAACAAGCTCACTATTCACAATAAACAAATCGCCATCTATCTGTTTAATATTTGTAAGTATAGCCTTCTCTCCCTTATAGTTTGTTGTAAGATCAGCATAGGCCTTTACAACAAACAAGGAATAGACCTTAACAAACTCTTTAAGCTGTGCTTCCGATATCGCTCTTCTATGACGGCCCAATGTATATTTCGCCATCCAATCTAAATGCAAATGTGCCTTTATCATAGCGCTGGATTTTACTCTTCTATCTTTCTCCGATAAGCTTTTATCATTAACTAGATCAGAACCTTCTTGTATAAGATCCTCAACATAAGCCCTTAGTTTTTTAGTATCTTCTTCAGATGCTCCGTAAGCAGTTTGGCTAGCAAAACTTATTATCAATAAAATCACTGATATAATTTTCATAATGTATGCTCTCTTCATAAATATTATTTACTTGTTAACCTTAGGGCACTTGAACCCTTCTGGATAAACCATTTTAGACTCTCTCTCACTGAGCGTGGCATCCCTGATAGCAATATATGCATCAGGGGAATTTTTACTTACATAGTCAGTAAACGGCATAATCTTATCCCTATTATGAATGAGACCAGTGACTAGCAGTACATTCTTAAAACTACTATGCATCGGATACTTAGCGGGATTCAGGTAGTTATTAAGTACCAATGGATCCATTAAATCTCTAGCACTCGTCCCACCATAAAACGGCAATATAATGTAAGGCCCTTGGCCTACACCATAATTAGCCAAAGTGTTACCAAAAGTTTGCGGCTCGGCTTTAAGATCGAATTTACTAGCAACATCAAAAAGTCCACCTATTCCAAACGTAGAATTGATTGCGAATCTCCAAAAAGTTTTTCCAGCCCCATTCGTATTACCTTGTATCCCATAGTTCACTGTAGATAGAGGCTCACGAATATTGCTCAAAAAACTATCAACCCTATTTTTTGTATAGTCGTTTGTAAACCTACCATAACCTTTTGTAATGGGCCTTAATATAAATGTATCTAAAATAGCATTGAAAGTAAAAACTTTTCTATTAAAAGATTCATATGGATCATATATTTGGCATCTATTACTCAAACTCGCATAGTTGTAATCGTATTTTTCCTCTTGCTTAGAAGCAAGCGAGTTATTACTTAACAAGCAGATAGTAATAATTATATGCGCTCTAGAGACCAATCTTACTACCACATTCCCCTCTTAAAATTATTTCTTACAGACGAATATAGAGTAATTGTTTTTTATTTCCAGATTAAATTCTTTTGAAGATATAACGTCAAACCCAGATTCTTTGAGAGCATTAAACAACTGTGTATTATTGTAACTAAACTCTAGTAACTTTTTAGAGAAATTATTATTTTGACTACTGCGTACTGCAAAAGCAAAATAACCGCCGTTGTTTAACACAGAAAATACATTCTGAAAAATTGTTTTGAAGTCCGAAGTGAATGCGAACCCATCCAAACTACAAATTACATCATATTTTTGTTTGGTTTTTAGAAGATATTCGTCAACTGGAATCTGCAGTACTTTGTCATACAACTCCTGATCAGGATAAAAGGTCGTTTGAAGATCGATCATTTCCGCAGATACTTCTGTTGCCGTTAAATAGAATGCTTCTTGCATCCTTTTGCTAATCTCATAACCTAACAGCCCAACGTTGCTTCCCAGCTCTAAAATATTATATTCTTCAGGTAACGAAGTTATAGCATCATTTAACTCAAGAACAAGTGTTTTGGGGATATCATATGTATCGCTTTGGACCTTATCAATAAAGTTACTAGCTCTAATATCACGATATAAAGCATGAATTGGCGCTGGTACATATTGGACATTATCAATTGATTTTACAAACTGCAATAAGTTAACATCATCTTCGTTTCCTGCTTTGATCAGATTAATTATTGAATTTTTATAGTCCTGTTTTAAAAAATATACCCAACCAAGCCAATAGTAAGCAAGTTTATTATTGGGATCCAGATATTTTTCAACCAACTTAAATCTAAAAATAGCATCTCTATAATTACCACTTCTAAGGTGATAAATACCTAGTTTCATATTGCTATCTGCAACGTTTCTAAGCTTCTCTCTTAAAGTAGCAAATTCATTTTTCACTCTCTGAATTTGATTTTTGATAAATGTTGGTAGTTCACAAATAACAGACACCAAAGATTTTGTGGTATTTTTTATCCTTGAAAATATATTCTTACCCATAAATCTTAATATGTTGATTTGATTTAAAGAGAATATTCTCATATAATCTGTCCTAGTTCAAACATATTATGATTATACAAGACACGAAATTATGTCACTAATAGCAAAAAGACTCCAGACCGTAAAACCATCTCCAACTTTAGCCATTGCTGCAAAGGCAAAAGAACTGACGATGCAAGGTATAAATATTATCTCACTTGCTGCAGGCGAACCAGATTTCGACACTCCAGACAATATAAAACTGGCAGCTATTGAAGGTATAAAAAACGGAGCCACAAAATACACAATGGTTTCTGGAACCCCAGAGCTCAGAAAAGCTGTTTGCGAAAAATTTAAACGTGAAAATGAATTAGATTATAAAATTGACGAAGTAATTGTCAGCGCAGGTGGAAAACAGGTAATTTACAATTTATTTATGGCTACCATCGACGAAGGTGATGAGGTAATTATTCCAGCCCCCTATTGGGTGTCGTATCCTGATATGGTTCTACTGGCTGGAGGAACTCCTGTTTTCGTATCTTCTGATATGAAGAATGGATTTAAAACACCCACGGAAGAGATCGAAAAAGCCATAACAAAAAAATCAAAATGGTTAATATTGAACTCTCCGAGTAACCCTAGCGGAGCAGCCTATACCAAGCAAGAGCTAACAAAAATTGCAGAGTTAGTTAGAAAATATCCACATCTACATGTAATGAGTGATGATATTTATGAGCATATCACGTTTGATGATTTTAAATTTACTACCCTTGCTACCATTGCCCCCGATTTAAAAGAGAGGATATTTATTGTAAATGGGGTATCTAAAACATACTCGATGACTGGTTGGAGAATAGGTTATGGCGCTGGTAATAAGGCCATAATTAAAGCTATGGATGTTATTCAATCGCAAAGCACCTCAAATCCATCATCAATAAGTCAGATAGCTGCCCTTGAAGCTATCTCAGGGCCACAACATTATATAAAAACTAATACCGAAAATTTCCAGAAAAAACGAGATCTCGTCTTATCTATGTTGTTGAAAATTGAGGGATTGGACTGTTATAGGTCTGAGGGAGCTTTTTATCTTTTTCCTAAGTGCTCAGATTTATTTGGTAAAGTCACACCTAAGGGAGACAAAATTAACTCAAGTTCTGATCTTGCCACTTACCTACTTGAGGCGGCTAATGTTGCAGTTGTCCCGGGTATAGCATTCGGGCTAGAAGGGTATTTCAGAATATCTTATGCCACCTCCTCTGAGATTCTGACAGAAGCTTGTAATAGAATGGCTCACGCAATATCTAAGCTCAAAACAACTTAGACTTTTTGAAATTAATGTTAAAAAAATATCTCAAACATTTTCTAAAACACAGTAGATTTATTCATTGGTTTATTGTTTGGGCAATTTATATTTACCTGAAATTTGTCTATTTAACTTCTAAATGGGAGTTTATATGGACAGACCCAGCTCTTAAAAAAAAATTCAACACTCTAGATGGCGCACTTCTTGCTTTGTGGCACAACCGTTTAGCATTTGGCATGCATATTTTTAAAAAATACGATAACGTTTTTGCTCTTGCTTCTTTGCATACTGATGGAAAAATAATCACAGATGTTATTAGAGCGATGGATTATGGCGTTATAGAAGGATCTACCAATAGAAATCCCACCAGGGCAGTTCGATCGATTATCAATTCCCTTGAATTAGGTAATAAAATAGTAATCACTCCTGATGGACCAAGAGGCCCTGTACATAAAATAAATAGTACTATTACAAAAATAGCCTATAAATATAACAAACCTTTAATTCCTATTTCATGCATGGCAACAAAATATTTTATGTTAAATAGTTGGGATAAAATGATATTGCCTAAACCTTTTGGAAAAATTATTGTGACAATTGGAAACTCGATTAAATTGTCTGGAAATGTAGCGAATGATGATAGTTTATTAGAAAAAGAACTGTTAAATTTATCTTATAAAGCTGAGACATTATTGTGAACAAACATTCTACCATAGCATTTTATAATGCAATCAATCTGCTGCTTTTACCCTTATATATATTGTTGCTCTTTGTAAGAATAATAAAAGCAAAAGATAACTGGATCTCATTTAAACAAAGGCTTGGATTTGCTTGTAAACACAGATTAGCTGGCAAATTATTATGGATACATGCAGCTAGCGTCGGCGAGTCTATGGTTGCAATCACTCTGATTAGAGCTTTGTCTGCTTTGTATCCTAAATATAATTTCCTAGTAACTACAGGAACTTTATCTTCCGCACAAATTCTAGAGAAATTTCTTCCACAAAATGCTTCGCATCAATTTACTCCAATAGATAATTTTTTTGTGGTTAGAAAATTTCTTAATCACTGGAAACCAGATCTTGGGATTTTTATCGAATCGGAGCTTTGGCCTTGTTTAATTACTCAAGCAGCTAGTAAATGTAGTATGATTCTTGTTAACGCAAGACTATCTGATAAGTCTTATAAAAGATGGAAAAGTAACCAATGGCTTTTTAAATTAATCATAGATAATTTTAAGAAAGTGATAGTACAAAGCAAAACAGATTTATACAAATATCAACAATTAGGCTGTAGTAATCCAATAAATCTCGGCAATTTGAAATTTGCCAATAAGGAATTGGAAGTTGATCAGCAAACACTTTTATCCTTAAAAAACCTATTTGGTAATAAAAAAATCTTTGTTGCTGCAAGTACGCATAAAGAGGATGAAGATGTTACATTGCAAGTAATTACTAAGTTCAAACAAACTAAAATCGACTATTTTCCTATTATAGTTCTTAGACACCCAGAAAGAAGAGATGAGCTGGCTGCCCAATGCAATAAACTAGGTCTTAAATTTTCAATTAGGTCAAATCAACCGTTACCTTCATTAGATGATGATTTATTTATAGTTGATAGTTTTGGCGAATTGGGGCTATTCTATAGCCTAGCTTTTATTGTTTTTGTAGGTGGCTCATTCAAACGAGGAGGCCATAACTTAGTTGAACCCGCATATTTCGATAACATTATTTTACTTGGCCCAGATATGAGTAATTTCCAAAATATTGCCGATGAAATGATTGAGGAACAAGCTGCATTTCAGGTGCAAACAGGCAATGACTTAGCATTGAAAATAAAATTTTTTCTTAATACAAATAATATGAAAGAGAGCGCTAAATACAGAAAAAATGCTCTTGAATTTGTCAGCGATCGCAAAAAAACACTTAATAACTATTTAAAAGAGATAGGTAGGTTTTTACAGTGATCAAACTTACCTACCCAACTTTTTGGTCTAAGAAAAATATCTTATCATCCCTATTTATAGCTTTTTCATGGATATATCAGCTTCTCGGTATTTTACGAAAAATTCTAGTAAAGCCAGTTAAACTCGAATGTTTTGTTATTTGTATAGGCAATATAAGTGTTGGAGGAACAGGCAAAACTCAAGTCGTTGCTTGGCTTGCAAAAAAACTACGAGAAAAAAACTGCAACTTCCTTATAGTTACAAAAGGCTATAACTCAAATTTACGTGGGGCTAAACTCGTTGAACCATCAGACTTGGCTTCTGCTGTTGGCGATGAATCAAAGCTGCTGAGCGAATATGGGCAAGTTTTGGCGGCTGTGTCGATAAAGCATGCGTTGCCTATAATTAAAAACTTAAAACCAGATGTGATAATTTTTGATGACGGCATGCAGAATCCAGGGTTCCTAAAAGATCTGACTATAGTTGTTATAGATGCGATCAGAAATATTGGTAACGGCAGAATTTTTCCAGCAGGCCCATTAAGAGAAAAGGCAGAATCTGCAATTGATAGGTCAGATATCGTTACCCTGGTTGGCAATGAATTATGCCAGAATTTCTCTTTAATTCAAACTATCATTTCAAGTGGCAAACCATTCTTTAAATCTAAAATACAACTAGCGGGCAATATAGATACTAGTAAAAGATATTATGCTTTTAGCGCAATTGGAGATCCCGACAGATTTTTCAGGTTGTTGCGCGAGAATGGAATTAATACAATAATAACAAAAATATTTCCTGATCACCATAACTATAGTGCAGAAGAACTCAATACACTAGTTAAGGAAGCAGATGAAAAAAATTGTTTGTTACTAACAACAAAAAAAGATTACGTAAAGATCATAGATCATACTAAGATCTTATGCGCCCAAGTTGCTTTAAATTTTGATAAAGAAGAAGAACTATTCCAACTAATTTATGAAAAAATTAAAACATATAGTTGAGTATATACTATTTATACTCATAACTAGAGCCTTAAGAATCTTATCAGTAGATAATTCTGCCTCTTTATGCAGCTTTATCGCTAGAAAAATTGGGCCCTATCTTCGAGTGACTCAAACTGCTCGTAAAAATCTAAAGAAAGTATATGGTGATGATATAGATATCGAAAGCACTATAAATGATCTTTGGGATAACTACGGCAGATACATTGGCGAGTTTCCTTTTATTAATGGTTTAGATTCAGCGGAACTTGATAAAAGAGTCAAAGTTATAGGGCTTGAAAAGGTTGAAGCCTTTCAAAAAATGAATCAACCTTTTATGCTATTTTTAGGACATCAGGCTAACTGGGACTTTGTTATTCGAAAAATAAATGATATTTACCCCAAATTTGGGATCGCTTACAGAGCAGCTAATAACCCTTATGTAGACGAAAGAATTCTTAAAGAGCGTGCAAATGATACGTCAATTACTATGATTGCCAAAGGACCATCTGGCGCAAAATCTATTATTCGGGCTATAAAATCTGGGGCCTCTATTGCGATGTTAGTTGATCAGAAAATGAACAATGGGATTGAAGTACCATTTTTTGGATTTCCAGCAATGACAGCTGTAGCTCTTGCACGGCTAAGTCTGCAATATAAATACCCAATTGTTCCACTACAAATAGTCCGCATTGGTAAGAGTAGCAATTTCGAACTAATACTTCACGACCCTCTAGAGCCATCGATAACTAGAGACAATGAAAAAGATTGTTATAATATCATGCTAGAGGTAAATAAGACTCTTGAACAATGGATTCGGGAAAAACCAGAACAGTGGTTTTGGTTTCATAATAGATGGAAAAATTAGAATACGAACTTAGCGTTAATTTTTGTTGAGTTCTGAGTCTTATAGTACTACAATCCGCAGAGCTGGTTAAATTTTTTAGTTACTGGCTATCTAAGTCAGAGAAGTAATAATCAAAGCACCAAATTAAATGGAGAGCATAAATGCCTGAGGTATTTTTTAACGGCCCGGCGGGTCGAATAGAAGGAAAATTTGCGGAGTCTCCAAACCCAAGAGCTCCGATAGCTCTCGTATTGCATCCTCATCCAAAATTTGGTGGCACTATGAATAATAAGGTTGTTTATAATGTATATAAAACATTATTTGAACATGATTTTACAGTTCTTAGAATAAATTTTAGAGGAGTTGGAAGATCTTTAGGTGAGTATGACGATGGTATAGGAGAAATGACCGACGCAGCAACTGCTCTCGACTGGTTACAAATAAATTATCCTATGAGTAAGCTTAACTTAATTGCCGGCTTTTCTTTTGGAGCATGGATTGCAATGCAGCTTATTATGCGTAGACCAGAAATAACTAATTTTCTTGCAATTTCACCACCTGTCAATAAATATGACTTCTCGTTTCTTTCTCCGTGCCCTATTCCAGGGTTAATTCTTCAAGGAGACAAAGACAGCGTTGTTTCAGAAGAGTCTGTGGGTGATCTTGCAAGCCGCCTTTCAAAACAAAAAAATATTGATGTTAATTACAGAGTAATAGCAGGTGCAGATCACTTTTTCCGAGATAAGATAGACTTGCTGAACGAGGAAATAAGAGATTATCTAAAACTCACATTCTCACATCAATTAATAAAACCAACTGTAAAAAGTGCTTCAACCAATGAATTACTTCAATCGCCACCAAAAAAGGTTTTCTTGGATTAAGCTAACATGGATTTGAGTTGGCCCAAAAAGGACGATTGTAGTTCCCAATTAAGCACGATGATCATTGATAGGAACCTTTACGCACTGTAGCAAGAAGGAGTTGCTGGCCATGATGATATGCTTAATTCAGCCTAATTTTTACAAAAAATATTCACTTCTCCTACAAAACTCAAGTTAATTACGTTAACTATATAATACATTGATCTCTATTGCTTCAGTTTTAAGCCCTTGATCATTGCTACTAAGCTCTGAAACAAACCTTATTTCTTGACTTGAAGTTACATTTTTTAAATCTGCAATCAAAGTATCAGATAAACTTTTTTTACCTATTATCTCAATATAGTTTATTGGCGCTTTAATAGATAAATTATCTTTTGCCTTCACTTTTCTTACCATCTCAAGGACGTCAATTAATTGTTCTGCAGACTTATCAACTCCACTAAAAACTAAGTCTAATACAGGCCAACCGTGCCGTCTATGAATAGAGTCGTCAGTGGTGTATAGTAATTGATAAAGTTCTTCTGTAATATGCGGTAAGAACGGGGCAAACAATTTGAGAATTATTTTCAATCCATGATAAAGCGTTAACCTAGCGCTCAAAGCTCCGGCTGCATCTTTATTTTCTTCATCATAAGCTCTAGTTTTTGTAATCTCTAGATAGTTGTCACAAAATAAAAACCAGAAAAACTGCTCCGTCTGATCCATAGCTCCAGCATATTCATATTTTTCAAACTCTTTCGTTGAGCTTGCGACAAGCGTTGACAACCTGGTTATAAAATATTTATCAAAATCGTAACATATTTTATCTTTTAATTGTGGTAGTTCTATATTTTTATATTCGCTTGGAATTTTATCAAAATGTTGGGAAACAAACTTTGCTGCATTCCACAATTTATTTACCAAACGCTTACCATTATTCATAACATCGATAGAATAAGCTGTATCAGCTCCAAGTTTTGAACTAGCAGACCAATATCTTATAACGTCTGCGCCAAATTGTTCAAGCAAAGTATCTGGAACCAGAACATTACCTTTAGATTTAGACATTTTGCTTCGATCTTCAGCTAAACACCAACCACTAATCATTATATTTTTCCAAGGCAAGGTGTTTTCATGCAGATA
Organism: Rickettsia typhi; assembly: GCA_945875975.1. GTDB lineage: Bacteria > Pseudomonadota > Alphaproteobacteria > Rickettsiales > Rickettsiaceae > Megaera_A. The sequence goes on from CAMCMD010000005.1 coordinate 12,031, forward strand.
ACTTTTGAGCAAGGTGTAATATGCCCATGTTCTTAAAATTTCATGCGCTTGAGGGCGCAAATCTGCAGGAAATAATGCTTTATGACGCTCCTGGTCAACCATAAAACCTTGTGCAATACCATGAGAACTTAACTGAGGAGAAACAGAGCTAGTTGACCATGTATCCATCACATCTTTATCAGCTTCTACCTCCTCTCTTGCATAACCACTTGGTAAATCATGGGAAGGGTCTACTGGTAATTGCTCTGGTTTTGCTAAAAGTATTTTTCCTTCTTCTCCTCTCCTTTTGGAATACCACACAGGAAATGGCACACCAAAATATCTTTGCCTTGAGATACACCAATCAAGCGACACTCCTTGAATCCAGCTATCAAGCTTAATTTTTATTGAATGTGGATACCAATTTAATTCATTTGATTTTTTTGCCAACTCCTCTTTGTGATTAATCGCTTTAATAAACCATTGAGGACTTGTTAGTATTTCCAAAGGAGCACCAGATCTCTCTGCACATTTAACCGTTTGAATCCTTTCTGTTTGATTAAGAAGTAAACTTTCGCTCTTCAAAAGTTCAATAATTTTTTCTCTTGCCTGAACGATCTTCATACCAACAATTTCCATTGCAAATTTCTCTGCTTTTTCTTTGTTTGTACAGCTATCATCAAACTCTATGCCAGATATAGTCCCCCACTTACTAAAAATTAGTTTAGTTGGTAACTTATGTTTTCTCCACCATAAAATATCAGTTTGATCACCAAAAGTGCAACACATGACAAGACCAGTACCTTTTTCTGGATCAACTATATCATCAGCTAGTAGAGGCACTTTAACACTAAATAGTGGGGATATTGCAAATGTTCCAGCTAGTTTATTATATCTTGTGTCCTCAGGGTGAAACAACACAGCCACGCATGCGGGAAGTAATTCTGGTCTAGTTGTAGCAACAATTATTGGTGCGCCACCTTCGGTTGTAAATTGAATATCATTCATGAAGGTTGTTTTTTCATGATCTTCTATATCTGCCTGAGCTAGAGCAGTCTGATCAACTGGATCCCAAAGCATTGGCTGTGAATCACGATATATCTGGTCCTTATGTATTAAATCCAGAAAAGACATTTGTGATATTTTGCAAGAAACGGGGCTAATAGTCCTATATTCAATATTCCAATCTACCGATAATGCGATTCGATTAAATAAATCATGAAACTTTGCCTCTTCAACTTCCACGACATCTTGACAAATGGCAACGAATTCTTCCCGATTCATGCTACTTGCTTTAACTTTTCGTTTCGCTTCAACTAGTCTCTCTGTTGGTAATCCATTATCGTCGAAACCCATGGGATAAAATATGTTCATTCCCTTCATGCGCTGATAGCGAACTATAAAATCAGTATGAGTGTAGCTATAAACATGCCCTATGTGCAATTGTCCTGAAACAGTTGGTGGCGGCGTATCTACGACATAAGTCTTATCACGTGTTTCGTTTTTATCCCACAGATATACACCATGCTTTTGCCAAAACTCTTGCCATTTTTTTTCACTATTATTAAAATTGTACTTGCTAGGGAATTCTACCATTGGTATTACTTGGGATAATTTTATTATAGAAGCGAGAATAATATTACAACTAGAACCAAAATGCCAAACATATTTTTGTCTGCATGTAAGCTGGCAAGGCTCAATGTTCCAGCTAGTTACTTATTGCCTTTTTTTATAGCGTCGTTTGGTGGCATTCTTGGTAGCACCATTTTTACGGATCTAAAAATACTTCCATTATTTTTTGCTGGAAGCCTTACTGCAAGAGGTGCTGGATGCATTATCAATGATATCTTTGATAGAAATTTTGACAACAAAGTTGAAAGAACCAAAAATCGACCTCTAGCTAATGGATCAATTAGTATAAAATTTGCCCTTATTCAATTGATTATATTTTTAGTCATTAGTTTTTTAATACTCATCACACTTCCTAAAGTAGCAATTTACACTTCTTTAATCGCTGCAGTTATGACATCACTTTATCCTCTAATGAAGAGAATAACCTACTTACCTCAAGTTTTTCTTGGTTTAACCTATAGTACAGCTTCATTAATTGGTTATGCAAGCATTACTAATAATATATCCATAAATGCTATTATCCTATATTTAGCTATAGGATTTTGGACGATAGGATTTGATGTGATCTATGGCTTTATGGATATTAAAGACGATAAAAAAATTAACGTCAAATCAATGTCAATTTGGCTAGAAAATAAAAATTATAAAATATGGATTATGACATTTTATACTATATTCATAATATTATTTTTTCTTTCCTATTATCTAACTACCATTGTTTTATCTAACCTGTTTTATCTAGGAATATTTTTGAGTCTAAGTTTACTTTCATGGCAAGTAAAAACTTTAGATATTCATGATCCTAAAAATTGTCAAACACGTTTCAGATCTAATATCTATGTTGGAGCCGCACTTTTCATAGGAGTACTTCATACAAAGATGTATTTTTAGGTTTATTACTTGAAAAACTATAAAAACCGCTTATATTATTACATGTAGATAATGAATTTACTTAACGAGGTAACTATATGATTGATTATACTAAATCGTTTGCTGAAAAAAATACTAAAGGCTTTGATGAAGGTCTTAGAAGCTATATGCTTAAAATATACAACTATATGTCTCTTGCTCTGCTACTTACAGGAGTTTTCGCTTTTGGTACTCTAAATTTTCCACCGTTAATGAATCTGATGTATAATATCGGACCGAATGGTGAGTTTATGGGTTCGTCTATGCTGGGGATGATCATCACCTTTGCTCCGCTTGGTATTGCCATTTTCTTCTTTATGGGGATAGGAAGTATGTCTGTTAATAAAGCTCAGACTTTATTTTGGGTTTATGCCGCTGTAATGGGAATGTCACTTTCTTCACTGGGACTAATATATACTGGACAATCTCTTGCACGTACGTTCTTTATCTGCTCTGCAGTGTTTGGTTCAATGAGCCTTTATGGATATACTACTAAAAAAGATTTAACATCCATGGGATCATTTTTGATGATGGGTTTAATCGGCTTAATTGTAGTATCTTTGGTTAATATTTTCCTACAAAGCCCTGCGATTAGCTTTGCAACTTCTTTCATTGGAGTAGCAATTTTTATGGGGCTAACGGCTTGGGATACACAAAAACTAAAATCGATGTATTACCAATCTGGTGGTGGCGAGATGGGTGAAAAAACTGCTATTATGGGAGCTTTCACATTGTATCTCGATTTTATCAACTTGTTTTTATATATGCTAAGATTCTTTGGCGATAGAAAATAGAGTGTCTAATAGCAATGAATAGTAAAAAAAAGAGCCAATGCAAGCACTGGCTCTTTTTTTATATCTACAGCTTGATATTATGAAAGTTGAATAAATTTAACTAAGTAGAAAATGAGTAACCCCACAGCAGCTATAATTATTATTGGCAACGAAATACTTTCAGGTAGAACTCTTGATATAAATACACAGGAAATAGCACTAAGACTTGGCGAGATTGGGGTTTCCCTGGTAGAAACAAGAACCATTGCAGATGATCGCACAATGATCATAGATACTGTCCGAGAACTAAGCAGCAAATATGATTACATCTTCACAACAGGCGGAATTGGCCCAACTCATGATGATATAACTGCCGAAGCAATGGCTACTGCTTTTAATGTGAGCTATGTCAGAAGCGATGAAATATATAATATTCTAAAAAATTACTATGACAAAATGGGAGAGAAATTAAACTCGGCTCGAGAAAAAATGGCTTATATACCAGAATCATCAAAGCTTCTACACAACGATGCTACGATGGTACCAGGATTTGTCATTAGTAACGTATTTGTTATGGCTGGTATTCCTAATATTATGAAATCGATGCTCAAATCAGCTATTCCCATGCTACAAAGGGGCACCGTTATTCAGTCAAAAACTTTAGAAATTATGCTAGGTGAAAGCAAGATCGCAATTAGCTTCGAAGAACTACAAAACAAATATAAAGAAGTAGAGATGGGAAGCTACCCGTTTACAAGAAATGGTAAGCATGGAACTGCCCTGGTACTTAGATCTTCAAATTATAACTCTCTAGATAAAGCTTTTGCAGAACTAGAAATTGTTATCAATGGCCTTAAGAACTTGAACACATAGTCAAGACCAACCAAAGCGTAGGATAAGAAAATTTTAAAGGAAGGAAAATATTGCAAGAGCTTTCCTCCGAGAATATGCAGAAAGTCTATTGATCACCGTGAGCTAGCATATCCATTTCGATATCCACTAGATCTTCTGGCGTAGTTGCATGATACCACCTTGTGCTATCTTTTGCAGCAATACCTCTTACCTTATCACTGTTTAAATAATATTCTCGAAGCGAGAACACTTTGAGCGGGTGCTTTGCTATTTTCTGTGGTTTTAGAATTTGTAAACCCGCATACATGTAATCATAGTTTCCCTCTTTATCTTGTCTTAAGAGTTTTCCATCAGCTAGCAAGTCAAAATCGCCATGACCCGAATACCCAACAGCTCTATTATATTTTTGCATGAGCAGTAAGAAATCCATTTCTTCGGGATTCCATTGGTTAGTCATATCAGTAAAAATATTATAGTCTGACTTTAGTACTATATCGGTATTTAAAGCAAAAATAGGATTTTTGCCCAGTTGCTCTTGGGCATTTTTAATAGCTCCACCAGTTTCAAGCAACTCTTGCTCATATATTATTATTATTTCAGGAAACGATGGATTCAGCTTTTGAAAATTCTCAATTGATTTACTAATTTGATCATGTAAATAGTGGGTGTTAATTACGACTCGTTTGAATGGATAAGCTCTACACAAGGCAAGTGCATGGTGCAACATGGGACGACCTAAAATAGGAATTAACGTTTTGGGGCTATTTTCAGTTAAGTGTCGCATTCTATTGCCAAACCCAGCTGCAAATAACATTATAGTATCAATCATTCCTAACCTATTTTAAATTCTTTAGCCATTTTCTTATCTGATCTAAATCTGGATGAGACAAGTCATATTCCAAATATTTTTGTACTCTCGGAATATATTTTAGGTAACTATCATCGTGATCTCTTACCAATTTTCTAGCAAATACTCCAAGAATCCTACAATTTCTTTGCGCTCCTAATATATGATAATTACGCCGTACTCCTTCCCTATCAAGTTTCTTTTTCTTAACAAAATAGTCTATAAACTCAAGTGCCTCTTGCCTTGAAACATCAAAGCGCGCGTCTTCTAGCACCGATACTAAGTCATATACTGGAGAACCACAAAGAGCGTCCTGAAAGTCAAGCAGACCTATCTTTCTAAAGGAATCACGTTCCTCAAGATACATCATATTCTCTAAATGATAATCTCTTAAGACCACACAATTTGGCATTGTATCTTGCTTTGCCAACGTATTTTGCCAAAGTTCGATAAATTCATCAAATTCGGGCGTTTCTAACTTTCTTTTGTATGCATAGGGAATATACCAATCAGCAAAAAGCTCTACCTCTTTGCAAAGTAGCTCATTATCAAAATCTCTAAGGCCAGGTAAGCACTCGTGATCCTGAAGAGAACATAACAAATCAACTATTAGGTAATAAACCTCTCTTCTCTCTTTAACATTCTCTACCGTCTTTTCCAAACGATTTTTTATACTAATAGTCCCAAAATCTTCTATAATCAAGAAGCCTTGGACAGTATCTTGTTCTATGATCCGAGGAGCTGAAAAGTCATTTTCCAAGAGAAATTGGGCTACATTAATAAAAGACTGAATATTTGCATAACTTGGCGGGCAATCCATCACTACATAACTTTTAGAATCAGCCCACACTCTGTAGTAGGCGCGCATACCAGCATCGCCCGGCATAGGCTCAGCGGTATATTGTGTTGGAGAAAAATAACTACTAATAAATAGCTTTAGTTTCTCTTCTCTCTCAGAAATATATGAAGCCATACTAACAATATCTGTTTATACAGCTAAACGTTTCTTAGGCAGTTTAGCTGAAACTTTGGCCACTTTTCTGGGCTTAATAACTGCAGCAACGTTATTTTCTACTGTCTCTTTGCTAAAAATAATTATTTTATTTTTCAGCTCAGAAAAATTGTACATATCCTCCAACAATAATTCTTCAATTATTGAACGAAGTCCTCTTGCCCCAGTATTTCTTTTTAACGCCTTAGCGGCAACCGCTTCCAGGGCATCTTGAGTAAACTCAAGATCCGCATTGTTCAGAGAAAAAAGCTTCTTATATTGCTTTACAATGGCATTCTTAGGTTCAGTAAGAATCTTAATCAACGCCTCTTTACCCAGCTCCTTCAAAGTAGCCACAACTGGTAAGCGTCCAATAAACTCAGGAATCATACCAAATTTGATTATATCTTCAATTTGCAACTCTTTTAGCACATCGGTGTGGCGCATATCTTCTTTCGACTTAACATTAGCAGCGAATCCAATTGAACTCTTGTCGCTTCGTGCTGCGATAATACCTTCAATTCCCATGAATGCACCACCGCATATAAATAGTATATTTGAAGTATCGATTTGAATAAAATCTTGTTGCGGATGTTTTCTTCCACCCTGGGGTGGGACATAGGCAACTGTACCTTCCATAATTTTTAGCAAAGCTTGCTGCACTCCTTCCCCTGAAACATCACGTGTAATTGAAACATTCTCAGACTTTTTGGCTATTTTATCAATTTCATCAATATAAATTATACCCTTTTGCGCCTTCTCTACGTTAAAGTCTGCTGCTTGTAACAATCTTAGTAAAATATTCTCAACATCTTCGCCCACATATCCAGCTTCAGTCAAAGTGGTTGCATCTGCCATAGTAAAAGGAACATCAAGAATCTTAGCCAATGTTTGAGCAAGCAAAGTCTTACCAGAACCAGTAGAGCCAATAAGCATAATATTTGACTTGTTGAGCTCCACTTCATCTTTAGAATTGATCAAGCTTTCAAGGCGCTTGTAATGATTATAAACAGCTACTGAAAGAACTTTCTTTGCTTTATCTTGTCCGATTACATGCTCATCAAGAATTTTATATATTTCTTTGGGAGTTGGTACTGAAGAAATGATACTGTCAATGGTTTCATTTACTTCTTCTTGAATGATATCCTGACAAATTTCAATACACTCATCGCAAATAAAAACCGTAGGACCAGCAATCAGCTTTTTTACCTCAAATTGGTTTTTACCACAAAACGAACAATGTAGTGACTTCTTCTTAAATTCTTCCGCCATAGCATCCTAAAATTTTTACTTATATTTATCTTTTTATCACCTCTTTTTAAAAAAGTAAATTATTACTTCTTTACATTTTGCGGAAGGATCAAATCTCTACTAGTAATAATTTTGTCCACAATTCCAAATGCCAAAGCTTCAGTAGCTGACATAAAACAATCACGTTCCATCGCAGTAGCTATTTTCTCTACCGTTTGACCGGTATGCTTAGCATAAGTTTGATGAAGCAGTTTTTTCACTTTCATAGTCTCACGCGCATGAATTTCAATATCTGTAGCTTGCCCTCTATAGCCACCACTTGGTTGATGAATCATTACCCGGCTACTTGGTAAAACGTATCGCATTCCTTTCTCGCCAGCAAGCAAAATAGTTGCGCCCATTGAACAAGCCTGACCTATACAAAGGGTCGCAATTTTTGGCTTTATATACTGCATAGTATCATAAATAGCAAAGCCTGAACTAACAACGCCACCAGGAGAATTAATATACATATATATCTCTTTCTCTGGGTTTTCAGCCTCAAGAAATAATAACTGAGCAACGATAGAATTTGCCATTTGGTCTTCAAACTCTCCACAAACAAAAATTATCCGCTCTTTAAGAAGACGCGAGTAAATATCATAAGATCTTTCACCTCTTGCCGTCTGCTCTACAACTATTGGCACATAATTCATAACTCACTTTCTCCCACAATATTATTATAATACAAATTACTTAAACTCAGCACCTTGCTCTACTATATACAACTTTCCTGATTCTTCTAGCTCTTTCAAACTCTTATAGCCACCAATAAATTCTCCATTTACGTAAACATACGGAACAGTATTTTGACCAGTTTGATCAGCCATTCTTTGATGTAAAACCCTATTGTTTCCTAGTTCAATCACCTCATAAGAAATAGCATTCTTATCCAAAAGTTCTTTAGCAAGGATACAGTATTTACACGTATCCTTAGTATAAAGCAAAATTTTTAAATCACTTCTTGGTGTTTTAGCTTCTCTATTAATAGCACTTACCTCATATTTTGAATAAAGCTTTACTGAAGCCAGCAACACAAGTGATACTGCTAAAACGATAAATATTTTACTATTTTTCATATTTTCTAAGACTAAACCAATTTTACAGAAGGTTAATTCTAGAAGAACTCATACCACAAATCTACATAAAATAAGTAATTACTAAAATATATACAAGTATTTCTATCTTATAGTCTGGTATACTTATCATCAGTAGGGTTGATTATAGAGTAACTCAAGAGGTCAAGATGCTTTCAAACGAATTAGAGTTAACTCTCAGAAGAGCGCTATCAATTGCTACAAAATATCGACATGAGTATGCTACTTATGAACATCTATTACTTTCAATTACCGAAGATTCAGATGCTAAGCGTATTTTTTCTGAATATAGAATTGACTTAAACTCATTGAGAGTACAACTACAAACCTATCTTAAACACGACCTACAAAATCTAGTAGACCACGAAGCTAAGGAAGCAAAACCAACGGCAGGATTCCAGAGAATTATTCAACGCGCTGCTCTTCATAGTCAAGCTAATGGACAGAAGATTATTTCTAGTATTCACGTACTAGCTGAGTTTTTTTTTGAACATGAAGCTTATGCTCTTTTATGTCTCAAAGAGCATAATTTAAATAGACAAGATGTTCTAAATATTCTCAAAACAGAGGACAAATTATATACTAAGCAGCTGTCAGAACCATCTACTAATCAAACTTCTTTTATTGAAGAAATTTCTCAAAAACACCTGAAGGAAGAGCTTCAAAAAAATACCTCACATGAAAATGATTTGGAAAAATATTGTACTAACCTCAACAAAAGAGCTGATCTTGATGCCATTGACTGCCTAGTTGGGAGAAAGAACGAAATTGAGAGAACTATTGAAATACTCTGTAGAAGAAAAAAGAATAACGCTATTCTGGTTGGAGAACCTGGTGTTGGCAAAACAGCCATAGCAGAAGGACTAGCTATTAGGATTATTAACAACGATGTACCAGAAATTTTAAAGGACGCCGTTATTTATTCTCTAGATATAGGCAGTCTGGTTGCAGGAACAAAGTTTAGAGGAGACTTTGAAGAACGAATAAAAAATTTACTTGAGGAGTTAAAGAAAAACCACAATGCTATTTTATTTATTGATGAAATCCACACTATCATCGGAGCTGGATCGACTACAACAGGAGCAATGGACGCTAGTAACCTTCTTAAACCTGCCCTTGCGCGCGGAGAACTTAGATGCATAGGGTCAACGACATTTAAAGAGTACCATAATAATTTTGAGAAGGACATGGCTTTGGTAAGACGCTTTCAAAAAGTTGTTATTAGTGAACCTGATGAAGATACAACACTAGAAATATTAAAAGGACTAAAAGGAAATTACGAAAAACACCACAATGTTACTTATGACCTTTCTGCCCTAAAAGCAGCGATTACTTTATCGCAGAGATTTATTAACGATAGACATTTGCCAGACAAAGCAATCGATCTGATAGACCAAGCCGGAGCCCGAAGCAAAATTGTCAACAAGTCTAAACTTAGGCCTATTATCACTCAAAAAGAAATAGAACAACTCCTGGCCAGCATTCTGAATATACCTAGCATAAGAGTCGAATCAGACGACATAATGCTATTAAAACAATTAAGCCGTAATTTAAAAACTCATATTTTTGGTCAAGCTGAGGCAATAGAGAGCTTGTGTTCTAGTATAAAACTCTCTCGAGCCGGCCTCCGCAAAGGGGTACGACCGACTGGTTGTTACATGTTCGCAGGTCAAACTGGTGTGGGCAAAACTGAACTCGCAAAACAACTTGCAATTTTTAGCGGTATGAGATTGCTCAAATTCGATATGTCCGAATTTTCCGAACCAAGTTCAGTATCTAAGCTCCTTGGGAGCTCTCCTGGTTATGTTGGCTTTGACCAAGGAGGTATGCTAACAAGCGAAGTAGATAAATTCCCTTATTCAGTAGTTTTATTTGACGAAATAGAAAAAGCTCACCATGAAATTTTTAACTTGCTTTTACAAATAATGGATGAAGGGAGGCTTACCGACAGTACTGGCAAGCACATAAATTTTTCACATACGATGATTATTTTAACAACTAATCTAGTTGCAGAAGAAGAAAAGTCGGCTATTGGTTTTGCTCAAAAAGATTTAACTAATGACAAAGTAGGTTTGAATATGGAGGCATTCAATGAACGTTTTAGCCCCGAGTTTCAAGGCAGGTTAGATAAAATAATCCTCTTTAACCCTATCAGCAACATAATTGACAAGATAGTTTCAAAAAACCTAAAAGAACTAGCTTCACAATTAGCTGATAAGAAAGTAAGGCTCGTAGTCAATACCGGGGTGAAGAAATATTTTGCTCAAAACTGCTTTAATAAAAAAGGAAATGCGCGTGAACTCGATCGAATAATTGATACCCATATTAAGCAAGCCATCGCCGACGAGATGTTATTTGGCAAGCTTAGAAATGGGGGCGTAGTAATCATTGACTATCCTAAGAAAAGCAAGAAATTGACATTCAAATTTTCTGGCTTAGAAAAACTGGATAAAATGCAACTTGAAACTAGTTGATCTTTTTTAAAATTATCCTTGACAATACGCTCATGTAACTGCTATTTTTAGCTGCAAAATATCAAATTAACGAAGACAATACTGTGAAAACCTATTCAGCAAAACCATCAGACATCGAAAAAAAATGGTGGGTTATTGATGCTAAAGATCTTGTACTTGGGCGCTTAGCCAGTCAAACTGCCGTATTGCTACGCGGGAAACACAAACCCACTTTTACTCCGCACATGGATTGTGGTGATTATGTGATAATTGTTAATGCAAAATACGTATATCTTTCAGGGAAAAAATCCGATCCAAAAAACGGTAAATTCTATTATCGTCACACGGGCTTTCCAGGTGGTATAAAAGAAACTACGGCTGGAAAAATCCTTGGTGGAAAATATCCAGAACGAGTGGTCAAAATGGCTATCAAGCGGATGATCAGTAGAAACAAAATGGGTGATGTACAATTAGGCAACCTCCATGTATACTCTGAAGCTAACCATCCCCATGCAGCTCAAAAGCCAGAAGCTTTTGACCTCGTTAGTAAAAATTCTAAAAACACGAAGTAATTGTAATGGAAGTACCAACACTAGAAATTAAAAAGAGTTCTGTAGTAACCAACAAAGTTGTCGCACCTCAAGTTGCTCAATGCAAGTCCAAAAAAGCTACAGCTGATGGCGGTGGTTATGGAACAGGCAGAAGGAAAAACGCAGTGGCAAGAGTTTGGGTTAGACCTGGGAAAGGTAGAATTATAGTAAATAACAAAGATTTTTCTGTATATTTCCCACGCGAAACATATAGAACATCAATTATGCAACCTTTTGTAGACACAAATACTACCGGACAATTTGATGTTATGTGCACTACTAAAGGTGGCGGAACTACAGGCCAAGCAGGCGCAATAATTCATGGTATAGCCAGAGCGCTTGATTGTATCTCTGACGATTTTCATCCAATCTTACGCAAAGGTGGTTTTTTGACAAGAGATGCAAGAGTTGTTGAGCGTAAGAAATATGGTAAACGTAAGGCGCGTAAGAGCACTCAGTTCTCAAAACGTTAATATATTTACTGCTCAAGTGCTTTTTTGGGCAGTGTTTATACCGAAATGTTATATAGTAAATACATACAATTAAGTTAGGTGTAAAAACGTTATGGCGACGCTCCATGCTCGGAGGTATGATTATTCAGAAATACGCATGAATTACTGGATAGACCCATCGCTCAATAAGCTCTTTGCCATGACCATTTGTAAGATGTTTACCTATCAACTTAATAATTATGTAGTCGTTAAATTTGGATTTGATTATAAGCACAATAATTCGAAGCCTAAAAAATAGGCAAGTAATAAAGCTTCAAATTCAAAGTTAGTGATTATAAATTAGACTTATTGGCGGGGTAGCTCAGCTGGTTAGAGCATCGGAATCATAATCCGGGTGTCGGGGGTTCAAGTCCCTCCCTCGCTACCAAGAAAGTAAAATTGCTCCTTCAAAATGGATATAATATCAAAGCCTCGATAAAATGAATAAATATAATTTTAAGTGTCGAGTATCAGTAACATAGTCCTAGATAAAGTTTTTGTACGGTACTTTGGAGCTTGGCATGCTATCTAATCTTAGCTATGCGTCTAGCATGCCGACCGCCTTCAAATTCAGTTTTTAGAAATTTTTCGACCATTTTAATTGAAATATCATCATCGACCAATTTGCTACCCAATACTAGTATGTTCGCATCATTATGAGATCTAGCGCGCTCTGCCATAAACTCGCTTGTACATAGAGCAGCCCTAATATCAGAGCTTCGGTTTGCCGCTATAGACATACCAATACCAGTTCCACAAATCAAAATACCTTGAGACACAGTTTTTTCAATAATTTCTTCTACCATTTTATAAGTGAAATCAGGATAATCCACTCTCTCTTCACTATCTGTTCCTAGATCAAGTACTTTTACATTTTTTTTTCGAAGATCTCGTATAATTTTATCTTTCAATTTAACGCCAGCATGGTCACTTGCAATAGCTAAATCATAATTTTTCATTAAACACCTTATTTGATATACAAAGTAATAGATATTAATATATAATGACCTTTATTTAATTAGCAAAACAAATCTGTAATTACACACATTGGCAAAATGAAAAAACAAGGCCTTTTGATTCTTTTATCATTTATATTATCTGCGTGCGCCGTGTCGAAGCAGTCAGCGCCTATAGAGTTTAATCACGCAGGTGCAAAGCAGAGTTCTTCTAGCAACAAAACAAATCCAACGCTTGTTGACGAGGGAGAGGTTGTGTCTACTGGTTCATTTGAAGTAAAGTCAACTGAAGTAATTAATCAAGATGGTACTACCTCTGATAGTGCTGTCGATGGTGAGCAATATATTATTCCAGCGCAAACCCAACAAAAATCAAAGAATAAAATCATTTACCATGAAGTACAAGTGGGTGAAACAATTGAAGATATCGCTTCAAAATATGGACAAAAAGTCATAGAAATTGCGTTATTAAATGACCTAGCGCCACCTTATTATCTTGACGAGTTTCAAATCCTTAAAATCAAACAAACTACAGAGAAAAACTTAGTACCTACCGTTACTGGAGCTATTGAACCGTTGATACAAGTAGAAGAAGGTAAAATTGAAAAACCAGAAGTAAAGCTTCAAGAGCAAGAAGTACATCACGAATATATTACTCCAGTAAAGGGTAAAGTTATTACAAAATTTGGTGACAAAACTCAATTTGGGACAAGCAAGGGAATCAGCATCAGTGCAAAACCTGGCACTAAAGTTCTGTCAACAGCTGCCGGTAAAGTAATATATGCTGATTACGACGCAACTTTTGGTAATTTAGTAATTATTAAACTTGATGGCAAAAACCTTGTTACTTCTTATGCCCATCTAGAAGACATAATTCTCACTAAAGGCACTAGTGTAAAACAAGGAGATGTCGTAGGGTATGTTGGTAGTACTGGTAAAGTAACAGAGCCCCAACTTAATTTCGGTATCCGAGAAGGGAAAGTAGCAAAAGATCCGGCAAAATTTGTAACATACTAAGTCTACTTAAAAACTCGTCGGCGAGCGACTATTTTGGAGTATTCCAGAGCAATATACTGCCCACAACTCCCCAACATCTCGCTGCCGACCAACTGCATATATTGGGTGTAATAATCCTTCAACTACCTTTATATAGTCTTACTCAAACACTATCTCATTTTCAAATATCAAGTTTACCGCCAACGCAAGAAAGTTTAATTTTATCACCACTACTATATGACCCAGATAATATTTTCTTTGCCAAAATATTTTGCACTTCTTTTTGAATAATTCTTTTTAGCGGCCTAGCACCAAAAGCTGGATCATAGCCCTTATCACCAAGATAATTTACTGCACTTTCATCATATTCAAAATTAATTACTTGGGTGGCTAAAATGTTTTTTAAATCATTAAGTTGAATTTTTACTATCTCGTTCATATGCGACCTATTCAAGCGATGAAATAATATTATCTCATCAAGACGATTTAAAAATTCCGGTCTAAAAGCAGCTTGAACATACTCCATCACTTGATCGCGTACCAAAGCTGTATCTTCACCATCAGCTTGATTGACAAGCACTTCGGAACCAAGGTTTGAGGTAAGAACTATTATTGTATTTTTAAAATCTACTACATGACCTTGGCTATCAGTTAAACGTCCCTCATCTAGTATTTGTAACATCACATTAAAAATATCAGGGTGAGCTTTTTCAATTTCATCAAATAATACGATTTGATATGGGCGTCTACGAACCGCTTCAGTCAAAGCTCCGCCTTGTTCATATCCCACATATCCAGGAGGGGCACCAATCAACCTTGCTACTGCATGCTTCTCCATATATTCTGACATATCAAATCTGAGCACAGCACTACGATCGCTAAACAAAAACTGAGCAAGAGCCTTAGTGAGTTCAGTTTTACCAACACCCGTTGGGCCAAGAAACAAAAATGAACCTAGGGGCCGGTGTTGATCGGCAATACCAGCACGAGACCTACGAATAGCATCACTTACAGCTTCTATCGCATCATTTTGACCGATTACTGTGGCTTGTAAGTTTTTTTCCATAGTAAGAAGTTTATCTCGCTCGCTTGAAAGCATAATATCAATCGGGATTCCAGTAATTTTAGAAACAAGGCTTGCTATATCTTCGTCTGTCACTCTTTCTTTCAAGAGTTTATTATCAGTTTGTTCTTCAGCGGATTTTAACTTGGCTGTTATTTCTGGAATCACGCCATATTTCAGCTCGCTGGCCCTGGTAAGGTCTCCCCTCCTTTCTGACTTTTCAAGCTCTATTTTAGCGTTTTCAAGATCTTCTTTCAATTTCTGTGCAGAGAGGATTTTGTTCTTTTCAGCTAACCATTTTGAGCTTAAATCCATTGATTTAGCCTCGAGTTCCGCGAGTTCAGAAGTTAATTTAGTAACCTTCTTTTTTGAATTATCATCCTTTTCCTTCTTCAAGGCTGATAATTCAATCTTTATTTGAATAATTTTGCGATCGAGCTCATCTAATTCCTCAGGTTTACTAGACACCTCTATTTTTAAACGACTTGCAGCTTCATCGAGCAAGTCAATTGCTTTATCAGGTAAAAAACGGTCCGTTATATACCTATTTGATAGAGTAGCAGCAGCGACTATAGCACCATCTGAAATGGTTACTCCATGATGTAGCTCGTATCGATCTTTTATTCCTCGCATAATTGAAATTGTATCAACAACACTTGGTTCTGCAACATATACCGCCTGAAAACGCCTTGCTAATGCAGTATCTTTCTCTATATATCTCCGATACTCGTCCAGAGTGGTTGCGCCAATACAATGTAGCTCACCTCTGGCAAGCATTGGTTTTAGCAGGTTCGATGCATCCATCGCCCCATCAGTTTTCCCAGTACCAACAAGAAGGTGTAACTCATCAATGAATAATATAATCTCGCCACTTGCTTCTTTTATTTCCTTTAGCACCGCTTTTAAGCGTTCCTCGAATTCTCCTCGAAATTTTGCCCCAGCAATTAGTGCCCCCATATCTAGTTCAAAAATTTTACAATTCACTAGGGATTCAGGAACATCTTTATGATATATTCTTTGAGCTAAACCTTCAATAATTGCAGTTTTACCAACACCAGGCTCACCAATTAAAACAGGATTATTCTTTGAACGACGCGAAAGGACTTGAATTGCTCGCCTTATCTCCTCATCGCGACCTATTATAGGATCAATTTTTCCTTCCATAGCAAGCTTTGTTACGTCTCTACCGTATTTCAACAAAGCATCATAACTCTCTTCAGCTGATTCACTATCAGCAGTCCTTCCCTTGCGCATGGCTAAAATTGCGGCAGTAGTTTTCGTTGAATCAATACCGAACTCGGCCAAAATTTTACCAACAATGTTTTTATCATATGTCAGTGCTTCAAAAAATCTCTCTATTGTAACAAAACTATCTTTATTTGTTATAGCAAGTGCCAAAGATTTTTCAAGTAGCTTAAGTGAATCTGCAGAAATACTCACCTGCCCTCCACCACCGCTTATTTCTACACTTGGCACTCGCGCTAACTCCTCTTCAGCTCTTGTTAAAATAAGATTACTACTTGCCCCAAACGAAGTAAGAAGATTCCTAATTACATCTTGCTCTTCGGCAACAAGAGCGACAAGAAAATGGATTGGCAAAAGCTGCTGATGATTATTTTTTGCCGCTAGCATCTGGGCATTAGAGATCACCGACCTTGCTGCGGATGTAAATTTTTCGATATTCATAATGGTATAACGGTATAAATTTTGCTTACAGTTATTATATAAGTACTAAATAAAAAAAATCAATTGACTCAGGTTTAATATAGCTGATATCTTTAAATCTTAGATTGTATTATAATGATTTAATCTATAAAACCACCGTCAAGAGCTCTGTTGCAAATAATTAACTATTGTGCTTATAATCCTTTTGTACTACGGCCTTTAAGTGGTTTTTTATGTCAAATTCAGGTGATGTTGTGACCTACTGCTCTATGTGTTCCCATTAAAGCCTGTTTAGCACTGGGCAGTTTAAGATTTGGTGATAAGCTTTCTGTCCTAGAACTAATTATTTGCTTAGCTATATTTTGTTGTGGTTTAAGAGAAAATCTAGAAGTAAATTTTGTTTTTTCATTTGAGGACAGGTCTTTTACCTGATCTACCTTAGTTGCTTTTTCTAATTCTGCACGGCTAAATGTTATTCTGTCAAGCTTCCCTGTGGCCTCATCAAATTTATCCATGGAAAATTCGACTTTACCAGTAGTTTTTTCAGTCTGTTGAAGATTTTTAATTTTACTAGCCAAGTTTTCCTCGTATTCAATTGGCTTAATTTGAGTATAAGCCTCCTGCATTGAAATTATATTACCCTCTTTGTCTTTAACTTTTCCTGCCTTCTGAACAAAAACTTTATTGAAGTTTGATAAAGAATGGTCTGATGGAAGCTCCATCCCTATACCACCAGGTGCTAGTAAGCTAAAAACTTTTCCCAAAAGCGGAGTGATTTCAGAAGCGTATTTAGCTACTACTTCAAACACCATCTGAACTAAAGTGGGATTTCTTTCTTTTTGTGAATGGGGAATGATAGTATATACAGTGCCAGATTGTTCGTTTAAACTATTGATAATATTCTTTCTATTGTTAAATACACAAAAATTCAGCTTTTTTGCGCTATTTTCTGGCAATCCAGCTTCTTTATACATTTTTTCTACAATAGGCTTGGTTCCAGGATTTTCAAAAGTAACAGCTGTTATTTGATCTTTTTCACCTGGATTTTTCAATCCCCTTTTTTGCAACTTAATATCCATGTCTATCGCTTGCATTTCAGCCATTGCGGCTCCAAGCGAGTGACCGGTGTAATGAAATTTATAATCTTTTGCTTGCTCGCCTAGGCTATCTAAAATCATATCGTTTAAAATCTGAGCTGGATTCATCTTTGCAGGCTTACTTTGAGCGACTAGTAAGGCGTCATCATATAAATCATCCCGACCTTTTTTATTAAAGTGAGGCCTTGTTCCAGCCGTTGCAAATACTATCTCTTTCGTTTCTTTGTTTAGGAATGCCACGCATCTAAAAGATGCTTCGTTGCTATCTGTAACATGATCACTCATCAGAAACATTTCGTAACCAGGCGGTATCTGTTTTGCCGCTTCTTGCATCTTTTCATCTGTGCCCTTATAAGCGAAATTAGTAAACAGCACTCCATTATGGGCTTGATTGCTAAAGGCCCTCCAGTCTTGGTGATCTTCTGAAATAACTTTATGCGCCTTATCTATGTTTTTCATATAAATCTAAATTTATGCTTATTAAGGGATGTATTTCCATACGGTTACTAGCTGCTTGCTTTAAGGAATACGTAAGTTTTTTTTATTTTGCATTGCCATTCATTTTATCCGTTTGTATATATTTATTACAAAGAAAATTAAATATTAATACCTTTTGCAAAACAGGATAAAAGTTTTTTGTTGTAATCAAGCCATTTATTGCTGATACAGGATAAGGCTCTCTCACTAGCCTCCCCGTAGTAGACGGTGGATATACGAAAGGGTATCTGAACATTTTTTAGCCTATAGACTATATCATCTCCTCTAGGTAAGTTATTACTTGACAGTTAAGACAGTATTAATGCCCTATATGACGGTCCCTATCAGCAATCAAAAAAAATTATGATATAACGTAACTAGCTGACTTTTTGTGGCATATGATGTTTTGTTCTTAATTCTATTTATATATGTCTCAACACTTCGGCTTGAAATATCGCAAGTGCGAGCAATTTCTTTTATGGATCTACCTTGAGATAAAGACATTAAGCACGCCATTTCCCGTTGTGATAAGCTAATATTTTGTCCTAAATAATAGTTCTTGAGAGGTATTGCAGCTAAATAATTATGAAAATTATTATCACACTCTAGTTTTGCAATAAAAGGATTAATAGGAGAAGGTAAAAGACCACAATTAGGCTGATGGATTTGAAGCTTATTAATTATCTTATCTCTAAAATACCAGATAAACCGTTCAAAAACCTGCTTATTATTAAGATATAAGTCCATTATTTTATCAGTCATTGTAGGACTTATAAATACAAATGCCTCAAGACAATCACCATGTTTTTTTATGATGGTTAATCCATTCCATATACCATGTTCCCGAAAAGCAAAATATAGCTGCTCCTTATTATCAGGTTTTAGCGGCCAAATAAAATAATATTGCCCTTCTATATATGCTTTTTGAAGAAGATATATAGCATCCTGTTGAAGCCAATCCTCATATAAAAGCCAATTTTGAGGCTGAAACGTATAATTACACCATAGGTCATTAGTAGTTAAAAAAGTCATACTGTTATTTTGGTAAAACTTAAAATATCCTACAAGGTCACAACTATAGTAGGTACGAAGTGGCTGAGCCAACGTATTAAGAAAAGTTAAATAAATTTTATTGTACTCAAAAGCTGTTTTTAGCTGTTTATCTGTTACTCTCATAAGTGATTTATATAATTATATTTAAAAAAGAACTAATGCTCTTCGTTCCTTTAATTCTTTCAACAATGGATAAAACTTGTTAAGAAATATTTAAATTTTTCTTGTATACATTAGTTGATATAGAACGATTTAACTTTTTATAATTAATTTATGGAGGCTGTTAATATATACCTTTATTAAGCTCTTTAATTGGTTAGTAATTCCTTTTATATCGAGTTCTTCTTCCTGAAACGACGCAAAGAGGGTTTGTTTTCTTAAATTAACATAGGCATCTGTATGCTGAACTCCAAGCTCAGTTATTTGATAATTTGCTCCAGTAGTCTTGGCTTCTTTAGAACGCACTTTTTGTATCAATTTTAACTTAACGAGTTTTTTTATAGTATAAGCTATAAGGTAATCATCATAAAAATCTGCAAGTAAATGAATTACACTAACTGATTTTGGTTTGTTATGAATTCTAATTATATGCAATACAACTATCTCATTTATATGCAACTTTGTTCCGTTAAGCATTTTTTCTGCTTCTTCCAAAAAAGATTTCAACCTCTGATAAGCCTGGATTAAGAAAAATCCCAACTCTAAAATAGCTTTTGCTTCTTCATCCTGTGCTAAATGCATCTCTAAATATTTCGTCTCCTTTTTCATTTGCTTAGTACTCGTTAATTTTATGTAATATATTATGGTAGATTGCTAACAGCTTATTAGCAATCTAATTAATCATAAATAACTTATATTGCATGTTATGTATTGTAATATTGCAAGTAATTTACTAGTAAATTATTATAATTTTGATTTTAAATTCTTAGTATGTCAGTGATTTTTATGGACATACTTATCTTATATATTAATCCATATTAACGAAAACCAGAGAATGGTTATTAAAATTAAATCATTAAAATTAAGGAGTATATTTAATGGCAGATACAACATTTCAAAGACTAATAGATAGTCAAAAATTTTGGCAAAAGGTACAAACTGGTGCTACAGTTGCTACTAGCACGATTTTAGGCGCTTTAATTGCTTCTCAAGCATCTCATACAGCGCTTGTTCCTAATACTATTGCTAAGGTAATAGGTGGGGTTGCTACGCTTAGTGGATATTGGCATGGTTACTGGAGTAATAGAGAATATGACAAAGGAATTTCTACACTTGAAGAGTTGAGAAATTTAACTAGTAAAGAAGGATTATTTTTAGCAACAGCTGATATTGAAGATATTACAGATGTATCAACTTGGACTAATATAGCAATAATAGATGAAAATAACATTGATAGTAGTACAGGTCATACTATAGAGGGGGCTAATGCTAAAAAAATATCAAACCCATTTACTTTGCAAGCTATTGTAAAACTAGATTATGACCACAATAATAATATGTCATACGTAATAGTAGGTAAAGAAATCCAAGAAAGTGATTCACAATTAATGTCACGATTTATTGAAAGTGAAAATGGGGTAAAAGTTTATAGCACTGAAATTATTGAAGATGTTCCTATTATACATCTTACCGCAGGAAATATTTATACTCGAATATCTGAGAAGTATGGATATCATGCAGACGGTCAAGCTTTTCTAGTAAAGGCTCTTGCTCTTAAACTTTCAGACGAAACAATGGAGGCTTACGTAGAAGAAAAGTTAAAAACATTTAACACATCATTTATGAGTTTTTATTCTTATGCTACCCAACAGAGTAATGAGAAAGCAAGACTTGAGACAGAGTATAAACATTTACAATCTATATCAAAGGAGTATGCTGCTCGTCTTCAAGAGATTAAACCAATGGAAAGAGGTGGAGAAGAATATGATAATAATAGTTTTATTTTAGATAATGATAGCCATGAGGAAATTGATCTTGCTGGTTCTCACTATGCTGAAGAAATTTGTTAATGTATAGCGCAAATTTTTGAACTAATAATTGCGACTGATTATTATGCTATCAGTAGGTAATCTTTAATTGCCACGTAATTTTCGGTTCTGTCGCATCTCCTCCGGCAATAGATGCGACAGAACCAGCATATTTACTTCGAAAAAAGATCTCCTAACCCTTTTTTAAGAAGCTTATCAGTTGCTTTCTTTAATGGGTCCATAGTGTTACTTTCTTTTTCGCCCGTACTATTCTCATGTGCTGAGGATGGAGCTGGCTGTTGTCCGCCACCTATAATATTTTTTAAAATATCCCCCGCCCCCCCTTTACCACCTTGAATTTTATCTATAACTTTAGTCAAAACATTTTCTACTAAATATTGTTTTAATGCCTTAGCATCTACTTTACGCTGGATATTATCTAATGAACCATACAAACGAACATTAAACGGAGACAATTTCTGTCTATCTATTTTTACAGTAGAATTAACATCAACAGAGTATTTTGGAAGATTAACATTTCCTTCTGCACGCACCTCTACCTCAGGAGCATCTAGTTTAAAATGAGTTATTGTACCGATTCCTTGCTTAATTATAACATTTGCTTCTAGTTTATTAAATGCCGTCTGCCCCCCAGCAAATGATGTATCCAATAAACTAACAATACTAGAAAGATCATTTATATTATTTAAGCCATCCAGTATTTTTTGTAAGTTTACTCCATTTATTTTACCTTCTGTGCCTACCATATTAATGTTGCCTGAGAGGTTGTTTACATACTGAAATTCACTTGTACCTAATGATTGTAACTTAGAGGATAAATTAAAATTTCCCTCGGCAATTTTAATTTCCTTATAGTCGGGAACCGCATCCTTAAGTCTTGCCTCCTTTAGCTCAGTACTCAAAAATACTTCACCTGTTTTAGAGACTACATGTCCAAATGCTACTATGGTACCTCCATAAATATGTGCTGAAAAAGTTTCAAGATTAAGTTTACCATTTGCGAGTTGAAGTTTAGATTTTATTGCATCTATATTTAATGGAGCTTTAATAAATCGTGGAATAGATATTGTAAAAATTCCATCAAATTCATTTAAAAAAGATAAATCAATTTTCTCTTGAGACCAAGGTAAGCTAGTTTTCTGGCTGCCACCTGCCTCCTTCCCTTTATTACTTATATTTCCTTGGTTGCTTAATCCATTCAAATTAATTTCTGAAGTTACTAAATCTAAATTAACTTGGGGCTTACGACTCAAATCTATATTAGCTTTACCATTTAAAGATATTTTTTTATTGTTAATAGTAAGATCATATTTATTTAACGCAATATCAAACACAGGAAGTTGACCAGAAATAGTGTGTGATAATGAGAAGGCTCCAAGAGTTGATGACGCGATTTTTTGGTTAAGAAGTTGTTTTAAGCTGTTACCAAGATTATGACCAGTGGCAACGAAAGTAAGAGATGTTTTATAAGAGTTTGCCGTCTCCACTTTACCAATAACATGGCTATCAATTCCAGCTAAAGTAATATGAGTATCTGTGTGCCAAATTTTAGCCTCTTCTTTACTTTCTCCTTTGATTTTGACTTCTGAAAGTACCACAGGAGATTTGATTCCTCCCAATTTCATTAAGGCAGATCCTTTATTTGTCTCAAGGTTATAGGTAAAATTTAAATTTGGTTGCCAATTGACGCTAATACTACCTTTTAAATTAGCCTCACCCAGAAGCAAAGCAATGTTTTTTACATCAAGAGTATTTTTATTATAGGCAGCTGAAGCTTCAAGCGAGATATTATTACTTAAAAGCACAGGAAAGTCCAATGAGTTTATTTGTAAACTCTCTAATATAGGCTTTAAACTTTGTGCCTTTAAATTAATTTTATATCCATTTAACGCTTGATCATTACTAACTTGCATAACAATATTACCTGGCATTACATTTAGATTTAAAGTAGGTATGCCACCTTTAAAATTATAACTTCCTTCGCCTTTCGCTAATATTTTATCTAAGGACAAATTTAAGTTACTCAGTAAGACATTTTCTTTATCTATAGTAATCCTAGTAGTAAAATTAAATTTTGAGCTTAATCCTTGGGGCATAGAAGGGAAAAAATTACTTAAATGCTGAACATTACCTTCATATTTTATATTGCCTGCAAAGCTTAAATCGTCTAAGCGAAATTCTCCTTCGAGAGTAGCTTTTTCTTGTTTTATTTTACATTCGGCCATTATAGGCATTACCGATTGGTTAGCATCAATAGAACCATTAAGAGTAACATTTTCATCAAAAATTTTACTCTTAATAAAAAATTCCATGGCGCCTTGCCCAAATAAGTTATTAATTACTAAATTTACATTTTCCAAAGCAATTTTTTCTTTGTCTTGAACATAAAGTACTTGTCCATTCTCAATTGCTAAACGCTTTATAGTAAAAGGTAATTTTGGGATCTGGATAGTTTGAGAGTTAGTACCAACATTTTTATGGTAATCATCTATTTTTAATGTTTGATGGTCTTTACCTTTCTTAAGTTTTTCAATATGAATTTCAGGATTTTCAAGCACTATGTCAGAAATTACCAATTTACCAGTGAACAAGGAGAAAATAGCTAAAGTTGCTTTTGCTTTACCCACTTTAAGTATAGGAAATTTTTCCTCATCTGGAAGGCTGGAAAGCTCTACTTTAGACAACACTACCTTAGGCATAGGTAAGATAGAAAAGGATATTTTGTCTTTAATTAATAAATCTCTTCCTGTCTCTGCTTTTATTTTGGTTTTTATATCTTCTTGATAGTGATCTAATGAAATTAAGAAAGGTAAGGCTAATAATGCTAAAACCAGAATTAGAATTAGATATCCACTATATTTTAGAAATTTTATCATCAACTTTTTTCTCCAACTATTTACTATCTTTAATATTATATTACCAATCTTCATCTTTAGGCTATAAATAATTTTGAGTCGAGAGAGAAAAAATACAAGAGCATCTCATAAGAACTAACGTTTAGTGTTGTAGATAAGGATTTAGTTAATTGTTTTGTAGATATAGTGGTTCTGTTGCAACAGCGCCCTTGTCTTTAGGCAATGACAAAATTTTAATAACAAATTAATTGCCGTTTGTTAAGAATAATGCTATATATTTAGTTACATTAATTATGAGGTAAACAATGTCAAAGACCAAATTAACGTTGTCTAATCTAACTGACTCTAGATTTGAAGGGTTAAGTTCGAATATAACGAATAGTATGCAATCATATTTGGAATTAGTGAATAATTGTCCTGAAATCGTGGTTGAACAACACCCTGAGGGCCGCGGTGGAACAATGACAGTTAATGAAATTGAGTTATGTAGCATTAATCCGTTGTGTAATATAGGAGAATATAGTTTCAGTTTTGGAACGCTTGTACACCATACACAGGAAATTCTTAAGCAGTTTTCTCCTGCAGGTTTTAACAAATTCCTTGAGTTATATAACAAGCCAGAGCAAGTTGATATGTCGCCTGATGAGGAAGCAGCAGCTAGGAGAGATATTAAGAAACAAGCTGAAGATTTTGAAGCTAGCCAGAGGAAAGCCGCTCTTGACGCTGCAAAAGTTGCAAAAGAAGCTGAAGAGGTTGAAAAAGCTATTGCTGCTGTTGCTGCTGCTGAAGTAGCTGAAGCTGCTGCTGTTAAGAATGTTTCTAGAGAAGGCAAATTTGCAGAGCTTAAATTGGGGCATCCAAAAAAACAGGTAGGTGCGCATAAAACCTTGAAGGATAAGGTTGTAGAGCCGGTGCTCAAAGCATACCAAGCTCTGTTGGACAAATGTGGATGGTTGCTTAAACTAACCTTTATAGAAGGTGCAGATGAAACTAAAATAGAGGTTAATGGACATAATATTACAGCTCCTAACCCCAAAAAAGATGTTTGGGGAGATTCTATAGATGCTTCATGGTGGGATATAGTGCGATTTACACTTCCTAGACTTGAAGGCAATGATGAAAATGTAATAAAATTATGCGATAATAGTATATGTGCTAGGATGCGTAAAGTTATAGATCCTGCTTATAATAAAGTTTTGTTGCAGTTAGAAGCATCATTAGCAGGCGAAGTAGATGCAGCGTCTGATGCTCATGCTTATCCATAATCAGCAAATTAGGAAATCCTAGGTTGATAGGATTAGGATAAGAACCACAAGTACCGTCATCCCAGAAGCTAGTCGATCAGACGCTTTAGCGCCTATTTAGGGCATTGATACTTATATATTGGAAGATAAGTATCAGAACAGATATTAGCTTTGTTTATAGCGTTTTTAGTCTTTTTATATCCTCCTTGTGATTCTTTTAGCTTTGCTACACCTTAGTTTTTGTTCTTAGTTTAAGTTGTGATTCAACACAGCCTATATCTTTATTATAGTCTAGATAGACAACAAGACAATTGTCTTTAGCGTCATTTAAATCAATAGTAACATAATTTATATAACTCATGTTATGACAAGAGGTTAATTAATTATTTTTATGTGGTACTATTATTCATAGTAATGCAAAAAATTAGAGGAAACTATATGGACATAGAAAATTTACAACCATTATTCAAACCTAATTCTGTAGCCCTGATAGGAGCAAGTAATCGCAGCAATTCTATCGGTTCTGTTGTTATAAAAAATTTATTACAAAGCGGGTTTCACGGTTGTATTATGCCTGTTAATCCCAAAAGTCCTTCTATAGAGGGAGTGTTGTGTTATAAAGACATTAATAGTCTTCCCATGACGCCAGATTTAGCTATTTTTTGTATTCCTGCTCCTGGAGTAGCAAGTGTTCTGGCAGAACTGGGGAAAAAAGGGACGAGGGCTGCTGTTATTATTTCCGCCGGTTTCGGTTCTGGAGAAGGAGAAGAAGGGTTAAGACGTAGAAAAGAAGTGATTGATGTAGCGAAGCAATATGGTATTCGTTTAATAGGACCAAATTGTGTAGGGTTGCTTATCCCTTCTATTGGTCTAAATGCTAGCTTTGCTCATGTAACTCCGGATAAGGGAGATATAGGATTTGTCAGTCAATCTGGTGCTGTGGTAACAGCAGTCCTTGACTGGGCAAAAAGTAAACATATAGGTTTTACACATGTCATGTCTATGGGAGATATGATTGATTTTGATTTTGGTGAAGCCATTGAATATCTAACAAAAGACCCTGAAACTAAAACTATTATTTTATACATTGAAGCGATTACTAATGCGCGTAATTTTATAGCGGCAGCAAGAGCAGCTGCTTTGGTAAAGCCAGTTATAGTTTTGAAACCTGGGCGTAGTGAAGAAGGTGCAAAAGCAGCGGCTTCACATACTGGCTCTCTAGCAGGATCTGATGACGTTTATGATGCAGTGTTTCAGCGTTGTGGTCTTTTGCGTGTATATGATATGAACGAATTGTTTGATACTATGGAGACGCTAGCTCGTAACCAAGAACTCTGGGGTGATCGTTTATGTATCTTAACTAATGGAGGAGGTATAGGAGTTCTAGCTACCGATAAGCTGATAGAGCTTGGAGGCAAATTAGCACAATTACAAGATAAAACTATAGCTCGTTTGAACGAAGTCTTGCCAACTACATGGTCTCATGGAAACCCAGTAGATATTATCGGTGATGCGCCCGGTGAACGTTATGCAAATGCATTTCGTATTATTATGGAGGATACAAACGTAGATGCAATATTAGTATTAAACTGTCCAGTGGCAATTGTACCAAGTATAGAACCTGCGGAAGCAATACTAAATGCCTATAAAGCAAATAATAGACATCCAAAACCTATTTTAATTGCTGCTTGGCTTGGAGAAGGTGCGCCAGCTGAAGAAGCAAGACAGTTATTTGCTGTTAACGACATTCCATCTTATACTACACCTGAGAGTGCAATAAGTGGATTTAAGCGTATGGTGGAATATTACTATAACAGAAAAAAATCGCTAGTTTCACAAGCAGAACATCAAAAATTCGATTATCAGATAGCTCATGATATTTTACAAAAAGCAATTGCCAACAAACAAGACTGGCTTACTGAAATTGAAGCGAAAAATATATTGAGTGCCTATAATATACCAATTGTAGAAACGTTTGAAGTAAAAAGTCCAGAAGAGGCTTATAAGGAAGCTAAGAAGCTAAAGAGCAAAATGGTTTTAAAAATTCTTTCTCCAGATATTACTCACAAATCTGATTCAGGGGGGGTGATATTAAATTTAAAATCCCCAGAAGAAGTTAGAGATGCCGCACAAAAGATGTTAGAACGCTATAAGATTAGCGATGGGAGCTTAAATATTTTGTTGAATTATGCTGCTAATTTTAGGTGTTTCGGAAGATAGTATTTTTGGTCCAGTTATGCTTTTTGGAAGTGGTGGGAAAGCCGTTGAAATGGTTAAAGACAACTCCCTCGCACTACCTCCATTAACAACGGAATTAGCGACTGAATTAATTATGCGTACTAAAATTTATAATTTGTTGAAAGGTTATCGCGATGAAAAACCAGCAGACATACCCGCTATTGCTCAGTGTTTGGTTAATTTATCCCAATTAGTAATAGATCTGCCAATGGTCAAAGAACTAGATATTAACCCCCTAATTGCGGATCATCACGGGGTAATTGCTTTAGATGCTCGTATTAAGGTGAATTTGGGTGCTGCTGATTACAATCGCTTAGCAATTGCTCCATATCCACATCATTTAGTTAAAAAAGTTAAAATAGCTGGTTATGATGATTTGATATTACGCCCTGTAAAATCTAAGGATAATATTGCATTGAATGAGGCTTTAAATACAATTAAATTATCAAATTATTCCCAACTTCTATCGTCGTTGCCATATGAAATATCTTTAGTATCAACTCGTCTTAGCCAAATTGATTATGATAAGGAAATGGTGTTTGTAATAGAGAATAAAAAACATGCGAATCAAATTTTAGGTGTTGCACGAGTGCGAAAAATAACCAGTGCGAAAAGCATGGCTTTTGAATGCATGTTTGATGTTATACCGGAATTTTATAGTAATGCTAGTTTATTGTTAGAATATGTAATCGAGTATGCTCGTTCTACCAAAGTTACCACTTTATTTACCGATGTATTGCATCCTATGTTTTATGAACATTATATAAAAGCTGGGTTTAAAGAGACTTCTCACAGTAAAAAAGGTACAAACAGACTGGTCTATGAATTATAGGCTCTGTTGCATGAATCGGATTTAGGGCTAGTTTTTTCGACTCTGTGAAAACTAGCCGTGTATGAGAATAAACTAGTCAATATCAATACAAGATTAAAGGTAGTCTTTGAATTTCTTCAATTAGCAACATTTCAATTACGACCTAATAGTACGGAGTGAGGTGGGACTCGAAACCTACGCTTTGTCCCAGGTTAAAGATAAGGAGGTCTATAACTGATGATATATAATAGATCTCTATTTGCAACAGAGCGCTTGCTGGGTGCCTTACGACTTAATTCTCCACCCTTTATCAATGAGTTTAACCAGAAGGGCATACATTATTCCATTTGATATAATCAGAAACAGCACCCCTCCTGTGATATTACCATCGGCCTGATCAGTAAGACAATATCTAAAACCATCGATAATATAGAAGAAGGGGTTTAGTAGATTAATTTGCTGAAATATAGGAGGAAGCGATTGCACTGAATAAAATGTACCAGACAAAAATGATAGTGGCGTGATAAGGTAGCTTGTAATGGCTGAATGTTGATCAAACGAGTTAGAAATTAATCCTGATAATAACCCTAATTTTCCAAGCAAAGTACAGGAGGCAAGTACATAAAAAACTAATAAAAATGGATGCGCTAGGGTATAGTCAACAAAAGGTATCAAAGCGACTGCAACAGCTATTCCAACAAATATTCCTCTAAGCACCGCCCCAACAGTAAATGCTATTATAATTTCAACACTACCAAATGGAGGAGTTAAAATATCAGAAATATAACCTAGCATTTTACTCATAATAAAAGATGATGAGCTATTGGCAAAAGCATTTTGTACTATGCTCATAGCTATTAATCCATAACCCATAAAATTAATGAACTTAATACCTGAAACCTCGCCCTTATGACTCCCAATAGCCAGAACAAAAACTGCCAAAAAAATTAATGCTGAAACTACTGGGGTGAATATAGTTTGGTGATAAACCCGCAAAAATCTCTTTATCTCACGCAAAGTCAGGCTATAAGTACCATACCAATTCATCTTTTCCATAATAAATAATCACTATTAATTTTTCATAGATTATGATATATTCCGCGGAGATTTTTATCAATAATAATTAAATATTAGGGATTGCCTAAAAGTCATCCTTGAACAATTTTTTGTATTCAGGGTGGGTGACTCTTTAAAATGCAATAACATAGTGTTGCTACAAATATATCAAAAATGTCAAAGAAGCTATACATAAAGACATATGGTTGTCAGATGAATGTTTATGATTCGCTGAAAATGCAAGAATTATTGACTCCATTTGGTTTTGAGACTACTGCAATACCTGATGATGCTGATATGGTCATTATCAATACTTGCCATATTCGAGAAAAAGCTTCTGAAAAAATGTATTCTGAGCTTGGGAAAATAAAAATTATAAAAGATACCAGAAAAAATATCGCTCTTGATACTATAATCACTGTAGCGGGGTGTGTTGCACAAGCTGAAGGAGAAGAGATTTTTAGGCGAGCTCCTTACGTCGATATAGTTGTTGGCCCTCAGTCTTACCACACATTGCCTGATCTGATGGCAAAATTAGCTAGATCAGAAAAACACTTGATTGACCTTGACTTCATCGAAGAAGAAAAATTTGATAATCTCCCACAAACATTTGAAGGTCAAGGAGTAAGTGCTTATGTTTCTGTTCAAGAAGGTTGTAATAAATTTTGTACTTTCTGCGTAGTGCCCTACACTAGAGGAGCAGAATTTTCAAGACCAGTTGAGCAGGTATATAGAGAGTCTATGGCTTTGGTTGCAAAAGGGGCAAAGGAGATTCATTTACTTGGTCAAAATGTCAATGCCTATCACGGCAAAGCTAGTAATGAGCGAGCTTGCAGCTTAGCTGATTTGATTCGTCATGTTGCTAAAATCAATGGTCTAGAACGCATAAGATATATGACTTCTCACCCAACAGACATGAGTGATGATTTAATTACCCTTCATGGTTTGGAACAAAAATTAATGCCATTTTTACACCTCCCTGTTCAATCTGGATCTAACAAGATATTAAAAGCAATGAACCGGAAACACACTAGAGAAGATTATTTTACAATTATCGATAAACTTAAGATAGCTCGCCCAGATATAATCCTGTCCTCTGATTTTATTGTTGGATTTCCTGGAGAAACAGATGAAGATTTTGCTGATACACTTGATCTAGTTAAACGCGTAAAATTTGGTCAGTGTTTTTCTTTTAAATATAGTCCAAGACCAGGTACTCCAGCAGCAGCAATGGCTAAAGTACCGGAAAATATACAAACAGAAAGATTAGCTATTTTGCAAAAAGAATTATTTAAACAACAACTTGAGTTTAATGAATCATGTGTTGGCAAAACCATGCCGGTATTATTCGAAAAAAATGGTAAGTTTGATGGTCATATTGGTGGCAAAACGCCTTATATGCAATCTGCTTATGTTACCGATGCAGATAAAAGCTTAATAGGCAAGATTGTGAATATAAAAATTACTCAAGGTTCAGCAATTAGTGTTACAGGCTTTGTATTATGATATTGAGATTTATTATACTGACCTCAAAAGTGGTACTGTTTCTTGGTATGCTAGGCGCAGCAATTTTAATGTATATAATATACCATTATACAAAAGATTTGCCTGATTATTCCCAGCTAAGAAAATATTACCCACCCTCTATTACCAGAATGTATTCATCAGATGGTAAACTGATTGAAGAGTTCGCTAGAGAGCATCGTATATTTGTTCCTATTAGCTCTGTTCCAAAACCACTAATACAAGCATTTATTTCAGCTGAGGATAAGAATTTTTATAGTCATGAAGGAGTAGATATTTTTAGTATTTTTAGGGCAGCAATAACAAACATTTCTCACATTATTCATCACCGTCGGCCCGAGGGCGGTTCAACGATTACACAACAAGTGGTCAAAACTTTTTTACTTTCTCCTGAGCGTTCTTTTGAACGAAAAATTAAAGAAGCTATTCTTTCTTACAAACTTTCTCAAGTATTCACTAAGGATGAGATCTTGGAACTATACTTAAACCAAATATTCCTTGGAAAAACTGCCTACGGCGTAGCTTCAGCGGCATTAAACTACTTTAATAAATCAATCGAAGAACTGTCAATTAGTGAATGTGCGGTCCTTGCTTCCCTCCCTAAAGCACCTTCGCAATATAATCCAGAGAAAAACTACAAAAGAGCAGTTGAACGAAAAAATTATGTAATCGGCAGAATGTATGATGACGGGTACCTTACTAAGGAAGAAGCAAAGAATGCAATTGATGAGCCAATAATACTCGCTAAGTTTGATAAAGCACTCACTATAGATGCAGACTTCTATGCAGCAAAGGTACGAGGAGAAGTGATTGAAATGTTCGGTGAGGAATATTTCTATACAGCTGGTCTTACAATTATGACCTGCGTTGATTCCACAATGCAGAAAGCAGCCACCAATGCATTAAGGTTTGGCATTAAAGCATATGATATGAAAAGAGGTTATCGGGGCTCTTTGAAAAATATTGATCTTGCAAATTGGCAGGAAACTCTTAAAAAAATACCAAGTCCGTATGGACTATTGCATTACAAACTAGCTGTTGTATTAGATGTTACCGATACTCAGGCTAAAATTGGGCTCGCCAATGGCCTAACTGCTTTAATTTACTTAAAGGATATGAGCTGGACGGCAACCAATATCAAATCGGTAAAAAGAATATTAAAATCAGGCGATGTGATTGCTGTTGAGATAATAGGCAAGAATTATTTTTTACAACAAATTCCTGAAATTAATGGTGGCATTATGATTATAGAACACGAGAATGGTCGTGTCTTGGCAGCCGAAGGTGGTTATGATTTTAGTGTCAGCAAATTTGATCGCACAACGCAAGCTAAACGCCAACCAGGATCTCTAATCAAACCATTTGTATATATGGCTGCACTCGAAAAAGGCGCGAAACCAAATGATATTTTCAATGATGCCCCAATTGACGTGTATCAAGGTCCTGGCCTTCCTATATGGCGGCCAAAGAATGATAATGGTAAATATCTGGGGCCTATAACGCTTAGAAAAGGCTTGGAAAAATCACGCAATCTCATTACGGTTAGAGTTGGTCAGTTCGCTGGCCTTGGTAAGGTTGCCGCCCTTATTCGTAGATTCGGTATTACTGATAGTCCAAAAGTTGTTCATTCTATCGTTCTTGGAGCATTAGAAACTACCCTGGAAAAAATGACCATTGCCTTTAGTATTATTGCTAATGGTGGAAAAGGAGTTGAACCACAATTCATTGAACTAATCAAAGATCGTAAAGGTAACGTAATTTACAAACGAGATTACATCGAATGCCAGGAGTGTAAATCCAGCACTACCCTCTCTATCGATAATGCTCAAGCTCCGACAATACAGAAGCCAAACTTACCTGTTATTATAGATGAGGCTACCGATTACCAGATGATCTCATTATTGATGGGCAGTGTGCAACGAGGAACAGGTATGGGAGCAAAAAGTCTCCCTTACACCATAGCTGGAAAAACGGGAACAACTAATAAAGCTAAAGATGTGTGGTTCGTAGGCTTTACCCCCAAAATAGTTGTTGGTACATATATTGGCTTTGATAATCCAAAGAGCCTGGGTAACTCAGCTTTTGGTTCCACCTATGCACTGCCAGTCTTTGTTCATTTTATGACCAATGGTTATAAATTTCCTTCAGTAGATTTCATTGTTCCAGACTCAATAAGATTTGAATCTATTGATTACGAAACTGGACAGCCATCTTCTGCACTGAATGCTATAATTGAAGCATTTAAAGTAAGTGGGTATAACCCTAAAGTTGCTCCTACTAATGAGGAAACTGGCAATGAAGCCGTTTCACCAATTACCAATATAGAAGACTTAGATAGCTCAGAAGAAATTTATTAATAACTTTCATAACTATTTCTACTTGTAATCATTAATATATTATGGTTATACTAAGAACATATTAACATTTCCATATGGATACCCTTATGCACTCAATATTAAAAATAAAACTAATTGCTATCATTTTCCTATTCTCTGCAACATGCAATGCTTCACAAATAAAATTACCTACTGATAAAAAATTAATTTCATTCCTGAATGAACTTTTTGATAATAATGCCGAATTCACAAAAACACATGATACAAAATATTTTGATAAATTTCGTAATTCACAAGCCCCACATTTAACTATAATAAAATGCTCAGACTCAAGAGTAAACTTAGACGCTTTTGACTCAACGCCAGATAATGGTGTGTTCTCAATTAGAAATATCGGTAATCAAATAGTAACAAATGAAGGGTCAATAGATTATGGCATAAGGGTACTAAAAACTCCTTATTTAATGGTTGTTGGTCACGCTGGCTGTGGAGCTATAGAGGCAGCACATAAAGGTAAAAAAACAAAAATTGCTGGTATTGATAAAGAACTTAGTACGATTAAATTGAATAATGACACAACTATTAATGATGCAATATTAGATAACGTTCATGCACAAATTGAAGTTGCAAAACATAGATATAAGTCTCTGGTGGACTCGGGAGAACTAACAATTCTTGGAGAAATATATGATTTTAAAAATGATTTTGGCTTAGGTGATGGAAAAGTTATCTTGGTTAATGTTAACGGCATAAAAGATAAAGAAATAATACGTCAAACATATAGCACCAAGGTAAAGACTCTACAAGCAATGTAGAAATAATTAGCCTGAGTTTGAGGTAAGAAATAGATTTATATTTGAATAACTAATACTTGTCCCAATAAAAGTCATGCTGAAGTTGATTCAGCATGACTTTCTTAACTTGAATTATAGGTAAGAAGTCACAAGTTTATTAGCTACTATAATTGATCCCGGGATTTTCTTTTGGGGTAGAGAAAGAGGAGCATGAGCCCAAGAGGTATGGCGTCCCTGAAAATTATGTTTTTGACCAACGGCGCGTATCCCTCAATTACGGTACCAAATTATACAATTTATCCCCTATCCTTAGTTCTGCTTTCTTAATTCAGATGATCATGGAAAATATTAGTATTTCTTCTTTGCGCCTAATGGACCATTGGTGAGAGACTAAAAGAGTATACTTCTTCGCAGAAGCCTTCTTAAACCAAACTCTGAGTTAAGTTAAAATACAAGCAAACTTAAGAAAATAGTAAATAGATAAAAAATAGAATACCAAAAAAGTTTTTTAGCATATTTGTTATTACTATCACCAAATAGTTTTATAGTATAATACATAAATCCTGCGCCTAAAATGAGTGCTATCACTAAGTATATAATACCAGCCATGCCTAAAATATAAGGTAATATAGTGGTTATAACCATCAAAATGCTATAGAAAAAGATTTGCTTCTTAGTGTATTGATCTCCTTTTACTACCGGCATCATCGGCACACCACAATCGCGATAATCCTGCACTCTAAAGATAGCTAAAGCCCATGAATGAGGTGGAGTCCACATAAAGATTATAGCAAATAAAGTAAACGACTGCCAAGAAACATCTCCGCTCACTGCTGCCCACCCAATCATCGGTGGCAATGCTCCAGCAACACCTCCAATTACTACGTTTTGAACAGAGGAACGTTTTAACCAAATTGTATAAATAAATATATAATATAAAATAGTTATGCTAAGTAAAATCGCCGATATAATATTTATACATAAAGCCATCAAAATGACTGATAAAACACCAGTGACAACCCCAAATGACAATGCTTCGTCAGGGTTGATAGCACCTGTTATAATTGGACGTTTTTGAGTACGCTTCATAATTGCATCTATATCACGATCGTACCACATGTTAATTGCAGCAGCAGATCCAGCTCCTATTGTTATAAAAAAAATTGCAGCTATT
The DNA here is from genome assembly GCA_945875975.1 of Rickettsia typhi. Classification (GTDB taxonomy): domain Bacteria; phylum Pseudomonadota; class Alphaproteobacteria; order Rickettsiales; family Rickettsiaceae; genus Megaera_A. The sequence goes on from CAMCMD010000005.1 coordinate 47,262, forward strand.
GCAATCAAAGGATGAATATTTCCTGGTGCAATCGATAATCCACAAAATGCTGTAAATACCACAAGTGACATAACTCGTGGTTTCATAAGCGCTACATAATCAGTCACGGAAGAATCATCATTCACATGTTTAACAGCAAAGACTTTGCTCATTACTATTTTATAACTGGCTGTTTATTGAAAGTATGATATGGAGGAGGTGAGTTCACTGTCCATTCAAGAGTATCAGCCCCTTCTCCCCACGGGTTATCAGGACAGGCTTTACCGAATTTTAATGTATAAAATACAATAAATACAAAGAAGAAAGCTGCTCCCATAGAAATTAATGATCCAACAGTTGAAACATAATTCCAGCCAGCAAAAGCATCTGGATAATCTGGTATTCTTCTTGGCATTCCAGCAAGACCTAAAAAATGTTGTGGAAAGAAAGTTAAATTTACACCAATAAATGTTACCCAAAAATGAACTTTACCCATCCATTCTGGATATTGTTTACCAGACATTTTACCAAACCAATAGTAAAAACCAGCAAATGCTGTAAATAAGGCCCCAAGTGACATTGTATAATGGAAATGAGCAACAACATAATAAGTATCGTGCAATACTCTATCTAGTGCCGAATTAGACAAAATAATCCCTGTAACGCCACCAAATGTGAATAAAATAATAAAACCTATAGAAAACAACATCGGCGTTTTAAAGCTAATTGATCCACCCCACATAGTCGCAATCCAACTGAAAATTTTAATGCCCGTTGGAACAGCTATAACCATTGTTCCAGCAGTAAAATATATCAAAGCATTATATGACAAGCCTACTGTAAACATATGATGCGCCCAAACAATAAACCCAATAAATCCGATAATTGCCATAGCACAAACCATTCCTGTGTAACCAAATATTGGCTTACGAGAGAATGTTGAAATAACCTGTGATACAATACCAAAACCAGGTAAGATTATAATATACACCTCAGGATGACCAAAGAACCAAAAAAGATGCTGAAATAACACAGGATCACCACCACCTTCGGGGGTAAAGAAATGCGTGCCAAAATTACGATCTGTCAATAGCATGGTTATTGCGCCAGCTAAAACTGGCAACGCAAGAACGAGTAAAAATGCTGTAATTAAAATTGACCAAACAAATAACGGCATTTTGAATAACCCCATACCAGGAGCACGCATATTAAAAACCGTAACTATGATATTTATTGACCCCAAAATTGAAGACATACCAGCCAGATGCAAACTAAAAATTGCCATATCAACGGCTGCACCAGGATGACCGGCTAAATTACTCAGCGGAGGATACATAGTCCAACCCGTCCCAGCCCCACCATCAACTAAACTAGATAAAAGCAAAAGTAGAAAAGATGGAACTAATAACCAAAAACTGACATTATTCATTCTTGGAAAAGCCATGTCTGGTGCACCAATTAGTAATGGCACAAACCAATTACCAAATCCACCGAAAAGGGCTGGCATAATCATAAAGAACACCATGATTAAAGCATGAGCAGTAATCAAAACATTATAAAATTGATGATCACCTCCTAAGAAGTTTGATCCTGGGTGCGCAAGCTGCAAACGAAATAGTACAGAAAATAATCCACCAACTAGGCCAGCTATTATTGCAAAAATAATATACATGCTACCAATATCTTTGTGGTTAGTAGACATTAGCCATCTTCTCAAACCACGTGGCGTATCATCATGTCCATGATCAGTAATATTATATTTTTCCATTATTTAGTCCCGTGCGCTAATCTTATTGGCCTATTGCTATTATTGGTGCTACTGGCAAATTTTATTTTTGCGTTATTTACCCACTCTTCGAATTCTTCTTTACTAACTACTTCAACGGCTATAGGCATAAAGCCGTGTTTAATGCCGCACAACTCTGAACACTGGCCGTAAAAAACGCCTTTCTTTTCAACTTTAACCCATGTTTCATTAATTTTTCCTGGCACTGCATCCGTCTTTATACCAAAAGCTGGCACAGAGAAACTATGCAAAACATCTGCTGCCGTAATTAAAAATTTTATTGTCGCCCCTTGAGGTACCACAATCCTGTTGTCAACTTCAAGAAGACGTAGCTGACCCGGCTTTAAATTAGCCTCTTGAATCATGTAACTGTCAAAGCCAAAATTTCCATGATCTGGATAAGAATACGACCAATACCACTGAGAGCCAACAACTTTGATAGTCATATCGGACGGAGGCGTATGCTCTGCCATTTTTAAAAGTCTGAAAGAAGGGATAGCAATGATAACTAAAACTAGTATTGGGATAACTGTCCAAATTACTTCAATAGCGATATTATGAGTAAATTTCGCTGGAATTGGGTTAGCTTTAGTATTAAATCTGAATATTACATAACAAATAAGAAACACTACAAACAGAACAATTGCCGCAGATATTATAAGCAAAAAACTATGAAAATGATGCAACTCACGCATCAGCGGGCTGGCCGCTTCTTGAAAGTCTATTTGCCAAGGCATGGGCTCAGCAGAGGCTGTATTCCCAGCAACAAATATCAATAATGCAGTAAAAAATCTTTTCATGGTTAAATTATATAAAAAATAAAATAACTGCCACGCTAGCACGACGAACTTCGAGTATAATATCGCAACTTAAGAGTAAACTAAAGACATATATAACGATGAAGTCTAATTTAGCATATATTCTGCATAATTAGCACTACACAAAGAAGATGATATGGATATAAAATGGACTTCTCATCTGGTGCAGGAGCGGACTAAAATACCGAGCGCACAATATTTTGTGCCTTTCTAGGGGTCACTGGCCCTTCTTGTGGTGCAGCAGCGCTAGCGCCAGGCTTCTGACTAAGAAGACCATCTCTAAGTTCTTTTACTACCTGTTGAAGAGGAGGATTGCCTTCTGCTGCAGCAAATTGCACCTCTTGTTTTCCGCTCTTTAACATTTGTTGTTGATATACTTGAGCATCTAATCCATTTATTTGTATATTATTAGCAATTGCATATTGTATAGGATCTTTTGTAGCAGATCTATTAAGAGCTGTTATCCATCCTCCATTTTTAAACTCACGAGTAACAACTCTATCGTCGATATCGAATTTGGCTACTATCTCCACTTGCTTTGCGATCTCCTTCATGTTTTGTAAATTTTCTTTGGCAACATCTTTATAGTGTCCTTTCAATATATCAAACATACTTACCTCAGCATCGTTATGTTTGTTTTGTTGTGCTTGTAATTGTTCCTCTGATAAAATACCAGATGGATCAAATCCAGCCTTTTTCAACTGGTCTATTTTTTGGTCAATGATTGCTTCAATTTGGTGTTCACTAAGATCAGAAACCATTTGATTCAGCGCGTTAGAATATTTTTCTAAGTTCCATGCCAAACTGAACTAAGCGCTCGCTTTGTACAAGATCACTTATAATTGATTCAAAATTTTGATAAAACTTCATAAAAGATCTTCCATGATCAATTTTAACAGCTTTGCAAGACTCAGCAAATTGCAACATAGGTCTACCAGTTTTTTTACTCACTTCAAAAATTTGCTCACCATCTGGAACTATCAATATATTCTCATGGTTAGCGTCGGCTTCACTAAGTATATGACAAGCAGCAAAAACTTTCTCCATACCTTGTATATCTTTTAATGTTTTACCCCCAGTGTATTTTGGTATCTCATCACGCTTGACAGAACTAGCAAATACGCCCAAATCCTTTGCATTTTCAAAATATTTGTAACGAACATAAAGTAACTCTGGACGCGCCGCATCTGCTGTAACAAGCTGCACTTTTGGTGCTTGGTCGTGCAACAAAAATTGATACATTGTTCCAGCAATTAACTCTTGCACACAGTCACCTCTACTATCAGAATCGTTCGGTGTTTCACAATCACTATCTTTTTTATAAAATTGTTTTAAAAGAAATTTTTTACCACTGTTTATCTCTGTTGCAATATAACCACGGCTATATCCACCTGCTTTTAAACCTTTGTACTGAAATGCCGCTTCCTCAAGTACTGCTTTATCTCTTAAACTTGCGTTTACTACTTCCGCTGCTTCTTTTTGATTTATATGAGATTTATCTATTTCTGATCTTTGATCAATTGGGTGAATTTTATGATCATCATCTGCCTTAGCCATATTTCTAGTCAAATTAGTTATATATAATATAATGTGCTATATTTCTTATAAATGCTAGTGAAGATCAGAAATTTTAGCCCCTTCCGTATTTTCCATGGTTTGTATGTAAATAGCGTCTTAAGAAAATAAACTAGTCAATATCAACCACAAGATAAAAGAATACACTTATGAATCTCTTCAAGCCCCAACATTTCAAATACGACATAATTATACTCAGTCTGAAAAAGAAATTGCTGCTATAGATTAAAGTTTGTGATACGTAGGAATAAAAAATTTACAAGCAAATTTTTTAACAGCAGAAGAAAGATTATCTTTAGTAAAAAGCCATAAGCTAAAAAAAAGATAAAATAAAGTTTATACTGTTATCTAATGACGGCTAAAATTATCAGCAAATATCAAAGTATTATTTTGGGATGATCAAACTTTAAGAAATCATTGGAAAGATTATGAATCTGGTGGGATAAAATCTCTATTAAATTTTGATTATGCAGGACGTTCAACCAAATTGTCTAAATTTGAATACGAAGAATTAGAAGCTCATTTATCAGAAAACTCTTATCTTATATCGTACCAAATAAATTAATTTTACCACTTCCTGTTTAAAATCCGATATAAGAATTTAAATAGGAAATGGTATCTTAACTACAAATTATTTAAGGTAGTTCAATCCTTCTTCAAGGCCTTTTATTGATATTGGTAAACTAAGTTGTTTACCTTCGAGGTTCATAAAAGCCACTACATTCTCAGAATTTGAAAACAAAGCTTTTAAATCTGCATTAGAAAGAGGAACCACTGCTTGACATCCACCTGCAATACATGTGGTGTACTTGCCCGGAGCAATTAGTTTTTTGGAGCTTATTATAGAAGTACCAGCTTCAATTCTTACTCCAAGTGGCAAAGTCTGAATAAGCTTTAATTCCTGCTTAGGACCAAAATAGCCTATTTGGAATAAAGCCACAGGTTGCTGAGTCTTATCTTCCTGGGTAACATTGATTTGCTGATTTAACAAGCACACTTCAGGAGCTTTTGTTTTTTCATCCGCTGGTGTACAAGAAACTTGCCAATCTCCAAATTTCTTACCATCAGTTTTAGCGGCAGAAGCAATATTTAACTTTGAAAAAGTAAATACCGCAGTTACTATTAGTAAACCTAGTATTACGAATGTAAGTTGTTTCGCGTTTGTTTTCATGATTATTTATCTAAAATTTAAATACTTAAACTAATATGGCAAGATTTATGGTGGGCGATGACAGATTCGAACTGCCGACCGTCTCGGTGTAAACGAGATGCTCTACCAGCTGAGCTAATCGCCCTAAAAACTTGCCTGCATAATATGCACTAATTTTTTAAAAGAATCAAGTCTTTTATCGTTAATATATTGATTTAGCCCGTTTCTCATCTATCGTGTAAAATGAAGTCAATAAATAACAAGTAATTAATGAAGAAAATCCTTAACTTAATTGATTCAATCGTTGATCATAAAATATCTCTAAAAGAGCTGTACTTTTCTCTAACTACATGGTTTGGTTTACTAGTATTATTTCTTGGTTTTACAACTAAGTTTCATACCACATTATTAGTTGCAAACTTAATAATAGCCCTTTATTTTTACTTAATAATAATACTCATCACTAACCGCATCCTTCTTTCTGGGTTTTCAACCCTTCTATTGGCAGTTTCATTTGATTACATGAAGCTAATAAAATGGCAATTCTTGATGCAAGAATTATCTGCTGCAGATTTTTTTATGCTTAAACTGTTAATAAACCATGGTCTTATGAGACTTATTTATGAATATGCAACTAAAGAAATCTACTTAATATTTGTACTATTATTGATTAATTTTATTTTGCTTTGGAATAAATTTGATACTTTCCTTGATAAGCAACGCCTAGGGAGCAAAAACTTTTATGCATTAAGATTAGTATCTTTTGGTGTAGCAATTCTGCTTAGTTCAAAGCTCTTTGAAATAGCTTTCGACAAAAAATCATATTTCCATTTAGCAATTGAGTCGATAAAGAATGAAACCAAAGAGTATCCAAGAAAAGTCTATGGGCCATTTGCTGACATAATATTTACTATTCAAGATATTTATATAGATCCTAAAGCAGGAGCAATTGACGAAAGCCTAATACTAGATAAAGTAGAAAAAGAGAAAAACATACCTGTTACAAACAAAGATGATCTGCCTGATATAGTAGTCATTCTCAACGAATCAGTATTTGACCCTAGTAAGCTAGATTACGATTTTGCAGACAAACTAAAATTTGAATTTTTTCAAAATGGAAAATATACAAAATATAGCGGAATATTAAATGTCAATACATTTGGTGGCAGCTCGTGGATAAGTGAATATGAAATTAATACCGGGGTACCACATAAGTCATTCGCTGGACCTAGCTACATGCCCTTTATCACTCTCGTTCCACATACAAATAACTCCATCATGTCTTACCTAAGGTCTATAGGTTATAGAGTTGAGGTTCTATATCCAGTGGACAAGAATTTTTCTCTAGCTATGGATGCTTACACAAAGCTTGGTTCTCATGAGATTACTGACATTTACGAGTACGGATTTGAACCAGAAAGTTGGGGACATATACCAGATAAAATGATTGGCGATATGATCATCGATGCCCTCGATCGAAACCCAGAAAAACCTAAATATCTTTTTGCAGCCACTATGCTTAATCACGGTCCTCATTCAAGCTTTTTCCCTGACAATATAGGTTGCAGTCTCTCAATGAACGATCAGTTATGTTCGAAGCTTAATGATTACATTGCAAGGCTAGCAAAAACAAACGAAGACCAACTGGACTTAATTGAAAAATTAATGAAACGCAAAAAGAAAACTATAATTGTAAATTTTGGTGATCATCTACCTTCTTTTGAAGGTTTTTCAACGCAACTTAGATTTACTAGAGACATAAAAAATTATTTCAAAACTTTCTATAATGTAAATACAAATTTTGATATTAAAGATGAGTCGAAATATCCGGCACTTGACATAACTTTTATTCCCGGACTACTTCTTGATATAGCAAAAATAAATAATAATTCTTTCTATAAGGCCAATTCATTTATCAGAAAGAATTGCAACGGTCAAATTGCCGGTTGCACGGAGAACAATAAGCTGCTTGAAAGCTACAAAAGCCTGATTGTTAAGCAGCTTGATTTTTGAACAACTTAACATCTACCTTGAACTTTATTTAAAATATAAAATGTTTATGACAACATGAACGAAAAGATAAATGGCTCCGCCACACAAAATTACAACTGGAGCAAATGGTAAATCAGCATAAAACGACAATAAAATTCCGGAACAGTTCATCATAATAGCAAAAAAGATCGCCAACCAAATCATCATTGTTGGTGTTTTAGACGTTAGGCGTGCAATCATAGCAGGTATCAGTATCATACTAGTAACCAATAGTGCCCCTACAATTTTTATAGTCGCAATTATCGCAAACGATAAAATTGATAAAAAGAGAAGCTCGAGTATTTTTACAGATATTCCTTTTGAATGAGCTATGTCCCTGCTCAGGATTGTTAAAATAAGCTGACGAAATGATATTATCAAAAAGACAGAAGTAACAGTTAGAATTATACATAATCTAACCACATCTTCACTGGTTGCTCCAATTATATCACCAAAAAACAAGCTATTAAAATTAAAACGACCAGGAAAAATATTAGCTAATACCAGCGCCAGTGAAATCATAACACTTGAAGCCAAGCCAATCGCAGCATTATTACCTGACTTGGTTTTCATCTTAAAAACCAGTAAAGCAAAAAACAATGTGTTGACGATGCCAGCGTATATAATTGGCAATCCAGCAATTACGCTGACTGCTAGTGCCAACATACTAGCGTGGGATAGACCTTCACCGAAGTACACATAACGCTTCCACAGAACAAAGCAGCCAAGCGGAGCGAAGATCAAACCTATTAAAATAGATACAAATATTATAATTTCCATAAATTAGTGTTTATGATCGTGAGTATGAATATAAACTCCAATTTCGGATAGAGCATTTTTAAAGGCACTATTACTATCGATGTCCGTCGGTTTGCCACTACAACAAACATGGCCATTCAGACAAATAACTTGGTCAGAATTTTTCATTACAGTAAACAAATCATGTGAAATCATAAAAATCGTTATGCCGAATTTATTCTTTAACTCTGCTAACATTTTATAAAATTCCTGTTGACTCACAACGTCTAGATATTGCGTCGGCTCATCCAGAATTATCAAATCCGGTTTACTAATTATAGTTCCAGCAAGAAGAATCTTCTGCAATTGCCCTCCAGATATTTCTGAAATATCTTTATTTTTTATTTCATCGAAATCTACAAAATAAGATAAAGCAAAGTCTTCTGATATTGTCTTATGATGCGATAAAATTTCTAGCAGACCTTTTACAGTCATAGGAATTGCAAAGCTTAAATCTAAACTTTGTGGCACATAACCAATACGCAAATCTTTTGCAATTATTAATTCGCCGCTATCATATGACTCAAGACCCAATATAATTTTAGCCAAGGTAGTTTTACCCACTCCATTTTGACCAATTAAAGTGGTAATCTCACCCTTGTTTAATTTAAAACTTATCCCCTCAACTACAGTATGGTTGCCGAATTTTTTTGATAAAGATTTGAATTCAACGAGTGGTGTCATAAAAATTAAGCAAAGTAAATCTGATATCATTCTCTAAGAAGATTAAGAGGATGATATCAGATCACCTAATATTTGTATAGGGTTGTTGTTATTGGACTATTTTCCAATGACCATCTGCTTGGCGACAAGCCTTACCATAGGCTTTGTGTTTTTCACCACCAACTACGATTTCTTGCTGATATTCACGGCAATATTGGCCACTTTCTCTGAAAGTCTTCGTTGGAGTTATATAACCATGATTACCACTATCTGGGTTGTTCCACTCTACACTACTGCCAGAAGGAGAAAACTCAAGCGCTTGATGCGAGCTTTTTTCCAGCATTAGCTTATCGTGCTCATCCATTGTTTTGCCAATTTGACCGCCAATTAGAGCTCCTGCAAGTGCACCCACTCCAACAGCGACAAGTTTGCCCTCTCCTCCACCAAATTGAGAACCAAGCAAACCACCAGCAAGCCCCCCCATCAAAGTCCCTCCGCCTTGCTTATTCATTTGTCCATTACAAGCAACCATCGAAATTGACACGACAGTAATTAATAATAAATTTGCTATTTTTTTCATAAAAACTTCTCCTCCGAGGTACAAAAAATTGACATTAATTTCTTAGATACTAGTATAATAAACACTTAGCTAGTATATTGCAAATAAATTACTCTCATGTTAGGGCTTAAAGAAAACGACTTAATCAAATCTGCATCATATGCGTCTGTTGTAGTTGCCTTCATAATCCTATCAATAAAAAGCTATGGTTGGCTTGCAACTGAATCACAGTCTATACTAGCCTCTCTTATCGATTCACTACTAGATATTTCCTCTTCATTTATTAATTTAATTGCGATCAGAATTGCCCTGGCTCCTCCAGATGATAACCATAGATTCGGTCATGGTAAATTCCAAGATCTATCAATATTCTCGCAATCTATATTTTTTTTGATATCATGTTTATTTACTCTTTTCTCTTCAAGCAAAGCTTTGTACCTAAGAGATATTCCACAAAATGCTGAACTCGGCGTAGACGCAATGTATTTATGTGTTTTTCTAACACTTGTTTTAGTTATATATCAAAGCTTTGTAATTAAAAAAACTGGCTCAAAAATTATTGCAGCTGATAAAATACACTATTTTTCAGATTTTATAAGCAACCTAGCCGTTGTTGTTTCACTATATTTAAGCGTGGCATTTTGGTATATTGACGCCTTAGTAGGGATAGGCATTTCACTATATATACTATATGCATCTTACCAACTTTTTAGAGATGCGATTCGCAACCTAGCAGATGAAGAATTTGCCGACGATGATCGTGAAAGAATTTTACAAATTATTAACGCTTTCCCGGAAGCGAAGGGAGCTCATGAGCTAAAAACTAGGTCTGCCGGTGACAAACCTTTTATTCAATTTCATCTAGAAATGGATGGAAATTTATCTCTACTTGAAGCCCATAACATTTCAGATCAAATAGCTGCTGAATTAATAAAGCATTTCCCTAAGGCTGAGATTATAATTCACCAAGATCCTGTCTAACAATTTCTTATATAAATCTCTAAAGCTCATGGCAAATTCTGATTTTAATAATTTTTATATGCAAACAGCTCTAGATGAAGCTTATATGGCATACTCAGAGGGAGAAGTTCCTGTTGGTTGTGTTATAGTAGACCGCCTTACTAAAACAATAATTTCTAGAGCACACAACATGTCGCAGCAAAACCGCAATCCAAATTTACACGCTGAAATGATTGCCCTTGATATTGCTTGCAAAAAAAATAATAATAAAAATTTATCAAATTGTGATATATATGTTACTCTAGAACCTTGCACGATGTGTGCGAGTGCTATTTCCAACGCAAGAATATCACGAATGTACTATGCTGCCTCTGATACAAAACAAGGAGCAGTAGAAAATGGCGTAAGATTTTATACAACTAGCTCTTGTTTTTATAGACCTGAGATTTACTCCGGCCTACAAAGAGTTGAATCGGAAGCAATTATCACAAGCTTTTTTAGCAAATTACGAGAAAATAAACAAGATGTTTAATAAATTTGATGACATCTAGATGAAGAAGATTTTTATAGAACTTTCTTTAAAAACAAGGCATATTCTAGTACCTAGCTTGTATGCTTTGTTTTTTTGAAGCGCGAGAGGTACCATGAACTGGTGGTGTTTCTCTCCTAGCTTGACGCTCAACCTCAAAATAGCAAAACAGATATCAGGGTTAATCGGTATCTGCTTTGTTATTACCACCCACGTGTACTATATTAGTTGAAATACTTGCGTTCTTTTACATCAGCCTCAGGAGCTGATTCTACAGTTTTACTTTTCCATTTTTTTGCACCATCTCTCTTTTCACTTTTGTCATCTTTAGACTCAGTTCGGGGTGCACGTACTTCTTTATCTGCTCTTTGTTCTTTAGGCGGAGAGACTTCAGCGTCCACGTTCTTGATTGTAAGTTTTGCTTTTCCACGATCAAAGCCAATAAGTTTAACTCTTACTTTTTGACCTTCAGACAAAACGCCTGCAACGGACTCTATTCTCTCTTGAGCAATTTCACTAATGTGAACAAAACCATCACGACTACCTAAGTAATTAACAAAAGCACCAGCATCAAGAATCTTAACAACAGTACCTTCAAAGATATCACCAATATCAGGATCTATAGCAATTTCCTTAACCCTCTGTACCGCAGCTTCTAATTTATCCTTACCAACTGCAGAAACTGAAACTAACCCGTCGTCGGTGATGTCTATCTTAGCACCAGTAGTGTCACAAATTTCTCTGATAACCTTACCACCTTGACCGATAATTTCACGAATTTTATCTTTAGGAACCATGAAAGATTCAATTATCGGAGCATTGCTGCTGATCGAAGAATTCGAAACAATAGCCCCAGCCATTTTATTCAGAATGTGAATACGACCATGCTTAGCTTGATCTAAAGCCTTTTCCATAATTTCGAAAGTAATACCGGCTACTTTAATATCCATTTGAAGAGCCGTTACTCCATCACTGCTACCCGCAACTTTGAAATCCATATCGCCAAGATAATCCTCATCTGCAATAATATCCGAAAGAACGATAAACTGATCTCCTTCTTTAATAAGACCCATAGCAATCCCTGAAATAGCTGCTTTCATTGGAACTCCAGCATCCATCATCGCCATAGAACCTCCACAAACAGTTGCCATTGATGATGAACCGTTTGATTCAGATATTTCAGATACGACTCTTATCGTGTATGGGAATTCCGCCTTAGTTGGCAGGGCTCTTTTTAGAGCTCTCCACGCAAGTTTACCATGACCAATTTCACGTCTAGAAGGAGCCCTAAGAGGAGAAGCTTCACCAACAGAGTACGGAGGAAATAAATAATTTAATAAGAATCTCTCTTTATATTCTCCTTCAATACAATCAATTATTTGCTCATCTTGACCAGTACCCAGGGTTGTTGTAACAATCCCTTGAGTTTCTCCTCTAGTGAAAAGTGCTGATCCATGTGTACCTGGAAATAGTGTCACTTCACATTCAATTTGTCTGATTTCATCAGCTAATCTCCCGTCAATTCTAACCTTTTTTTCCAGTGTGTTGGCTCTTAAAACTTCAGCTTTAACATCAGATAAAGCAAAATCAATTTGCATGTGCGTATATTGCCCCTCCGCCGTGAATTTTTCAATCATTTTGCTTGAAATTTCATGAATAGCAGTATAACGCTCTTGCTTTGTTTTAATTGCAAACGCTTTAGTAATATCGTCTTTGGTTAACTTACGGAGGTCATCTTTAAGTGACGCAGGGAAAAGCTCTGTAGTCTTCCATGCTGGTTTACCAGCCGCAACTTTCAATTCCTCTATAAGTTTAATTACAGGCTTCAAAGCCTCATGACCAAATCTTACCGCATCAAGCATTTGTTGCTCAGTCAAGAAGTCGGCTTCAGACTCAACCATCATTACTGAATCTTTGGTACCAGCTATAATTAAATCTAGCTTACTGTCTGCCATTTCTTCACAGGTTGGGTTTAATACGAATTTACCCTCAATCATCCCTACTCTGCTTGCAGCAACTATATCAAGATATGGCACACCTGAAATTGCAAGTGCAGCGGAAGCCCCAATCAATGCCAAAATATCAGGAGTGTGACTTGAATCAAAAGAGTGAACTGTACACAAAATTTGTGTTTCATTAAAGAATCCCTCATGAAATAACGGCCTAATCGTTCTATCAATTAGCCTGGAGACCAAAATTTCTTTTTCTGACCCTCTCCCTTCACGTTTAAAAAAACCGCCAGGAATTCTGCCTGCAGCATGAGATTTTTCTTGATAGTTAACAGTCAAAGGAAAGAAATTCATTCCTGGATTCGGAGCTTTGGCCGATACCACAGTACATTGCACCACGCTATTACCCATTTTTACCATGACAGCACCATCAGCTTGACGAGCAATCTTACCAGTAGATAGTTCTAGAGTTACACCATTCCAAATGGTTTGTTTTTTTACTTCGTTAAACATTAAATATATTCCTAAATTTTATTTGCAATTATTTACTATAGCCATTCAAATCCACTACGAGATATAGCGAGCTCCAGAAATGGACTATTTTTATCCCGAAGCATACTAACATGAAATTGTAAAAAAGAAATGATAAAAGTCATTTTTGGTGAGGCATAAATCAACAATCATTGCTTTTGTTACCAAGTAGCTAAGCCTTGGCAAAGAGCCTATTGAGAGCAAGAAGACCATGCTGAACCAAATTCTTTATGGTCTTCTTCTAGAATAAATCAAAAGTAGAAGGAGATTATTTTCTTAAGTTTAATCTGCCGATTAACTGTATATATCTATCTAGGCTACGTTTCTTTAGGTAAGTCAGCAAACTACGTCTACGACCAACTAATATAAGCAAACCTCTTCTCGAAGAGAAGTCTTTATGATTTTCCTTTAAATGGGCAGTTAAGTTATTTATCCTTTCTGACAAAACGGCACACTGCACCTCTACTGAACCAGTATCACTTTCAGTTGTAGCATATTCTTTTATGAGCTCTGTTTTACGCTCTTGCATTATCGACATCTTTACTCTCCATTATCTAAATTAAACACTCTCGAAGATTTAAAGTTATTTGAGTTCAAGCTCCCAATGGCAACTATATTACCATTATTTCTTACCCAAACTAATTCAAAATTTTGCTCAGTGTCAAACTGACAAGCCTGGCCAAAGCGAATTTTTTGAGTTTGATAGTCACTTGCCTCAAGTACCGGGATGTCGTCTAGTACAGCTTCAATCTTCAAGCACTTTTCCTGTAGGAGTATTTTCGCCTCCTCTAGGACTGTTTGCGAATAACTGGAAATATCAACCGCAGTTTGCGCATCAAACATTCCAACTCTTGTGCGCCGCAATTCTACCACAAATCCCAAACTTTGCAAGGATAAAGAAATATCTTCCGCCAGCGTACGAATGTAAGTACCTTTGGAGCATTCACAAACATAGCTAGCAGTGCTATATTCTTGAGAATAGCCTGTGCACTGTAATGCATATATTTCTATAGCACGCTTGGTCAGCTTCACTTCTTTTCCTTCACGAGCAAGTTTATATGCTCTCTGGCCATTAACCTTCAATGCTGAGTAAGCGGGAGGAACTTGCTCTATAAGCCCAAGGAATTTTGCACATACAAAATGACACTCACTTTCTTGCGGTATGTATGATGATGTTGCAATTACTTTACCAGAACTATCCGCAGTATCTGTTTGTGCACCAAATTTAATAGTAAATTCATACTGTTTTTTAGCATCTATTAAGATATTAACTAGCTTAGTAGCCTCACCTAAGGCGATAGGCAATACCCCTTCCGCCTCAACATCAAGCGTTCCGGTGTGGCCTACTTTTGTCCCTTTAAAAATCCTCTTTACCAATGCCACTGCTTTTGCTGAGCTAATGTTTCGAGGTTTATATATGTTTAGCCAACAATTCATTTGCAATCGGAAATGGTATAGAACTCTTCACCAATAGCAATTTCTTGACGATTATTTTGTTTGCGCCAATTATTTGTATCCCGAAGAGAATAAATGCACCCACAATATTCTTGTTTATAAAATTCTTCTTCTTTTGCAAGTTCATACATCCTCGCTCCGCCGCCATCTTTTCGCCAATTATATGTCCAGTAAGTAACCCCGGGATAATGAGAAGCTGAACGAATACCGCTATCGTTAATTTGCTCCATATTCTTCCACCTAGATATACCAAGAGAGCTAGTAATTACTTTAAAATCATGCTCATGAGCATAAAGCGCAGTTCTCTCAAATCGCATGTCAAAGCACATAGTGCATCTGGCCCCTCTTTCTGGCTCTTTCTCCATTCCTTTAGCTCTGGCAAACCAATTTTGCATGTCGTAATCCGCATCTATGAAGGCTAATCCTAACTTATCTGCAAAACGAATATTTTCCTTCTTACGAATTTCATATTCCTTTTTAGGGTGAATATTAGGGTTATAGAAAAATATGGTAAGATCTATTCCAGACTCAGCCATTTTTTCAATTAGAGGCCCAGAACATGGAGCGCAACAAGAATGCATCAGCACTTTTGTTTGACCATGTGGAACCTCAAATAATGTATCATTCATGTATTACATCATCAGATAAATTGTTCCTGTATGTTTCTTTATAAAAATACAGCGTGCATAAACAAAATAACGCTAGACCACTTAAGTAGTAGGCTAGAGAAATTTGTTGACCAGTATATTTGTGCAAAAACGCGCCTACCATCGGAGCTGTACCACCAAAAATAGCCGCACTTAAATTATAGGAAATGGCCACACCTGTAAATCTGACTCTAGTTGGAAACAACTCTACAAGAAGTGTTGGCACAGGACCCATATAAACCCCAACTATACCAGCAAAAATAATTTGTGACAATACAGCGACTACATAATTCATCGAATGCAGAGCCAAAAATATAGGGTATATTGATATTACCAGAACAACGCTTGCCCATACTATCACTGGCTTCCTACCGATTTTGTCTGACAAATAAGCAGAAAGAGAAAATATTATACTCATACTAACTAAAATTAATGCGCACGTTATGGTACTTTGATTTTTCTCATACCCTAGTGTGTCCATATAATTTTTAATGAATACCGTAGTTGTATAAAAGGGTGCCGTAACATTGATGTAAACTGCCATGGCAATTAATACCTCTCTCCAATATTTACAAAGAGTCTCTCTAAGAGGAGTCCGAGAAAGCATCCCTTGAGCTTTTGCAGCTTGGTATAATGGACTCTCTGCAAGGTGAGACCTAATGTATAAACCAACAAAACCTATAAATAAACCAGCAATAAATGGTATTCTCCAGCCCCAAGATAATAAGCTTTCTTCTGACAAAAAATACGTAAAGCCTTGCGCAACTATAAGACCCAGAAGCATCCCTAAGCACATACTAACGAAAGCAGCACTACCAGCCAAACCTCTTTTATCTGCCGAGGAATGCTCAACTATATAGGCAATACAACCGCTAAACTCTCCCCCAAGAGAAAATCCCTGAAGCAGTCTAATGATTACAAGAATTATAGGCGCCGCGAGGCCTATAGCGTCATAAGATGGCAACAACCCTATACCCGCAGTAGGAACTGCCATAAGCATAATTCCTATTACTAGAGCCATTCTTCTGCCCAATCTGTCACCTATTTGGCCAAAAATAATACCTCCCAACGGCCGCACCACAAACCCAGCAGCAAACACTGCAAAAGTAAGTATCTCGACAAACTCAGTTTTGGGGAAAAATTTCAATCCAATAATGTAGGCAAATTGCGCGTATAGCGCATAATCATACCATTCAAGAGCATTTCCGATCATCCCAGAAATCACAACTTTTTTCATTAACCACCCCAGTTTTTTTTAATTACATCTATACCTTACATAGAGAGATCATAATATTATGATCTCTCTATGTTTCAAGGAGTAATTTTTTTGGAACTAACTTTTAATTTATTATGCAGCTAAAATACTTAAAGAAGAATTGTACTTACACCAATGGTGCAGAGAATAGATCCAGAGATAAGGCGGACTATTTTTTGAGCACGAGGTGTATTCACCAAACGATGAATTTTACCTGCTGCCAACGTATAAAAAGAAGAACCAGTTAAACCAAGAATAATAAAACTGACCCCCATAAGTAATGTTTGGCTAAAAATGTTTCCATTTGGGTTTAAAAATTGCGGTAAAAATGCTAACAAAAAAATAATAGTTTTGGGATTAAATGCAGTAATGAGCATAACATGGATAAAAACTTTTTTGCTTGGACGCATGACATGAATTTTCTCGTCACTAGCAAATTTTTTTCGTGATAAGATATTACTTACCCCTAGTATGATCATGTACAATCCTCCCATAATTTTTAATATAGAAAATAAGCTAGGGAAAAGCTTCAGTAACGAAGCAAGCATATATAGAGAAAAGTTAACCGCTATAATATCGCCAAGCAAAACTGCTGGTATAGTATATTTACCAACTTGCCTGCCATACGTTAGGGCATAATGAACTACCAACAGAGCTGTAGGACCAGGAGTATAGATAAGTAACACGTTAGCGGAAAGGAATGCTAGATAGGCTTCTGTTGTCATGGTATTGCATTATAATACTAAACTTAGCTTATCCTCTAACTCTCAAAGGACCAAGAAAAATCTGTAAAATCAGTCAAATACTTAGAGCCCTGTTAACAAATATAGATAGCCTAACTATCAGTGTTTTTATAAAAATTTATTTTGATACAAAACTTAGAAAGTTGAAAACGCCCCTCTTGAAGTGGTTTTATACACTGTATTAGGTCGCTCATGCAACTATTGAAGTATTTTGGGCCAGCGCAGCAATTAAAATCCTAAAATACTCACATTACATGAACTTAAAGAATTTCTATTCCGCCCTAAGTTTGTCTTTGCGGCAAGGTAAATTTAAATAGCGTCCTATTTTTTCCATCACTTTCAGCTTTAATTGTACCGTTATGTAACTTAACTACTTGCTCACATAGAGAAAGCCCGATACCCCTACCACCGGCTGCAGTCTTAGTTCTAGAACTAACAGTAAAAGGCTTAAAAATATTATATATATCTTCTTTTGGTATACCTATACCTTCATCAATAATAGTAAACTCTATGTCTTGGTTCACGCTTTTTAAGCTTATATTTATACAGCCCTTTTTACAGTAATTAATAGCATTGATAATTAAATTGTCGAATGTCTGGGCTATATAATATTTATCACACACCAATATTACTCCTTCCTCTATATCAACAATAAATGTTCTATCCTCATCTTCTACATATAGTTTTTTACAAAGATCAATACGATTATGGAGCAAATCACTTAAATCTACCACAGCTATTGTTAATTCATAATCTACAGCCGATATTTTGGCCAGATCAATAAGATTATCATAGTAAGTACCAAGTCTTACGGAGCTCTTAAAAATAGTCTCAGCTGCGCTCAAACGTTGCTCATCATTAAGCTTGTAATAGCTTTCAAATAATACCTCAGCCATACTTCTTATACCAGTTTGCGGGGCATGAAACTCATGAGTTATATTGCGAATAAATTCCTCTTTTGCTGCTAGAGCTCTCTCTAGCACTCGTTCTCTGTCACTTATTCTTTCTCCTAAATGGCCAACCTTCGCTTCTGTCAGTTCTTGCCTTTGTTGCTTAGGCTTGAGGAAGATAACTACTGCAGTGCCAATCAATAGCAGGGCGTATAGAATGAATGAGCTAGATTCTAACTTGAGATTAAGATTTTCCACACCAACGCCAGTATAATACTTGTAAAATTGAGTGCCTAGATATACCCCTACTATAATCATTCCAACTGCAATCTTCCACCTAGTCAAAATTGCTACTACTATTAGGTTGACCGTAAATATGACAACTCCCATAGAACTAAAATTACTTAGCATAACAAAAAAGCTACTACAAATTACTAACAAATAGAACACTCCTATATTCCAAACAATTTGTATAATAATTTCCTTTTTTAAGGGAGCTGGCCAAATGGGATGAGTAATAAAAAGCACGGAAAACATAAGCATGCTTTCATAAATATATAATAATGATTTCTTCTCTCTCCATACAGGTATTGCTGACATGTAATACATGGTACAAATGGTGGATATGATACAAAAAATACCAAAACCAGTATAAGCTAACTCCTCTTTTGGCGAATTATTTTTACAAAAATCTGGAAAACTAAAATTTCTAATCGATTCAATATAAGATTTAATTCCTCTTTCCAATCCAACCTCCTGGCTGTTTCAATAAGTAATGGCTTCCTACCAAAAATACTAGACTCGCAATATCTCCGGGCACCATACTATCTATACCTGTATACATAAAAAATTGACGCCAGATTAGTACACAAATAAAATTTGCCGCCATGGCTATTAACACCGCCTTTTCTGTGGTACGAAATCCTAAAATAGCCATAATTAATGGCACAACCACTAGATTATAACTTTGTGTCATGAACACTAAAGAAAGCAAGTCATATCCATGGAGGCTAAAAATATAGCCCCCCACCAATAATTAAAGCAATAATTCTGGTAAAAGCTAATTCACTTTTAAATTTAATATTTAAAAGTTTTAAAAAATCATGAGTTATCACTACTGAAGTAGAATTTAAATTAGCATCTCCATTAGACATACACATAGCACCAATTCCCACTAATATAAATCCCTTAAGCCCAACATGAGAGTAATTGTCTATTATGTAGTGAACTAAACTTTCCGGTTCCAAATTAGGATCAACATTAAAGAGTAAGAATCCAATCCAAGACATACCACATAAAATTAATAGCAATAATATGGAAGAAATAGTGAAAGCCTTTTTAACTTGTTTTACAGAACGCCCTATACTTATTCGTTGGAAAAGAGTTGGATCAAAACCAGGCGTTGCAAATAGAACAAACAAGAATATCAGGGACCAAAATTGTGGATTTGAGAGTCCTATAAATTCTTTATAATCAAACATTGGATTACTGGTAGCTACTATGAAATCAAAGCCGTTAATATTAGTGTATTCATGCCAAATAATAATACTAAGCACCGGTATTAAAACACCGAATGTAAAGAATTGTATTACATCTGTAAAGGCAATTGGCCTAATCCCACCAAAAGCTGAATAAGCTATCACTATAAAACCAGCTAAATAAATTGTATAGTCATTTGATATTCCTAAATAAGATCTAAAAATACTGGCAAAAACCTTGAATTGTAATGCTAAAAACCCTGCAGCAACTATTGATCCACAAATAGCAGAGATCATCCTTACACGTTTCCCATATAAATTACCCATAGCCTCCGCTACAGATATATTACCTAAAAACTCTCCCATTCTTGGAACAAACACATACGCAACCAAGAACAAACCAAATGCCATTCCCAAACATCCGATAGCATAATGCAAACCAGTGGTGTAAACTTGAGATAAAGTAATAAACAGGTAATCCCCACCAAGCCAACCAGCCATTATCGTGGAAACAAGAGTACCAGTACTGAAATTTCTGCCCCCCAAAGCATAGTCTGCTATGGTTTTATTATTTCTTCCCCAATACAAACCAAAACCAACATTTATTATTAAATACCCAACAAAAATGACAATATCTATGTCAAAATTCATAGTCAACTCTAGATTGATTTCTCTCATTCTACTTAATACTACTATAAAACAATAAGTAAACAATAATTTTATTTAGAATTTTGTAAAAAATCTAATAAACTATAACCACCGTTTACAGTTTAAAAGTATATTTGAAATTAAAGCATAAAAATGAAAGTGAGGATCTGGGGTAAAAATTATGTTGAAGTAAGCATATCACCATGGCGAGTAAACCCTTTTGAAGCATTGAATAATAAGCAAACAAAAACCTTTAATGAGGGATTCAACGCAGAATTTCCTTTTTCTTTGGAAACCAACCTCCAGGCTGTTTCAATAAGTAATGACTTCCCATACAAAATATTGCATTCGTAAACCATCCAGGTACAAGGCTATCGACACCAGTAATGTCCATAAAAAATTGACGCCAAATTGGTACGCAAATAAAATGAGCTGCAATACCTATCAAAACTGCTTTTTCTGTGGTACGAAAGCCTAAAATAGCTAACATGAAGGGTATAGCCACCAAGTTATAGCTTTGCGTCATAAAAACTAGAGAGAGTAAGTCATAATCTAATGATGCTAAAAATAGAGCAACCCCCCCTATTGTTAATGCAATAACTTTAGATAAAATTAGTTCATTTTTAAATCTTATTCCCAAAGGAGTAAGAAAATCATGAGTTAGTATCACTGAGGAAGAATTTAAATTAGCATCTGCATTGGACATACACATAGCACCAATCCCTACTAATATAAACCCCTTAAGCCCCACATGAGCATAATTATTTATTATATAATGAACCAAATTATCTGGTTCCAGAACGGAATTGATATTGAAGAGTAAAAACCCAATCCAAGACATTCCACATAAAATTAATAATAGTAAGATAGACGAGATAATAAAAGCTTTTTTAACTTGCGCTGTGGAGCGACCTATACTTATCCTTTGAAAAAGAGTAGCGTCAAGACTAGGCAGCGTAAATAGAATAAATAAGAATGTTAGAGACCAAAATTTAGAATTTGAAAAACCTATAAATTCTTTATAATCAAATAGTGTATTGCTAGTAGCTACTTTGAAGTCAAAGCCATTAATATTAGTGTATTCATGCCAAATAGTAATACTAAGCACCGGTATTAAAACGCCAAAAGTAAAGAATTGTATTACATCGGTAAAAGCCACTGATCTAATACCGCCAAAAGCAGAGTAAGATATCACTATAAAACCCGCTAGGTAAATTGCATAGTCACTCGATATTCCTAAGTAAGACTTAAAAATAGTAGCAAAAACCTTAAATTGTAATGCTACAAACCCAGAGGCCACTACTGAGCCACAAATTGCTGCGATCAGTCTTACTCGTTTCCCATATAATCCACCTACTGCCTCAGCTATAGAAACTTTTCCTAAAAATTCTCCCATTCTCGGAACAAACACATAAGCAATTATAGACAACCCAAATGCCATTCCCAAGCATCCTATGGCATAATGCAAACCAGTGGTGTACACCTGCGCTAAGGTAATAAAAAGATAATCTCCTCCCAGGTAACCAGCCATTATCGTGGAAACAAGAGTACTAGTGCTAAAATTTCTACCACCTAACGCATAATCTTGAATGGTTTTATTATTTCTTCCCCAATACAGACCAAACCCAACATTTATTATTAAATACCCAACAAAAATGGCAATATCTACATCAAAATTCATGGTCAACTCTAGATTGATTTATATCTCTCCGTTTATAACATTATAAAACAATAAGTAAACAATAATTTTGTAAGTATCTCTACTTTTTTGCTGTTAAAGTGCCCTTCTGCATCATCTTTCCAATAAACGGAGGAATTCTTATCATCCCCTCTTTTTGTTTTGTAAGCTGCTCTAACGCATGCTCTGCTTTTGACATACTTCTTACACTATGCTGGTTCGTTAAACTACCTAAGAAGTTTTCAAAAAAATTAATGAATTTATATTAGCTTTTTTGATCCAGATCCTCAACTAAAAATATGTATGTAAGTAATTACCGAATCTAAAGTAGAAATCAATCTTATTATTTGTTACCTAAAGCACCGAATAGATACTCCATTTGCTTTAAGTCTACTCCATATTCACTTAGTTTTTTTATTTTGTCGCCTTTTCCATATATAGTAAATAATTAGAGCACCTGCTGATAGTATGAGAATAAGGTTGAATTGCTTTAAATATTTTTTAATTAAGAACTCATTTTCTCCAATCACATAACCCAATGTTATTAAAATAGTACACCAAATAGTGCCACCGATCGATGTGTATAGTACAAAAAGCTTTAAATTCATTTTGGCCAGCCCTGCAGGAAATGAAATGAAATGTTTTACCCCAGGCAAAAATCTTCCAGTAAAAACCGATATTGCTCCATGTTCGGCAAAAAACTGTTCTATTTTGTTTAATTTCGATTGATTCAGAAAAAAATATTTTCCCTTATTTATAAATAATAAACGGCCAAAAAAATAAGCAATATAATAATTAGCAAGCGCTCCCCCAAGGGTGCCTAAAGAGCTAACTAGCAATACTAACGGTCCACTCATTTCCCCCTTGTGTACAAGATAACCTGCCGGTATTAAGGTAATTTCGGCAGGAATAGGTATAAAGGTGCTTTCAATAAATGTCATGATAAATATGCCAAAATAGCCTAGGCTTTTAACGAACCAAACAACTTGAAGAAAAAACTCATACATCACACAGCTAAAACTTATTACTAATCAAATATTTATTATAAATAATAGGCGGTAAAATACTAGTATAAATATAAATCTTATTATCTTTAATTGCTGTTTGCGACATCCCTCTATTTTGTACCGAGTCCTTTATTAGCTACAACCCAATTACTATTTAAATAATCATTTGAGTGCCTAGCTAAATATTCCTGATATGTTCCTTTAAAATCAACCACTCCTTTAGTGGTAAGAGCTATAACTCTGTTTGCAATATCAGTGGCAAAATCCCTGTCATGCGTTACTAAAATTAACGTTCCTTCGTAATTTATTAAAGCTTGCTTTAAAGTTTCCTTTGATTCAATGTCTAAGTGATTAGTTGGCTCATCGAGTACCAAAACATTTCCTTCTTCAAGAATAATTTTTGCTAGCAGAAGCCTTGCGCCTTCACCACCACTTAAATGCAAGATATTCTTATTAACCTCATCTTGACGAAACAATACTTGCCCAAGTACACTACGAATAGTACCAGTTAATTCATTTGCCGCCTGGCTAGACAACCAATTAATGACGCTCATACTCTCGTTTAATAACTCATGGTGATCTTGTGCGAAATATGAAATTTGAGACTCGTATCCCCACTCATACTCTCCCATATCCGCCTTGATTTTACCAAGCAGAATTTTTAGTAAGGTAGATTTACCAATACCATTTGCACCAATTACGACCACCTTTTCACCACGACCAATACTAAAATTTACTTTATTAAGTATGGGTTGTTCACCATAAGACTTGGCAATTGCTTCAACCTTCAAAACGTGTTTCCCAGAAGTGCGTTTCTGTTTAAAATTAAAATAAGGAGAGACTCTCGAACTTTTCTGAATATCTGGCAACTCAATTCTATCCATTTGTTTTTCACGAGATGATGCTTGCTTTGACCTTGTCCCTGCACGGAATTTATTAACGAACTCTTGCATCTTGGCGAGCTTTTTCTCTAGATAATTTACCTCATGCATTTTATGCTCAACAATTTGCTGCTTTTGCGACTCGAATTTATCATAATTACCTGTATATTGGCTAATCTCACCGTAATCAATATCTAAAATATGAGTGGAAACATTATTTAAAAACATCACATCATGTGAAATGAATAATAAAGCGCCTTTAAATTTCTCTTTCAGATAATTCTCTAGCCAATAGATAGAAATAATATCAAGGTGATTAGTTGGTTCATCCAGCAACAAAACATCAGGGTTATTAAACAAGCTTTGAGCAAGCAATACTCGTAATTTATAACCACCAGATAATACAGATACAGGCTGGTAGTGTAATTCCTTTTTAATGCCAAGACCAACAAGTAGCTCAGCTGCGAAGATATCAGCAACATAACCGTCATTATCAAAAATAATTTGCTCAAGTTCACCTAGCCTATAGCCACTTTCATTATCAAGATCTTCAAGTTCAAGCAATTTATTTTTTTCTTGTATTGCTTGCCACAAATCCTTGTTTCCAGCAATTACTGCATCAATAATAGGTGTATTTTCATAAACAAATTGATCCTGTTTTAAGCAGCCAATACGAGCATTCCTCACCGCAGTTACTTCTCCGTTACTGGGCTCTTCTTCTTTCATTATGAGCTTGAGAAAAGTGGATTTCCCAGCTCCATTAGAGCCGACAAGACCATATCTGTGGTTTGCATTCAAATTCAAATTAACATCAGTAAATAAAAGTCTTGCGCCATACTGCATAGCTAAATTATTTATCGTAATCATAAGTTTAATGTACTAAATTTCATTATAAATGTATGGTTTTTAAGTAGCGCGTGAATTGCACTAGCTAAACCATTCAATGTTTTGTGGGTTTATAGTTGCTTTTAACTATAGGGATTTTGTAAGAAATGGCTCAGCGTTGTGAACGATTTCATAACCAAAGCCTCCATAAAAATATTAATTATTCAAACACCTATATACCAATTGTTATAGTAGTATTAATGAGGAGAGAGAAGTGCATGGATTTCTCATCCTCATTTTCCGGTAGCAAAATTACCACAAAAGATTTATAGTGGGTTGTGCAATAAATCTTCTTTAATCAAGCTTTATCAATCTGGTATTACAAAGTATCTCACTTAAGACTCGTTGCAAAACTTCCTTATCCATTCTTGCTTAAAGTAGAGCTATAGAGTAAGTATGAGTATTGATCATAGAGTCTTTGAAAGGTAAAATTGATTTTATCCTCCATTTTCTGATAACCATTACCCTTAACTTCTTTGAAGTTGAGCCAGATGACTGGAAAACGACCCTGTTTTATCATTGCATTTTATTATGTGCAATCTTCAGCGGTTTTAATATTTTATTTTCACCAAACCCAAATCTACCTCACCACCAATAAAGAGTTTGCGATTAATCTTCGATTCTAAAAATAAAACTGCGCCGTTACTATCAACTTCAATTTCAAGAAACTTACGTACTATATCCATGTTAAGGCTCTTACCAAAGCACCTCGGACTAGTGATTAATATAAATCGTCACTATCTTCATGAGATCTTTAACAAGAAGGCTTTTATCAACGAAGATATCGCTTTTGAATAATAATTTAGCAAAATCATCAGAACCAACCAAAAATCTCGAGCGGTTACTGTTTTGTAGCGCTATTGGTTTTTGCATTATTAGCTTTCGTCATGGTTTGTTACTGATTTTTTTCCTCAAATTTACTTGTTGCATTCATATTTGTAACACGACCAGCAGAAGTATCTAGAGCTCTACAAGCAATCAACTGTACTTGCTGCGCCGCATTATCTACTTTGTCAGTCAGCTCTTTGATTCTTGCTTCCTGTTTATTGATTTTATCTTCAAGATAATGAATGCTCTGCTCTTTTAGTTTTAATAGTCCATCATATTCTTTTTGCTTCATTTGCTTTTCAAACTCATATTGCTGCAACAAATTGCTACGTAATAATTCTTCTGCCTTAGTTACTTCTTCTTTTATCTGATTTGGAATTTGCTCTACTTGTATTCTGAAAGAATCATAATCCTGTTCTTTTGTTGCTAAATCAGCTTCTCGTTTTAATAAATTATCTTTTAAATCAGATAATTCCTTTTCTAGATTCGCTTTTTTGTTATTATACTCATCAGTCTCTTTGCGTCGCTTTAGCTCCAAGACATAATTATATTCTTCTTCCTCGCGCTTTCTAGTTTTTTCAAGATTAGCTTTTTGTTCTTTATAATCTTGTTCAAGCTGAGTAGATTGTTGTTGCCAATTAAACTTCTGGTCAGCCAGTTCTGCTCCAAAATTCTGTTTTGTCTGCTCCATCTCTAGCTTAAAACGTTCCTTTTGTTCAGCTTGCGCTTGCAACAAGGCTGATAACGTATTAGCTGTTTCATTGATTTGGTATAATTCCTGCAAGTGCTTTTGCTCCAAAATAATAGCCTCACGCAAATTAGCCAATTTTTGAAATTCACTCAAAAGCTCTTCTGATAGACTGTCAACTTTTTTAATAGTTCTTGATTTTAGAGTGCTTAAGTCAGCAAGTATATCATCAGATGAATGACTAGCAGCTTTGCTAACCACTTCTTTCTTCTCTTCTTGCTTCTTTTGTTCCTCAGGAATAGCGATTTGTTTCTCGTTTAATGAAGTCAGCACCTCGTTATAAGCCGCTAAGATCTGATCTTTAGTGCTTTTAATTGAAACTTCTGGAATATTGTGTTTTTTCGTTGTCATAAATATTAACTTTTACTACATAGTTATCTAATTTACCTATGATTTCAAGCACTAGTTTTTCGAACCCATTATTTCGTTCGAAAAACTAGTGCCCGTAACCTCTCTCCTTAGTACTATCACGATATCTGAAATTTTCCAAATACCGTAAACTACTAAAGTTTAAACATTGACGAATTAGCCGTAGCACCTATAATATGAGACGTTTAACGTATCTTCCAGTGTAGCAATACTGAATGTAACGCACAATATCTTTCTACTCCTCTAGTCTATAATTGGTGATATGGACAACCAAGTTTTCAATGGTTTCCGGTCCACAATTGTCATAATTTTTGTGGATCTACTATAATTTCTGTCAGCTTTATGTCTTATTCATATATTAAATTACCTAATAACATAGAATTCTTGCTTAAATGATATATTAACTTCGTCCTAAAATTAATCTCCTTCTTGCTTATAAATACTCTCCTTGTGATTTATAAATTATAGGGTTAAGTTCTGTCTTATTATATTTGATTATTATTTCTTTATCTCTTGCTAAAAACATAAGATCATTGTAACCATTGAGATTTAGTATTCAATATTTTTATTTTATAGCTAAGGCGATTAGAATTCTACCGTATAATGTGATACATTGAGTATTTTAAAGGCAAAAATGAGAGCATACAGTGAGGATTTAAGAGATAGAGTAATCTCAAAATATAAAACAGGTAAATATAAGATAATAGAATTAGCTAAATTATTTAATATAGAGCGTCATACTATTTCAAGCTGGATTAGAAGATATAAAGAAACCGGAGATTATAGTTCCAAGCAACACTATCAAACAGGTAAGGTAATAAAGTTCAATGATCGTAATAAAGTGCTGGAATACTTGTCTATAAATCCTAATGCTGATGGTAAAACAATAAAAAATAATGTTGCTCCCGGTCTAGCCATGAGTACTTTTTACGATGCACTATCAAGGATGAAGATTACATATAAAAAAAGAACCAAGCTACAAATCTAGGGATGAACAAAAAAGAAAAGAGTTTATGGAGCAGATAAAACAAATAGATGCAACAGATTTAGTATTTTGTGAGTGAAATGGGGGTAGATGATAATATTGCCCCTGTTTATGGTTGGTCTGAAAAAGGTTGTCGTTCTTATGGAGAAGTAGAAGGATTTCGGAAAGAAAGGCGCAGCATTATTGCTGGTCATACACCTGGTTCTAAGCAATTAATTGCGCCTATGGAATATGGAGGATTTACCGATACTAAATTGTTTAATCAGTGGCTAGCAGAGCAACTTTGTCCTAATTTACGTAAGGGGCAATATGTCATATTAGACAATGCTAGCTTTCATAAATCACCGTTAACCAAAGAAATAATAGAAAAAGCTGGATGTCATTTGTTATACTTACCTGCCTATTCACCGGACCTAAATCCTATTGAGCATTGCTGGGCTAACTTTAAAAATTACTTACGCAAAATTATTGATCAATATGAGAATTTTTGCCAAGCAATTACTCAAGCTATAGTAAAAACCTTTGGGACTTTCCATCCAATTGTGTAAATTAATACATAAGCCCCTAAATATTGTTATGAATTCTATCTTCAAATTTTATCAAAAAATGAGCCATAGCTTCACCCCAATTTTGAATTGGCATAGTCCATTTTGCAGTGATATAATTAATTGTCAAGTTATAGTGTCTTAAAAACTGATTCATCACTTGGAAATACTCGCTTATTTTTTGTTACCCTCCTTAGCTGACTATTAAGAGATTCAATGGCATTTGTGGTATAAATAATTTTACGAATGGATTCTGGGTATTGCAAAAATAATACCAAATTTTCCCAGTGATTGTACCAAGATTTAGCAATTTGTGGATACTGCTTGCTCCACTTGGAGTCAAAAGCTTCAAGAGCAGTATGAGCCGCATCCTCAGTTGAAGCTTGATATATAGGCTTTAAGTCGGCAACTAGCTCCTTACGATCTTTATATGATACATATTTCAAACTATTTCTAATCTGATGTACAATACATAATTGGTGTTCACATTTTGGGTATACGGCGGAGATAGCCTCGGACATACCGGTTAAATTATCGGTACAGGCAATCAGCATATCAGACATACCTCTATTCTTCATTTCAGTTAGATTATTTAACCAAAATTTTGCTCCTTCATTTTCGCTAATCCATAAGCCTAAAATGTCTTTTTGACCAGATAGATCAATGCCTAAAGCCACATATACCGCTTTGTTGATAATGCGTTTTTCATGCCTAACCTTAACTACCAAACAATCAAAAAATACTATTCCGTATATAACTTCAAGAGCTCTACTTTGCCAAGCTTTGACTTCTTCCGCTACACCGTCAGTAATTTTGCTAATCAAGGATTCACTAATATCAGTATCGTACAGCTCTTGTATCTGAGTTTTTATATCAGATAAGCTCATTCCTTTGGCGTATAACGATACTATTTTTTGATCTAAACCAGCTATTCTACTTTGCTTCTTTTTAACGATAATCGGCTCAAAATCACCGTTACGATCTCTGGGCACGTTAAGTTCTATTACTCCATTATCCGTGACAAGATTTTTCTGAAATTCACCGTTACGAGCGTTTTGAATATTAGATCTATCATAACGGCTATAACCTAAATGATTGTTCATTTCGGCTTCTAGAGCGCGTTCTAAGATGCGTTTACTTAGTTGTTTGATTAAGCCGTCTTTCCCTAGAGCATTAGATAAATCTACGTCACTTTCAATTAGTAGATCTACTGCTGCATTGATTTTTGCAATTTCTAAATTATTAGTCATATTGGTTTTCTCTTAAATTATAATTTTTCTGATTATAACTTATGAGAATTTACACAATCAATC